>NZ_JBIVZG010000001.1:39351-472755 GCF_044759445.1 Streptomyces sp. NPDC101118 | reverse complement strand
GGGGGTATCCCGTATGGTTTCCGGCCGGGCCGTAAGTATCCCCCGGCGGTGGTTGGACGGGGTGGCCACGCCACGCTCGGGGTGGCCCACATCCCGGCCGGGGGGGGCCGGGCCGCACCCGCCCCGCCCCCGCCGCGGAGGATCAGCTCTCCTCGCTGTCCACCCAGCTCATGAGCTTGCGCAGCTTCTTGCCGGTGGTCTCCAGCAGGTGCTCGGAGTCGGCGTCCTTGTACTCGTTGTACTTCTTCAGACCGCCGTGGTACTCCTCCATCCAGGTCTTGGCGAAGGTGCCGTCCTGGATCTCGGCGAGGACCTTCTTCATCTCGGCCTTGGTGGCGTCGGTGATCACGCGCGGGCCGGTGATGTAGTCGCCCCACTCGGCGGTCTCGGAGACCGACCAGCGCATCTTCTCCAGGCCGCCCTCGTACATGAGGTCCACGATCAGCTTCAGCTCGTGGAGGCACTCGAAGTACGCGATCTCCGGCTGGTAGCCGGCCTCGGTCAGGACCTCGAAGCCGGCCTTGACGAGCGCGGAGGCGCCACCGCAGAGGACGGCCTGCTCACCGAACAGGTCGGTCTCGGTCTCCTCGGTGAAGGTGGTCTTGATGACGCCGGCGCGGGTGCCGCCGATGCCGGCCGCGTACGACAGGGCCAGGGCGAAGGCGCTGCCCGTGAAGTCCTGCTCGACGGCGGCGATGCACGGAACGCCGCGGCCCTCCTCGTACTGGCGGCGGACCAGGTGGCCCGGGCCCTTCGGGGCGACCAGGGCGACGTCGACGTTGGCCGGGGGCTTGATGAAGCCGTAGCGGACGTTGAAGCCGTGGCCGAAGAAGAGTGCGTCGCCCTCCTTCAGGTTGTCCTTGATGGACTCCTCGTAGACCTGGGCCTGGATCGGGTCCGGGGTGAGGATCATGATGACGTCGGCCTCGGCCGCGGCCTCGGCGACGGAGACCACGCGGAGACCCTGCTCCTCCGCCTTGGCCTTGGACTTGGAGCCCTCCTGCAGGCCCACGCGCACGTCGACGCCGGAGTCACGCAGCGACAGCGCGTGGGCGTGGCCCTGGCTGCCGTAGCCGATGACCGCGACCTTGCGGCCCTGGATGATGGACAGGTCGGCGTCGGACTCGTAGAACAGCTCGGCCACTGGAAAATCTCCTTGGTCTTGGTGCGTTGCGTCCCACCGTACGGCGGGGAGGGAAGTGCGGGTCTACCGGTCTCGGTATACGGGCTCGGGGGGCCGGGCGCCCGTCAGGGCGCCCGGCGAGCCGCGGGTTCGGCGCTCGCGGAGGGGCGCGCGGGGATCAGGCGCTGCGGTCGAGGGCCCGCAGGCTGCGGTCCGTGATGGACCGTCCGCCACGCCCTATGGCGATCGTGCCGGACTGGACCAGCTCCTTGATGCCGAAGGGCTCCAGCATCTTGAGCATGGCCTCCAGCTTGTCGGCGCCGCCCGTGGCCTCGATGGTGACGGCCTCCGGGGAGACGTCGACCGTCTTGGCGCGGAACAGCTGGACGATCTCGACGACCTGCGAGCGCGTCTCGTTGTCGGCGCGGACCTTCACCAGGACCAGTTCGCGCTGGATCGCGTTGGACGGCTCCAGCTCGACGATCTTGAGGACGTTGACCAGCTTGTTGAGCTGCTTGGTCACCTGCTCCAGCGGGAGGTCCTCGACGTTCACGACGATCGTGATGCGGGAGATGTCGGGGTGCTCGGTGACACCCACCGCGAGGGAGTCGATGTTGAAGCCGCGGCGGGAGAACAGGGCGGCGATCCGGGCCAGGATGCCGGGCGTGTTCTCGACCAGGACGGAGAGCGTGTGCTTGGACATGTGAGTCGTTCTCTCTTTCGCTCTGCGCTCAGTCGTCTTCGTTGTCGCCGAAGTCGGGACGGACGCCCCGGGCGGCCATGACCTCGTCGTTGGAGGTGCCGGCGGCGACCATCGGCCAGACCATGGCGTCCTCGTGGACGATGAAGTCGATGACGACCGTACGGTCGTTGATCGCGTTGGCCTCGGCGATGACCTTGTCCAGGTCGGCCGGGTCCTCGCAGCGCAGGGCGACGCAGCCCATGGCCTCGGAGAGCTTGACGAAGTCCGGGACGCGGGTGCCCTTGCGGGGCGCGACGGACTCGCCCAGCTGGGAGCCGACCGTCTCGTGACCGGTCTCATCCGCATGCAGGACGGTGTTGGAGTACCGCTGGTTGTAGAACAGCGTCTGCCACTGGCGGACCATGCCCAGCGCACCGTTGTTGATGATCGCGACCTTGATCGGGATGTTGTTCAGCGCGCAGGTGACGAGCTCCTGGTTCGTCATCTGGAAGCAGCCGTCGCCGTCGATGGCCCAGACGGTGCGCTCCGGCTGGCCGACCTTGGCGCCCATCGCGGCCGGGACCGCGTAGCCCATGGTTCCGGCGCCGCCGGAGTTCAGCCAGGTGCGGGGCTCCTCGTAGTTGACGAAGTGCGAGGCCCACATCTGGTGCTGGCCGACGCCCGCCGCGTAGATCGTGCCCTTGGGCGCGAGCCGGCCGATGCGCTCGATGACCTGCTGCGGCGAGAGCATGCCGTCCTCGGGCAGGTCGTAGCCGAGCGGGTAGGTGTCGCGCCAGCGGTTGAGGTCGTTCCACCAGGCGGAGTAGTCGCCGGTGTGGCCCTCGGTGTGCTCCGCCTGGACGGCCTGGATCAGGTCGGCGATGACCTCGCGGGCGTCACCGACGATCGGGACGTCGACCGGCTTGTTCTTGCCGATCTCGGCCGGGTCGATGTCCGCGTGGATGACCTTGGCGAAGGGGGCGAAGCTGTCCAGCTTGCCGGTGACGCGGTCGTCGAAGCGGGTGCCCAGCGCGACCAGCAGGTCGGCCTTCTGGAGGGCGGTGACGGCGGTGACCGCACCGTGCATGCCGGGCATGCCGACGTGCAGCGGGTGGGTGTCGGGGAAGGAGCCCAGCGCCATCAGCGTGGTGGTGACCGGGATGCCGGTCAGCTCGGCGAGGACCTTCAGCTCGGCGGTCGCGCCGGACTTCATGACACCGCCGCCGACGTACAGGACCGGGCGCTTGGCCTGCACGATCAGCTTCGCGGCCTCGCGGATCTGCTTGGCGTGCGGCTTGGTGACCGGCCGGTAGCCGGGCAGGTCCTGCGACGGCGGCCAGCTGAACGTGGTCTGCGCCTGGAGGGCGTCCTTGGCGATGTCGACCAGGACCGGGCCGGGACGGCCGGTGGAGGCGATGTGGAAGGCCTCGGCGATCGTCTTCGGGATGTCCTCGGCCTTGGTGACCAGGAAGTTGTGCTTGGTGATCGGCATCGTGATGCCGACGATGTCCGCCTCCTGGAAGGCGTCGGTGCCGATCGCCTTGGAGGAGACCTGGCCGGTGATGGCGACGAGCGGGACGGAGTCCATGTGCGCGTCGGCGATCGGGGTGACCAGGTTGGTCGCGCCCGGGCCGGAGGTCGCCATACAGACGCCGACCTTGCCGGTCGCCTGGGCGTAGCCGGTGGCGGCGTGGCCCGCGCCCTGCTCGTGGCGGACCAGGATGTGACGGACCTTCTTGGAGTCCATCATCGGGTCGTACGCGGGGAGGATGGCGCCGCCCGGGATGCCGAAGACGGTGTCGCACCCCACCTCTTCGAGAGAACGGATGAGGGACTGCGCACCCGTGACGTGCTCGATCGCAGCGGTCTGCTGTCCTCCGGTACGGGCCCGCGGCTGCGGATGGTGGGCCCCGGTGGCCTGCTCGGTCATCGGCAATCTCTTCTCGAAGCTGAGGGTTTTTGCGAGGATTCGGGTTTTGCCAGTGCAACAAAAAACCCCTCGTGCCGGATGGCAAGCGAGGGGAGCGCGTCGGGTGCGTTGAGCGGGGACATCTTGGTCCCAGCTTCAGCCGACGCGCTTTCCAAGTACGAGAATTCGGGTGCGCATGGCACTGACCCTCCCTCCGCCGGGAGGGGGATGTCAAGTGGGTGGGATGGACGTCTCACTATTTGAGCCCCTATGGAGGCCTCCCGGGACGCCCCGCGTGCCGCCCGCCATGGCGGGAAGGGCGATCCCGCCGGGTACTGGGAACGTACCGCGGACCAGCGCCCTGCGCAGCCGGTATTCGTCCAGAGGTCCGGAGAAGGCCATTCCCTGGCCGTGGGTGCAGCCCATGGCCCGGAGGGCGAGGACCTGCTCGGGAAGGTCCACCCCGTCGGCCACGGACTGCATGCCCAAATCATTTGCGATGCGCAACAAACCAGCCGTGATCTTGTGCAATCTGGCCGATTCCACCACCCCCTCGACCAGCCCGCGGTCGAGTTTCAGTACGTCCACGGGCAGCCGGCGCAGGGCGCTGATGGCCGCGTAACCGCTGCCGAAGCCGTCCAGGGCGATCCGTACTCCCAGCCGCCGCAGCGCCACCAGGCGGCGCTCCAGCTCGTCGAAGGGCACCCGGGGGTCGCTGTCCGCCAGCTCGATCACGAGGGCGCCCGAGGGCAGCCCGTGCCGGGTCAGCAGGGCCTCCACCGAGGCGGGGGGCGCCCCGCCCGACCCCTGGTGCGGCACCCCCAGGCCGAGGAGCCGCTGGGCGGACATCCGGACGGCCACCGGCACGTCGTGGCCGGCCTGGTGGCGCTCGGCGGCCTGCACCACGGCCTCTTCGAGGAGCCAGTTGCCCAGTTCGGCCGTTCGGGTGGCGGCGCCGGCGGCGAGCCCGGCGCCCTCGGCCCCGGAGCGGTCCTCGGTCGCCTCGGTGACGCGCAGGAACTCGGCGGGGGTGAAGAGGATGCCCTGGGCGGAGCGCCAG
Organism: Streptomyces sp. NPDC101118; assembly: GCF_044759445.1. Lineage (NCBI taxonomy): Bacteria > Bacillati > Actinomycetota > Actinomycetes > Kitasatosporales > Streptomycetaceae > Streptomyces > Streptomyces sp. NPDC101118. Next base: position 467,981 of record NZ_JBIVZG010000001.1, on the reverse strand, counting down.
CGCGCCTGCGCGGCCACGGAGGTGATCTCGCCGCCCGCGAGGGAGACCACGGGCTGGTGGAGCAGCGCGAACTCGCCGTCGTCGAGGGCGGTGCGCAGGCGTCCGGCCAGTTCGGCCTTGCGGACCACCTCGGCCTGCATCTGGGGGGCGTACAGCTCGACGCGGTCCTTGCCGCCCGCCTTGGCGCGGTACATCGCGAGGTCGGCGTTGCGCATCAGGTCCGAGGGGGTGATGCCGGGGTCGGCGAAGGCGACCCCGATGCTGGCGGCGACCCGGACCTCGCTGCCGGCGATGAGGTAGGGCTGCGACAGGGTGGTGCGCAGCCGGTCGGCGATCTCGTGGACCAGGTACTCGCGGGCGGAGCGGTCGCGACTGCCGTCGCCCATGATCAGGGCGGCGAACTCGTCGCCGCCGAGGCGGGCGGCGGTGTCGCCGGCGCGCACCGAGTCCTGGAGCCGCCGGGCGGCCTCTACGAGGAGTTCGTCGCCCGCCTGGTGGCCGATGGAGTCGTTGACCGCCTTGAAGCCGTCGAGGTCGATGAAGAGCACGGCGGTGCTGTGGTCCCCGGCGCGGCGGCCGGTGAGGGCCTGGCGGACCCGCCGGGTGAACAGGGCGCGGTTGGGGAGGTCGGTGAGCGGGTCGTGCTCCGCGCTGTGCTGGAGCTGGGCCTGGAGGCGGACCCGCTCGGTCACGTCCCGGCTGTTGAAGATCAGGCCGCCCTGGTGGCGGTTGACGGTGGACTCCACGTTGAGCCAGTCGCCGCTGCCGGACTTGAACCGGCACTCGATGCGCGTGGTGGGCTCCTCGGCGGGCGGGGCGGCGAGGAAGCGGCGCACCTCGTGGACGACCCGGCCGAGGTCGTCGGGGTGGATCAGGCTGGACAACTCGGTGCCGACCAGCTCCTCGGCGTCGCGGCCGTAGACGCCGGAGGCGGCGGGGCTGACGTACCGCAGTATCCCGGTGGGCGCGGCGATCATGATCACGTCACTGGAGCCCTGGACGAGCGAGCGGAAGTGGTTCTCCTTCTGCGCCAGCTCCTGGGTCAGGGCGATGTTGTCGAGCAGCATGATGCCCTGGCGGACCACGAGGGCGAGGACCACCGTGCAGCCGGTGAAGACCACGACCCGGTCGACGCGGCGGCCGTCCACCACGTTGTACAGGATCCCCAGGGTGCAGACGGCGGCCGCGAGGTACGGCGTCAGGGCCGGCAGCGAGCCGGTGATGGGCCGGCTGTGCGGGCGGGGGGCGCCCCGCGGGTGGCCGCCCGTCTCGCCGTACGCCATCCTGCGGGCGCCCCACGGCGCGTAGGCCAGCAGCAGCGAGCCGGCGAACCACCCGGCGTCGAGCAGCTGGCCCGAGCGGTAGCTCTCGCGCAGCAGCGGCGAGGTGAACAGGGCGTCGCTGAGCACGGTCAGCGCGAGGGCCGCGACGGCGGTGTTGACCGCGGAGCGGTTGCTGGCGGACCGCCGGAAGTGCAGGACCAGCACCATCGAGACGAGGGCGATGTCCAGCAGGGGGTAGGCCAGCGAGAGGGCCGCCCGCGGGACGCTGCCGGCGCCCTCGGAGGTGGCGCTCCGGGCGGTGTGGGCGAGCGCCAGGCTCCACGAGAGGGTGAGCAGCGAGCCGCCGATGAGCCAGGAGTCGAGCGAGAGGCAGACCCAGCCGGCCCGGGTGACCGGGCGTTTGGCCAGGACCAGCAGGCCGACGATGGCCGGCGGCGCGAAGCAGAGGAAGCAGAAGTCGGCGAGGGACGGGCTGGGCACCTCCTCGCCCAGCACCACCTCGTACCAGCCCCAGACCGCGTTCCCACACGCCGCCATGAGGGAGGAGAAGGCGAAGAGCAGCCACGCGGGCCGCTCCCGGCTGGGGTTGGAACGCGCGTAGCGGAAGCAGGAGACCGCGGCGAGGAGGGCCGCGACGCTCAGTCCGAAGTCGCCCATGAAGAGGGCGACTTCCTCCGACCCCCAGCCGAAGGCGGCACCGACGGCGTACCCGGCGCAGACCGCCGCGAGGAGGAGTTGAGCGGCCAGGCCCTTCCCGCCGCCGGAGACCGGCGGCGGCTGGGTCAGGAGCGCCCCGGGGGCACTCACCGGGGCTCCGTCACCGGCGTGGCCGGTTTGCGTGTGCGCGGATCGCTTGTCCATTGGCCGTGCATCGCCCGTCGCCCCCCAAAGTGTCCGATCACTCCCCAGCGCCGTACGTTCTCGGCGCAGTCCCCTTGTTCCGGACGATACACCAGTTTCGTCACTCAGGGACATAGGTTCTCTACTCTCCGTTACCACCAGGGGAGTTACGGATACCGAACGCGCCGGGACGGCTGCGCAGCGTGCCCGGCCGGACTCACTCCGTGATCAGCACGGTGTTCTCCACGGGCTCCCCGGCGGCGAACCGGGTGAGCTGCGCGGCCAGCAGCCGCTTGGCGCGTGGCTCGAACGCCGAGGTGCTGCCTCCCACATGAGGCGTGATCAGGACATGGGGAGCATGCCAGAGCGGGTGGCCGGCGGGCAGCGGTTCCGGGTCGGTCACGTCGAGCGCGGCACGCAGCCGGCCGGCCTCCAGCTCCGCCAGCAGGGCCTTGGTGTCCACGACCGGGCCGCGGGCGACGTTCACGAGCAGGGCGCCGTCCTTCATCCGGGAGAGGAAGCCGGCACCCGCCAGGCCCCGGGTCTCGGGGGTCAGCGGGGTGGAGAGGATCACCACGTCGGCCTCCGGGAGCAGCTCCGGCAGGTCGGCGAGGGCGTGCACGGGACCACGCGGGCAGGTGCGGGCCGAACGGGCGACCCTCGTCACCCCGGCGCACTCGAACGGGGCCAGCCGGTCCTCGATGGCGGCGCCGATGGACCCGTAGCCGACGATCAGCACCTGCTTGTCGGCGAGCGCCGGGTAGAAGCCGGCCCGCCACTCCTCGCGGTCCTGGCCGCGCACGAAACCGGGGACGTCGCGCAGGGAGGCGAGGACCAGGGCGAGGGTCAGCTCGGCGGTGCTCGCCTCGTGCACGCCGCGCGCGTTGCACAGCCGTACGCCGGGGCGCAGGTGGTGCAGGCCCGGCTCCACGTGGTCTATCCCGGCGGACAGGGTCTGCACCACGCGGACCGCGGACATGCCGGGCAGCGGGCGGACCGCGACCTCGGAGCCCTTCATGTACGGCACCACGTAGTACGCGCAGTCGGCGGGGTCGGCGGGGAACTCGGGCCCGCCGTCCCAGAAGCGGTAGGCGAGGCCCTCGGGCAGGCCCTCGATCTCCTCGGGACGGAACGGCAGCCACACGTCGATAGTCATGATCAGGAGGCTATGCGAACCGGCCACGGTCGCAGCGGTTAGTTTTGGGTGGCTGCCGAGGGAGGGGTACGAGCGGGTGGAGCGCAGGACGATCGGGGCGCCGGGGCTCGCCGTGGGCGCGATCGGGCTCGGGTGCATGCCGATGAGCTGGGCGTACACGGAGTCGCGGCGGCACGGGGAGGGTTCGCTGCGCGCGGTGCACGCCGCCCTCGACGAGGGGGCGAGCCTGCTCGACACGGCCGACATGTACGGGCCGTTCACCAACGAGCTTTTGCTGGGGCGGGTGTTGAAGGAGCGGCGCGCCGAGGCCTTCGTGTCGACCAAGTGCGGGCTGCTGGTCGGCGGCGACCAGCACATCGTGGCCAACGGGCGGCCGGGTTACGTGAAGCGGGCCTGCGACGCCTCGCTGCGGCGGCTCCAGACGGACGTGATCGACCTGTACCAGCTGCACCGGCCGGATCCCGAGGTGCCGGTGGAGGAGACCTGGGGGGCGCTGGCGGAGCTGGTGGGGGCCGGGAAGGTGCGGGCGCTGGGCTTCTGCGCGGTGGGGGCACGGGCCACGGCCCCGCGGGCGGCGGGTGCGCGGGCCGCGCGGGGGCCGGGACGGCCGGGCGCCGGCGCGGCCCGCTATGAGGTGACGATTCGCCAGCTGGAGCGCGTACAGCAGGTGTTCCCGGTGAGCGCGGTCGAGGCGGAGCTGTCGGTGTGGTCCCCCGAGGCGCTGGAGACGCTGCTGCCGTGGTGTGCGGCGCGCGGGGTGGGCTTCCTGGCGGCGATGCCGCTGGGCAGCGGTTTCCTGACCGGGACGCTGACGCCGGGGCAGGGCTTCGAGCGGGAGGACGTACGGGCCAGGCACCCGCGGTTCACCGCGGAGGCGATGGCCGCGAACCAGCCGCTGGTGGCGGGGCTGCGGCGGGTGGCGCTGCGGCACGGCCCCGAGGTGACCGCGGCCCAGGTGGCGCTGGCCTGGGTGCTGGCGCAGGGGCCGCACGTGGTGCCGGTGCCGGGGACCAAGCGGGAGCGCTGGGCGGTGGAGAACGCGCGGGCGGCGGAGGTGCTGCTGACGGCGGCGGACCTGCGGGAGATCGCGGCGCTGCCGGGGGCCGTGGGGTCCTGGGACTGAGGCGGAACTTCCGGAGCGGTCAAGGCGGTTGTGGTAGAGCGCGCGGAGGCGCGCGGTGAGGGAGCGACCCGTGCGAAGCGGCTGCCGCGGGCGGCGGACGTTGTCCATGATGGAGACGGGGCAGGCGCGTACCAGGGCGGGCGGAAGGAGCAGGTCATGCGCGGGAACGGCAGGGGCAGGGCGGGAGCGGTGGCGCTCGCGGTGTGCGGGGCGCTGCTGACGGGCGGCTGCTCGGGGGGTACGGGCCCGGCCCCCGGGGCCTCGCCGGGCGGGGGCTCCTCCCCCACGGCGGGCGGCAGCGCCTCGGCGCGGCCCTCCGGGGCCCCGGCCAAGGGCTCGGTGACGGTCGGGCGCGAGGTGGCCAAGGGCCTGAAGAGCCCGTGGGGTGTGGCCCCGCTGCCGGACGGCGACATGCTGGTGGCCTCGCGGGACGAGGGGACGATCACCCGGGTCGACGGGGAGACCGGTGCCCTCACGGTGGTCGGCGAGGTGTCGGGCGTGGCGCCCGGCGGGGAGGGCGGGCTGCTCGGGCTGGCGCTGTCCCCCTCGTACGCATCGGACCGGCTGGTCTACGCGTACTTCACCACCGAGTCGGACAACCGGATCGCCCGGATGATCTACGACGACCGCAAGCCGCAGGGTCAGCAGCTGGGCGCGCCCGACACCGTCCTGCGGGGCATCCCCAAGGGCATGATCCACAACGGCGGGCGGATCGCGTTCGGCCCGGACGGGATGCTGTACGCCGGGACGGGCGAGACGGGGAACACCGGCCTGGCCCAGGACAAGGAGTCCCTGGGCGGCAAGATCCTGCGGATGACGCCGGACGGCGACCCGGTGCACGGCAACCCCGAGGCGGACTCGGTGGTGTACTCGTACGGCCACCGGAACGTGCAGGGGCTGGCCTGGGACGCGGAGAAGCGGCTCTGGGCGGCGGAGTTCGGGCAGAACACGTACGACGAGCTGAACCTGATCGAGCCCGGGCAGAACTACGGCTGGCCGCTGGCCGAGGGCAGGGCCGGCAAGTCCGGGTACCGCGATCCGGTCGCGCAGTGGACCACGGACCAGGCCTCCCCCAGCGGCATCGCGTACGCCCAGGGCGCCATCTGGATGGCGGGGCTCCGCGGCGAGCGGCTCTGGCGCATCCCCCTGGACGGCACCCGCGCCGCGGCCGCGCCCCAGGCCTTCCTGACCGAGAAGTACGGCCGCCTGCGCACGGTGGTCGCCACCGGCCCGGACCGCCTGCTGCTCTCCACGAGCGAGACCGACGGCCGCGGCACCCCGGAACAGGGCGACGACCGGATCGTGGAGCTCACGGTCCGCTGACCTGCGGGGCGGGGTCCCGGGCAGGGGTCCCTGTGGGAAGGGGCTCCCCGCGGGCCGGGGCCTGGCCTGATCCGAAAGACCGGCCTAGCCGGCGGACACCCCCTGCGCCGGGGCCTCGCGGGGGAAGAGGCGGAGGCGGTGGGCCAGGGCGGCGGCCTCGCCGCGGCCCGTGACGCCCAGCTTGGCCAGGATGTTCGAGACGTGGACGCTCGCGGTCTTCGGGGAGATGAACAGCTCCTCGGCGATCTGCCGGTTGCTGCGCCCGGCCGCGACCAGGCGCAGCACGTCCCGCTCGCGGCTGGTCAGGCCCAGGGCGCCGGCCGGATCGCCCGCGGGCTCCGGCGCGGCCGGCGGCTCGTCCTCGGTGAGCGCCAGCCGGGCCCGCTGGGCCAGCAGTGCCAGGTCCTCGCGCAGCCGCCGGGCGTTCAGGGCCTGGGCCGCCCCGTGGGCGGCGCGGAGCGCCACCGCGGCCTCGCCGCGGTCGCCGCCCTCGGCCAGCAGGGCCTCCGCACGCCGGTGCCGGGCCCGGGCGAGCAGGTACGGCCGGTCCAGCGGGCGCAGCGCCGCCTCCGCCTCGGCCCAGTCGGCGGGGGTGTCCCGGTCCTCGGCGCGCAGCAGTTCGGCCCGTACGTACGCCGCGTGCGCGGCCCACACGGGTGCCGCGGCGGCGAGGGCCCTGGCCTGGGAGCGGATCAGCTCCAGCGCCTCGGCCCGGCCGGCGCCGGCTGCGGGCAGCCCCCGGGTGTCGGCCTCCGCCGAGGCGGCGGCCAGCAGCAGGGGCCAGGAGTAGCGCTGGTGGCCGGGCGGCATGCCCTCGGCGACGGCCCGCACCAGCTCGGCCCGCACGTCGAGGATGCGTCCCTCGGCGGCCGCGACGCCGACCGCGAGCCGGTACAGCGGGATGCGGTACTGGGGCTGCCGGTCGTGGCTGCCGAAGTGCTCGTGGGCGGCGGCCAACTGCGCCGCGGCCTCGCTGAGTTCGCCGCGGGCCAGCGCCAGGTGGGCCAGCCGGGAGGCCGCCGACCCGCGCGGCTTGGCGCTCTGCGCCGAGCGCATCGCCTGGCCGGCCGCCTCGGCCGCCTCCTCCCAACGGCCCAGGCTGTAGAGGGAGTCGGCCAGGTTGCCCTGGACCCAGGCCTCGGAGTCCCGCAGCCGGTAGCGGCGGACCAGCTCGATGCCGCGCAGGGCCACGCCGACCGCCTCGGTCGACCGGCCCTGGCTCTCCAGCTGGGAGGACAGGTTGATGTGGGACCGCGCGGCCAGCACCGACAGATCGAGCGCCGTGGCCCGCTCCAGCACCCGGTACATCTCCGCGATGCCCGCGGCGGGGTCGCCCGCGTCGGCGACGAGGGAGCCGAGCGTGAGGCGGGCGTTGAGCTCGACCTCTTCCGCGCCGACCAGCCGGGCCACCTCGACGGCGCGCTCGGCGGTCGCCAGGTTCTCCGGTCCCGGCTGGTGCATCATGCCCCAGCCGGCCGCGAAGGCCAGCACCTCGGCGTGCACCTGGGAGGGCGGCATGCCGCGCACCAGCTCCTGGGCGGTGCCGAGTTCCTCCCAGCCGTCGCCGCGGGCCAGGCCGATGACCAGCTTGGAGCGCTCGGTCCAGAACCAGGCCGCGCGCAGCGGGTCGTCCTCCTCCTCCAGCATCCGCAGGGCCAGCTTGGTGATCTTCAGGGCGCGCTCGCGCTCGCCGCCGTACCGGGCCGCGACCACGGCCTCGGCCAGCAGGTCGAGGCGGCGCAGCGGCGTGGTGGCGGGGTCGCAGCCGCACGGCGGGTAGACCTCCGTGTAGTCGGCCGGGCGGAGCGCCCCGCGGACCTCCGCGGGGGCGCTGTCCCACAGGTCCATCGCCCGCTCCAGCAGCCGCAGCTGCTCGGAGTACGCGTGCCGGCGGCGGGCGGCCACGGAGGCCTCCAGCACGGCGGGCAGCGCCTTGGCCGGGTCGTGGGCGTAGTACCAGTAGCTGGCCAGCCGGATGACCCGCTCCTCGGCCCGGACCAGGGTGTCGTCGGCCTCCAGGGCCTCCGCGTAGCGGCGGTTGACCCGGGCGCGCTCGCCGGGCAGCAGGTCGTCGCTGACGGCCTCGCGGACCAGGGAGTGCCGGAAGCGGTAGCCGTCGCCGTCGGGGGTGGCGAGCAGGATGTTGGCGCCGACGGCCGCACGGAGGGCCTCGATCAGCGCGTCCTCCGACATCCGGGACACCGCGAGGAGCAGGGGGTACTCGACCGTGGAGCCGCCCTCGGCGACCAGCCTGGCCACCCGCTGCGCGGCCTCGGGGAGCACCTCGACCCGGACCAGCAGCAGGTCGCGCAGGGACTCGGTGAGCCCGGTGCGGCAGCCGCTCTCGTCGCAGGCCACCAGTTCCTCGACGAAGAAGGCGTTGCCGTCGGAGCGCGCGAAGACCCGGTCGACGAAGGCCTCGTCCGGCTCGGAGGACAGGATCCCGGCGAGCTGGCGGCGGACCTCGGAGCGGGTGAAGCGGGAGAGCTCGAGCCGCCGGACGGTGCGGAGCCGGTCCAGTTCGGCGAGCAGGGGGCGCAGCGGGTGGCGGCGGTGAACGTCGTCGGCGCGGTAGGTGGCGGCGATCACGAGGCGGCCGCCGGCCAGGGTGCGGAAGAGGTAGGCGAGGAGGTGGCGGGTGGAGGTGTCCGCCCAGTGCAGGTCCTCCAGGACGAGGACGACCGTACGGTCCGCCGCGAGGCGTTCCAGGAGGCGGGCGGTGAGTTCGAAGAGGCGGGCGGTGCTCTCCTCGTCGTGCGGGCCGCGGGGGGTCTCGCCGAGTTCGGGCAGGATCCGCGCGAGTTCGTCCTCCTGTCCTGCGGCGGCCGCGGCGAGCTCCTCGGGGAGCCGGCGGCGCAGGGCGCGCAGGGCGGTGGAGAAGGGGGCGAAGGGCAGTCCCTCCGCCCCTATCTCCACACAGCCGCCGACGGCGACCACGGCGTCGCGCCGGCCGGCCTCGGCTATGAACTCCTCGGTGAGGCGGGTCTTGCCGACGCCCGCCTCACCGCCGATGAGCAGGGCCTGCGGCTCGCCGGTGGCGGCGCGGGCGAGGGCGTCGGTGAGCAGGGCCAGTTCGTCGGCCCGTCCGACGAACACCGGGCTGACGGATCTGGTTTCCACGTCGCCGAGCATCGCACAGGCGTCCGTGCGCGCGGCAGTGGGTGGCGGCGGGGTTCTCATGCGGCGTCACCTGGGGTGCTGCGCCCGGTGCCGGCTAGGCGGCGCGGGTGAAGCGGTGGCGGGCGGCCTCGGCCTTGACGGCGGTGCGGGCGGCCTTGCCGCGGCCGGCCCGGCGGTGCTCCTCGGCCTGCCGGACGCGGCGGTACTCCTCGGCCTCGCGGAGCAGTTCGGCGCGGCGGAGGCTGGCGATCTCGTACTCGAACATCTCGTTCTCCCCTGGGGGTTCTTCCCGGTCACGGCCCGTTCGTTCCGTGTGGTCCAAGATTCGCTTCCCAGGGGGTGCCGCCACATCGGGCGACTGCCGCATCTGCCGGGGGCGGGGTGCCTTAGGCGCGTGCGCCGGGTGCCCGCCCCGGCCTAAGCACCCGCCGGGGGTGCCTTAGGCCGTGCCTCCGGGACGGGGCGGGGTCGGCGTCGGGGTGCCTCAGGGGGCCGTGGGCAGGGGGGCGAGGACGTCGAAGTACATGAGGACGGCGATCAGCAGGCCGAGCACGCCCAGGCCCACCGCGCCCCAGGAGACGGCCCGGACCCACGCGGGGAGGGTGCGGCCGGGCACGCCGAACGCGGGGCGGAGGAGGACGGCCGTGCCGACGAGCAGCGCGAAGACCGCGAAGACTCCGTTGACGAGGGCGGTGAGGTGCCAGGCGTCGCCGTAGAGCGCGGAGATCTTCTCGGCGGTGGAGGCGGCGGTCTGGGACTCGATCTGGCCTATGAGGGTCTGGCGCTCGGCGGCGACGCGGGAGACCCAGGTGCCGGTCAGGGCCGAGACGCCGAGTCCGGCGGCGACGACGGCCGCGGCGCCGGCCCCGGCACCGGTGTACGGGGCGTCGGTCTCCGCGTCCGGGTCGGCGGGCAGCGGCTCCTCGTCGGCGGGGCCGTCGTCGTCCAGGGCGTCGAGGAGGTCCTCGTCGGGCTTCTCGCCCACGACGGGGTCCGCGGCCTTCCTGCCGGGTTCTCCGGTCCCGGCGGGCGTGCCGTCCGCGGCGGGGTCGCCGTCCGCGGCGGGGTCGTCGGTCGGGTCGGCGGGGGCGGTGGCCGCGTCGGCGCTCTTGGTGTCCATGGCGGGCACCGTAGGCGGCGATTCTGAGATCTTCCTGAGAGGGCCGGGGCCGGGGCACGGAGGCTGGGCCCCGGGCTCGGGCCGGGGGCCCGCAAGCTCAGGCGCGCTGGGGGAGGCCTGCAGGCCACGACGCGTCAAGTACCGGGGGGACCCGCACACCACACGACCCACCCCCGAAGCAGGCTCCGGCGGGCGCGGACCCGTGCACGCGCCGGGGACCGCGGACGAACACCCCTGGCCTCAGGCCGGGGCCGGCCGGCTCAGACGCCGGGCTCGGGGCGGGGCAGGGGCTCGGGGCGGGGGCGCGTGCCCGGGGTCTCGGCCGGCGCCTCGGCCGGCGGCCACTCGCGGGCGAGCACCGACCAGACCTCCAGGTCGTGGCGGAAGCCCCGGTGCAGGTGGGCCTCGCGCAGCACGCCCTCGCGGGTCATGCCGAGGCGGCGGGCGACGGCGCTGCTCGGGGTGTTGTCCGCCGCGCAGACCCATTCGACCCGGTGCATGCCCCGGCCCACGAAGGCCCAGTCGATCAGCGTCCGGCAGGCCCTGGTGATCAGCCCGCGCCCGGCGCCCGCGGGCTCCAGCCAGCAGCCGATCTCACAGGTGCCGGTGGTGGTGTCGAAGGTCCGGTAGAGCACCCCGCCGACCAGCGTGCCGTCGAGCCAGATGCCGTAGAGGCGCCCCTCGTCGGCCGCCGCCTTGCCGGCGAACGAGCTCAGCAGGTCCCGCGCACCGTCCAGGTCGGCGGCACGGTCCGCGAAGCCGATGTACTGCCCGATGTACTCCCGGCCACGGTCCACGTGCGCGAGGAACTCCTCGGCGTGCCAGACCTCGAGCGGCTTGAGCTGGGCGTCTTCGGCGAGCGGGATCGCGAACATGCGGGCTGGTCCTCGGGGTGGGCGGGTACGGACGGTGGGGCGGCCCGGCGGGGTGCGCACGTACACGGCGTACGTACGCATCCGGGCGGCCGGCGTGCGTACGGGCGGCCGGCGCCGCTGGGGGCGGCGGGCCGCGGCGTACGGGCTACCGGCCCGCGGGCGTCGTCACGGCGGAGTCCGCGTCCCCGGCGCCGTCGGCACCGTCGTCCGCGCTCTTCCGCTGCCCCGGCAGTGTCGCACGTGTGGCGCAATCCGGGGGCTCGATGCTGATCTTCGGCATACGGCGGTCCAGCCAGGCCGGCAGCCACCAGTTCGCCCCGCCCAGCATGTGCATCAGGGCGGGCACCAGCAGCGTGCGGAGCACGAAGGCGTCCAGGGCCACGGCGGCGGCCAGGGCGATGCCGAACATCGCGATCAGCCGGTCGCCGCTGAGGACGAAGGCGAGGAAGACGGAGATCATGATGACCGCCGCGGAGTTGATCACGCGGCTGGTCTCGGCGAGGCCGACGCGTACGGCACGCCGGTTGTCGCCGGTCTCCAGCCACTCCTCGTACATCCGGCTGACCAGGAAGACCTGGTAGTCCATGGAGAGCCCGAAGAGCACCGAGACCATGATCACGGGCAGGAAGGGCTCGATGGGTCCGGCGCTGCCGAGCCCCATCAGCTCGCTGCCCCAGCCCCACTGGAAGATCGCGACGACGATGCCGAAGGAGGAGGCGACGGCGGCCACGTTCATGGCGGCGGCCTTGAGCGGGATGCCGATCGACCGGAAGGCGAGCAGCAGCAGGAGGCAGCCGAGGGCGATGACCACGCCCACGAAGAGCGGCAGCTTGCCGACGATCACCTCGGCGAAGTCGTCGTAGCCGGCCGTGACGCCGCCGACGTGCACCTCCAGCGTGGTGCCCTGCTCGGCCCAGGGGATCACGTCGTCGCGGAGCCGGTCGACCAGCGCGCTGGTCGCCTTCGACTGCGGCGAGGAGTCGGGCATGACGGTGAGCACGGCGGTGTCGCCGCTGCGGTTGAAGACCGCGGGGCCGGCGGAGGCCACGCCCTCGGTGGCGCGTACGTGGTCGCCGAGCATGTGCAGGGCGATGCGGTCGCCGGCGTTGTCCATGTGGGCGACGAGCGTCAGGGGGCCGTTGACGCCGGGCCCGAAGCCCTCGGCCAGCAGGTCGTACGCCTGGCGGGTGCTGGAGGCGGCCGGGTTGTTGCCCTGGTCGGAGGTGCCCAGGTGGAGCGCGAGGGTGGGCAGCGCGAGGACGGCCATGACCACGGCCGCGACGGCGCCCAGCAGCTTGGGGTGGCGCTCGACGAAGGCCGACCAGCGGGCGGCGAAGCCCGTGGTGGTCTCGGGCTGGGGGCCGTGCTCGGCGAGCTTGCGGCGCTCGCGCCCGGAGAGGGCGCGCATGCCGATGTACGAGAGCAGGGCCGGCAGCAGGGTCACGGAGGCCGCGACGGTGAGCACCACGGTGAGGGAGGCGGCGATCGCGACGCCGTTGAGGAAGTTCAGGCGGAGGATCAGCATGCCGAGCAGGGCGATGCAGACCGTGGCGCCGGCGAAGACGACGGCCCGGCCGGTGGTGGCGACCGCGTTGCGGGCCGCCTCCTCGACGGGCAGGCCGCGCTTGAGGCCCTTGCGGTGCCGGGTGACGATGAACAGCGCGTAGTCGATGCCCACGCCGAGGCCGATCAGGGTGCCCAGCATGGGGGCGAAGTCCGCGACCGGCATCAGGTGGCCGAGCAGCGTGATCCCGGCGTAGGCGGTGCCGACGCTCACCAGGGCGGTGGCGAGGGGGAGCGTGCTGGCGGCGAGGGAGCCGAAGGCCAGGAAGAGCACGACGCCGGCCACGACCACGCCGATGACCTCGGCGAGGTGGGCGGTGGGGGCCTCGGTGAGCCCGACGGCGCGGCCGCCGAGTTCGATCCGTACGTCGTCGGTCTCGGCGGCCTTGGCGGTGTCGACCACGGCCTGGGCCTCGGACCGCGGCACGGCGTCGGCCGGCTGGTCGAAGGTGACGACGGCGTACGCGGTGCGGCCGTCGGCGCTGATCTGGGCGGCGCCCTCGAAGGAGTACGGGCTGGTGACGGAGCCGACGCCGGGGAGCTCGGCTATCTCGTCGAGGGTCTGGCTCATCCGCTGCTCGACGGAGGGGGTCCGGGCGGTCTGGGAGGGACCGGTGCGCCAGACGACGGTGTCGGTGTCACCGCCCTGGCCGTGGAAGCCCTTGCGGAGCAGTTCGGTGGCCTCGCCGGACTCGGTGCCCGGGACCTCGTAGTTGTTGGAGTAGGCGGAGCCCGCGAAGGCCGCCGCCGCAGTGGTGCCGCCGAGGGCGATGAGCCAGAGCAGGACGGCGACGAGGCGATGCCGCATGCACCACCGTGCGATTGCTGCCAACGGGCTCTCCCTGGTGGTTCGGATCTTTACGGGAGGGGCCCGGCGCAAAGAACGGAACGAGTAGGCTTTTGACCTGCATCGCCACGATGTCAGCGTTTGGTGATCGTTAGTCCGTTTCGTGTGCATCGTCACAGCGGCGACGAGGTTGGGGGACGTTGGTCAGGGGCAGGGTGCCCGGGACCTCGGTCAGGGGCAGTGTGCCCGACCGGCGGCGGCACCCGGGGCGGCGGTCACCCGGGCGGGGGACGGACGTCAGCGCCGGGTGTTGAGGAAGCCGACCACGACCGAGCCCCACCAGCACAGCTGCGAGACGAGCCCGGTGGCGCCGGCCCAGATCAGGACCCCCCGTCCGGGAGAGGCGAGCCGGCGGGTGAGGAGACCGGCCTGGAGGCCGTTGACGGTGAGCAGCGCGACCATCACGAGCTTGGCGCGGGTCAGCGGGGAGCCGAGGTCGGGATGGAGCATGAAGCCGCTGGCCACGAGCCCTGCGAGGCCGGCCCAGATGGGGGCGTGCAGCCGGCCGATGACGGCGAGGGCCTCGTCGAGGGAGCAGCGGCCGAGCAGCCAGAGGCCGCCGTACCAGTCGGCGGCGAGCACGGCGCCGAAGCCGAGGACCAGGGAGGCCAGGTGCACGAAGAGGGCCGCCTCGTGCAGGACGGGGTCGGTGTGGACGTGGGCGGAGAACCAGAGGCCCCCGGTCAGCACCACCAGGGCGACGAGCGAGGCGGCGGCGACGGTCCACCACGAGTCGTGGAGGCGCATGGGTCTGAGCCGGCCGGGGACGGTGCTGGCGGGTACGGCGGACACGGGCGACTCCCTGACGGATCCTGAAAGACAGGTAAGGCTTACCTAAGACATAAGGATCGCGTCAAGGCGTGTTCGCAGAGCGGACGGAATCATTCCACCCTTGTTACCTGCGGGTTTCCGGATCAGGCACCGCATATCCGGGCACCGAGGGCCACCTGACGGTCAGCACCACGGAGTCCTCCTCCGCGTACCAGGAGTGATCCACCCCACGTCCCCAGACCACGTAGTCGCCCTGCTCGGCGAGGACCACGCTGCGGCCCGGCAGCTCCAGCCGGAACCGTCCACTGATCAGCACCTGGAGGGCCACCCGCCCCTCGCCGCGGACCCACTGGGCCCGCTCCTCGCCCCGCGGGTGGACGCCCCACTTGATCTCGACGTCCTCGCTGTGGCGGACGTCGCCGGGCTCCTTGAAGTGGCCGAGCAGCCAGCCGCGGTCCAGCGGGGCGTCCTTGCCGGCGTTCCCGACGTACACGTTCTCCGTGCCCTCGATGTCCATGGACCGGAGGCTAAACCGATTGCCGGGCCGGGCGGGCGGTGCTGAGGTGGGGCGCATGACTTTCGATCACACACACGCCCTGGCCCTATACGACGAGGAGATGCGGCGCGGCGCGCCCCCCGAGGGGCCCGACGGCCTCATCGAGCGGAGCGGGGCCGTCGTACGCCACACCGGGCCCGTCCCCGGCTGGAACGGCGTGATCTGGTCGGACCTCGACGAGACCACCGCGGACGCGGTCATCGCGGAGCAGGTGGCGCACTACGCGGCCCGCGAGGGGGGCGCGGGCGTGGAGTGGGAGTGGAAGCTCTACGACTACGACCGCCCGGCCGACCTGGCCGACCGCCTGCTGGCGGCCGGCTTCGAGGCCGACGAGCCCGAGACGCTGATGCTGGCCCCGGTCGGCGCGCTGCCGCTGGACGCGGAGCCGCCCGCGGGCGTACGGCTGGAGGCGGTCACGGACGAGGCCGGGGTGGAGCTGATGATGGAGGCCCTCCGGGAGGCCTTCGGCCGGGACAACCCCCAGGTCCGCCACCTGATGCTGACCCAGCTCCGGGAGCAGCCGGAGGTACTGGCCGCCGTGGTCGCCATGGCGGGCGACCGCCCGGTCAGCGCCGCCCGGCTGGAGCTGCTGCCGGGTGCCTCCTTCGGCGGCCTGTGGGGCGGCGGGACCGTGGCGGAGTGGCGCGGCAAGGGCATCTACCGGGCGCTGGTGGCCCACCGCGCCCGCATCGCCGCCGAGCGCGGGGTGCCGTACCTCCAGGTGGACGCGTCCTCGATGAGCCGGCCGATCCTGGAGCGGCTGGGCTTCACGCCGGCGGCCCGGATCATGGCGTACACCTGGCACCCGGCGGCCGGGGCGGGCAGCCGATGACCACGGAACCCGACGCCGCGGGCCCCGTCGAGCCCACGGAACCCGACCCCCGAGCCGAGCCCGCGGAACCCGACCCCGGAAGCCCGGCCGAGCGCACGGAACCCGGTCCCGGAAGCCCCGTCGAGCCCGCAGAACCCGATCCCGGAAGCCCCGTCGAGCGCGTCGCACCGCCGCTCACCGGCGGCGAGCGCGAGACCCTGCGCGCCTTCCTCGACTACCACCGGGCCACCCTGGCCCTGAAGTGCGAGGGCCTCACCGACGAGCAGCTCCGGCAGCGCTCGATGCCGCCCTCGACCCTCACCCTCCTCGGCCTGGTCCGGCACATGGCGGAGGTGGAGCGCACCTGGTTCCGGCGGACCGTGAACGCCGAGGACGTCCCGCTGCGCTGGTCACCGGACGGCGACTACCAGGCGGCGTACGACGACACGGGCGCCACCCGCGCCGAGGCCTTCGCGGCCTGGCAGGAGGAGGTGGCCCACGCCCGCCGCATCGAGGCCGCGGCCGCCTCCCTGGACGTCACCGCGCACAACCGCAACTGGGACACGGAGGTCTCGCTGCGCCTGGTGATGCTCCACCTCATCCACGAGTACGCCCGCCACAACGGCCACGCGGACTTCCTCCGCGAGGGCATCGACGGCACGGTGGGCGCGTAGCGCGAGACCGGGGACGCGCGGCGGGGCGCCGCCGGGGCGGGGGTCAGGTGCGGGTGAGGTGCATGGTCCAGTTCACCAGCCAGGTCTGCTCGCCGTCCGTCGAGAAGGACTGTTCCCACTGGGCCGCGTCCCCGGTGATGCCGGACCAGACGAAGCGGACGCGGACCGGGCGGCCGTCGTAGGTGTCCTCGCCGTGGAACAGGCCCACGCCGTCCGGTCCGAAGCCGCCCGTCACCGGCGGGAAGAGGGTGCCGGTGCGGCGGCTCGCCCAGTACAGGGACCACAGGCCGGTCTGCCGGTCGTACAGGCGCAGGGTGAGCCCGCCGGAGCCGAGGGTGGGGAACTCGATCTCGTCGAAGCTCGCGCCGCCGTCGAAGTGGCGCGTGCCGCGGCTGGTGGCCGGGAACTCCTCCCACCCGCTCGCGGGGTCGAGGAAGTCCTTCAGGCGGCGGTTGGCGACCCGCCACTCCCCCGCGAGGAAGTCGAAGTCCGTGGGGGTGCGATCGGCCGTGGTGGTCTTGGTCATGGGTGGACCGTAGGGCCGCTTCCCTGACAGCCTGCGTCAGTGAAGTCCAGCCGCCTGCTCTCGATCATCCTGCTCCTCCAGACCCGCGGCCGGCTGACCGCCGACGAGCTCGCCGCCGAGCTGGAGGTCTCGCCCCGCACGGTGTACCGCGACATCGAGGCCCTGCACGCCGCGGGCGTCCCGCTGTACGGCGACCCGGGCCACCACGGCGGCTACCGGCTGCTCGACGGCTACCGCACCCGCCTCACCGGGCTCAACACCCCCGAGGCGCAGAGCCTGTTCCTCGCCGGGCTGCCGGGCGCGGCCTCCGCACTGGGCCTGGGCGCGTCCCTCGCCTCCACCGAACTCAAGCTGCGCGCCGCGCTCCCGCCCGAACTGCGGGCCGAGGCCGACCGGATGCGCGCGCGCTTCCACCTGGACGCGCCGGGCTGGTACGCGGAGGACGACGACCTGCGGCACCTCCCGGAGGTCGCCGACGCGGTGTGGGCCGGGCGGACGCTGCGGGTCCGGTACCGGCGGTGGAAGGAGCCGACCGACGTGGACCGGGTGCTCGACCCGTACGGCCTGGTGCTGAAGGCGGGGCGCTGGTACCTGGTGGCGGCGCCGGGGCCGCGTACGTACCGGGTGGACCAGATCCTGTCGGTCGCGGTCACCGGGGACGCCTTCGAGATTCCGGCCGGCTTCGACCTGGCGGCCCACTGGGCCGCCGCGCAGCGGGACTTCCACGTCCGGCTGCGGCAGGGGGAGGCCACGGTGCGGCTCGCGCCGGGGGCGGCGGCGCGGCTGCCGGGCGCGGCGGCCCGGGCGGCCGCGGAGAACGGCGTACCGGAGGCGGACGGCTGGACCAGGGCGGTGCTGCCGACCGAGTCGCCGGAGCAGGCCCTGGCCGCGTTCCTCGCCCTGGGCCCGGCGGTGGAGGTGCTGGACCCGCCGGAGCTGCGGACCGCGCTGCAGGAGGCGGTCCGCGCCACGGCGGCGCTGTACGAGGGACCGGCCGCGGGGGGCCGTACCCCGACCGCCCCGGCCGGCGGCGCTCAGGGCGCGGTCGCTCAGGCCGCCGTCGCTCAGGCCGCGCGCCAGTAACCCAGCGCGTTCACCCGCTGCTTGGGCAGGCCCAGCTCCTTGCGGACGAAGCCGGTCAGCGTACGGGTCGTGGCCGCGTCGCAGGCCAGCCACACGTACGCCTGCTCGGGGTCCCCGACCAGCTCCGGCAGCTCCGACCGCACCCGGTCCACCAGCGCGCTCCCGTCCCGCGGCACCCGTCGCAGCTCGTGCCGCCCGGCGTCCACCCGTACCGGCAGCTCCTCGTCCGAGCCGTGCTGGGTCTCGAACCAGATCGTGGCCGGTACGTCCGCGTGCGCGTCCAGCAGCGAGTTGATGGCCGGCAGCGAGGCCGGGTCGCCGATCACCAGCAGCCGCGGCGGCGCGGGCGACGGCGTCGTGAAGCCGGTGCCCTGCACGGTGGCCTCGACGGTGTCGCCGGGCTCCGCCGCGCGCGCCCAGTCGCTCGCCACCCCGTCGTGCAGGGCGAACTCCAGCGAGAACGTGCCGGCGGCGGGATCGGGATCCACCAGCGTGTACGCCCGCTGGTGCGGCCGGCCGCCGTCGTGGAACCACAGCCGCACCCACATCGTGGGGTGCAGGGCCCCGCCGACGGCCGCGAGCAGCCCGCCGTCGCTCATCCGCACCCGGCGGTAGTGGTCCGTGACGTCCTCGGTCCCCGTCACCGTGAAGACGAAGTCCTTGCCGCGCAGCAGCTTGAGGACGACGTGCTCCCAGCCCTTCCCAACCCCCACCGTGGGTCCCTTCCCCTGGCTGCCGCCCCCACGGACGGCATGCTTACACTTAGGCCAGCCTAACCTAATGCACCCGGGGAGCAGTGTGAGTACCGAGGTCTACCGGGACGCCTGGGGCATCCCGCACCTTCGCGCGTCAGATGCCCGTGAACTCGCCTTCGCCCAGGGGCGCGTGACCGCACACGACCGCGCCTGGCAGCTCGAAGTCGAGCGCCGCCGCGCCCAGGGCACCACCGCGGCCTTCCTCGGCGCGGAGGCCGTCGCCTGGGACCGGTTCGCCCGGCGCTCGCGCCTGGACGACACCGCCCGCCGCTGCTTCGAGGCCCTGGACCCGGAGACTGCCGCCTGGGTGAGGTCGTACGTCGACGGCGTCAACGCGGGCATGCCGCAGGGCGCCGCCCGCGACCCCCGCTTCGCGGAGACCGGGCTGCGCACCGAGCCGTGGGAGCCCTGGGTGCCGCTGGGCATCTGGCTGTCCACGCACATCCTGTTCGCCGGCTTCCCCACGAAGCTGTGGCGGGAGCGGGTGGCCCGCGCGCTCGGCCCCGAGGCGACCACGCTCTTCGCCACCGACGGCCCGGGCACCTCGGGCAGCAACGGCTGGCTGGTGCCGGGCGACCGCACCACCACCGGCGCGGCGATCATCGCGGGCGACCCGCACCGCTTCATCGAAGACCCGGGCGTCTACCAGCAGATCCGCCTCTCCTGCCCGGAGTACGACGTCCTGGGCCTGGCGGTCCCCGGCGTCCCGGGCCTCGCCCACTTCGGCCACACGGGCACCGCCGCCTGGGCGATCACCAACGCCATGGCCGACTACCAGGACCTGTACCGCGAACGCCTGCGCCGGACCGGCACCCTCGTGGAGGCGCTCGGCCCGGACGGCCGCTGGGAGTCCGTACAGCACCACACGGAGACCATCGAGGTCGCCGGCGCGGACCCGGTGACGGTGGAGGTCCTGGAAACGCCGCGCGGCCCGGTCGTCATCGGCGCGGACGAACCGGTGGAGGGCGTGACGGGGGCCTCCGTCACGACGACAGCCGGCACCACCGACTTCAACACCGAGGACAGCGAGGGCGGCAAGGACGCCGAGGACACGGAGGGCTTCGAGGACACCGAGGAAGCGGTGGCCCTCCGCTACCCGCCCCGCGTCCGCAACGACCTCGGCTTCGCCGCCCTCCCCGCCCTGCTCCGCGCCCGCACCGTCGCCGACATCGACCGGGCCTTCGACGGCTGGGCCGAACCCGTCAACGTCGTCCACGCGGCCGACACCGAGGGCGGTCTGCTGCACCGCGTCGCCGGAGCCGTCCCGCTCCGCCCCCGCGCCAACAGCCTGCGCCTCGTGCCGGCCTGGGAGCCGGAACACGCCTGGCAGGGCTGGGCGGAGACCCCGTCCGAGCCGGTCCAGGGCTTCGCGGTGATGGCCAACGCCCGCGGCATCGCGTCCCCGCTCGGCGTGGAGTTCGCTCCCCCGCACCGCGCGAACCGCATCCGCGACCTCCTCACCGGCTCGGCGGACTGGTCCGGCAAGGACATGGCGTCGATCCACACGGACACCCACCTGGCCTCGGCGGCCCCGCTGCTGGCGCTGGCGAAGGAACTCACGTACCTCTCCCCGGAAGCAGAGGCCCTGCGCGACCGCCTCCTCACCTGGAACCACCACATGGCGGCGGACAGCAGCGAGGCGGCCCTCTTCGCATCGCTCCGCACGAACGTCATCCGCCGCATCGCGGCCGACCCGTCGCTGGCCGCCCTCTCGGCCCTCCCCACGGGCCCGGAGGTCTTCCACCCCTGGCTCTACCTGGTCCCCCGCGTCGGCTACGCCCTCGAAGGCCTCCTCGCCACCGACCTCCTCCCGGACCTGGACCGCCCGGCCCACGTCCGCGCTGCCCTGGAAGAACTGGCGGCGTCCCCCCTGCCCGACACCACCTGGGGCGAAGTCCACGTACTCACCCCCTGGCAGGCCCTCCCCGACCCCGAGGCCACCTGGCCCGGCCTGGCCGGCGACCACGACTGCGTCCTGGCCACCTCCAGCGTCCCGGGCGTCACGGACCGCACCGCCCGCGGCCCGGCAGCCCGTTACGTCTGGGACCTCGCCCGCCGCGAGGACAGCCTCTGGGCCGTACCGCTGGGCGCCGACGGCGTCCCGGCCGGCCCGCACCACCGCGACCAACTGCCGCTCTGGGCACAGGGCGAGCTCGTCCCGGTCGTCACCGACTGGACCCGTCTCACGAAGGAATCCGAATGACCTCCCCCACCACGCCCGCCGCCCCCACCAGACCCGCGGTCTTCACCCAGCACGTCGACGGCCTCGGCACGGTCACCGTCTCCCCCCTGGACCCGGCGGCCGACTCCCCCCTCGTCCACTCCTGGGTGACGCAGGAGCGGGCCCGCTTCTGGGGCATGCGCGAGGCGAGCCTCGAACTCGTCCGGGAGATCTACGAGGACGTCGACCGCCGCACCACGCACCACGCCTTCCTGGTCCGCCTGGACGGGCAGCCGGTCATGCTGTTCCAGACGTACGAGCCGGCCGAGGACCGGGTCAGCGAGTGCTACGAGGTCCGGCCGGGCGACATCGGCGTCCACCTGATGCTGGCCCCCTCGGAGGGCCCGGCCGTACCGGGCTTCAGCGGCAAGCTGCTGGGCGCACTGATGACGTTCACCCTCGCGGGCGGCGCGACCCGCATCGTCGCCGAGCCGGACGCCTCGAACACCAAGGCCATCGCCCGCCTCCAGCGCACCGGCTTCGAACTGGGCCCGGAAGTCGAACTCCCGGAAATCGACCTCCCGGAGGTCTACCTCCCGGCCAAGCAGGCCCGCCTCTGCTTCCTCAACGTGCAGCGGTGACCGGGAAGTCCAGCAATACCTCGTCCTGCCGCTGAGGGCACAAACCCCGGCCCGAACCCACAGCTGAGCGGTCTGGGGCCGTCCGCCGACCGAGGGTTTCCGGGCCGGGGCACCCTGTCAAGGGCGCTCCGCTGCGCTCCGCGTCGCCTGCGGCGATTCCACTTCGTTCCACCCTTGACAGGGCACCCCGGCCCGGAAGGCAAAGACCTCGGCGGACAACCCCAGAAAAGACGCCCTGGCCACTCCTCATGCATTCCGGTACCAGGTACGCATCCCGGCGCCGGGGTACGGCCCCGCCCCACGGGGCGGACGCACCACCGTCCGTAGGCCCACCAGCCATCTCAGCGGCCTCCGGGCCGCCTGTGCCCCTTCATATGCCGCCAACGATCGCTACGCGCTCCTGCCTCACGGCGGCGAACGGCCGTTTTGGGCCGGGAAGGGACGTGGGAAGGGACGGGCGTCGGGGATGACCCGGATCCAGTGTCCATTTCCCGCAACTGGCGGGCGGGACGGCCCGCCAGCCGCCCAGCGAGAGCCGCACGCGGCCACCGTGGGCGGCTCTTGTCCCACCACGACCGGCCGGGCGGACGCTGAGACGTGAAAAGCGCCCTACCCATCGCTGGCGGCCTATGTCCCACCACGACGGGCCGGTCATCGCGTGGCGTGAGAAGCACATGCGATCGCTGGCGGCCTATGTCCGGCCACAGACGGCCGTCCGCCGCCCTGAGGCAGGAGCGCGTAGCGATTTGTGGCGGCTTATGAAAGGGCACAGACGGCCCGGAAGTCGCTGAGACGGGCGGAGGGCCTACGGACGCTGACGCGTCCGCCCCTCTGGGCGGGGGCCGGGCCTCGCTGCCGCGTCACGCACCCGGTACCGACTGACCTGGGAAGTCCCCCTGGGCGTCTTTCCTGGGGGTGTCCGCCGAGGGTTTTGCCTTCCGGGCCGGGGTGCCCTGTCAAGGGTGGAACGAAGTGGAATCGCCGCAGGCGACGCGACGAAGGAGCGCCCTTGACAGGGTGCCCCGGCCCGGAAACCCTCGGTCGGCGGACAACCCCAGATACGTGCACTTCTCTGAGGCCGCCCCGGCAGCTACCGCTCCTGCCCCGCACCCCGGCACCGGCCGCCTTCCCGAGACCGTCCCCCGAACGCGAAGCGCCCCGTACCGGTCGTCGACCGGTACGGGGCGCTTTCGGGTGCGTGCTGCGCGAGCTGCGGTGGGCGTCAGCCCTCGACGCCCAGGCGCTCCAGGATCAGTTCCTTCACGCGGGCCGCGTCGGCCTGGCCGCGGGTGGTCTTCATGACCGCGCCGACCAGGGCGCCGACCGCGGCGACCTTGCCGCCGCGGATCTTGTCCGCGATGGCCGCGTTCCCGGCGATGGCCTCGTCCACCGCGGCACCCAGGGCGCCGTCGTCGGAGACGACCTTCAGGCCGCGCTTCTCGACGACCTCGTCCGGCGTGCCCTCGCCGGCCAGCAGGCCCTCGATGACCTGGCGGGCCAGCTTGTCGTTGAGCGAGCCCTCGGCGACCAGGGCCGAGACCCGGGCCACGTCGGCCGGGGCGACGCCCAGCTCGTCCAGGCCCTTGCCCGTCTCGTTCGCGTTGCGCGCCAGCTCGCCCATCCACCACTTGCGGGCGGACGCCGAGTCGGCACCGGCCTCGATCGTCGCGACGATCAGGTCGACCGCACCGGCGTTGAGGATCGACTGCATGTCGAACTCGCCGATGCCCCACTCCTCGCGGAGCCGGTTGCGGCGGACGCGCGGCAGCTCGGGCAGGGTGCCCCGCAGCTCCTCGACCCACTCGCGCGAGGGGGCCACCGGCACCAGGTCCGGCTCGGGGAAGTAGCGGTAGTCCTCCGCCTCCTCCTTCACACGGCCGGACGTCGTGGAGCCGTCGTCCTCGTGGAAGTGGCGGGTCTCCTGGATGATCGTCCCGCCGGACTGCAGGACGGCCGCGTGGCGCATGATCTCGTAACGGGCGGCCCGCTCCACGCTGCGCAGCGAGTTGACGTTCTTGGTCTCCGAGCGCGTGCCGAACTTCTCCGCGCCCTTCGGCATGAGGGAGAGGTTGACGTCGCAGCGCATCTGGCCCATCTCCATGCGGGCCTCGGAGACGCCGAGCGCCTTGATGAGCTCGCGCAGCTCGGCGACGTACGCCTTGGCGACCTCGGGGGCGCGCTCGCCGGCACCGACGATCGGCTTGGTGACGATCTCGATGAGCGGGATGCCGGCGCGGTTATAGTCCAGGAGCGAGTGCGAGGCGCCGTGGATACGGCCCGTCGCGCCGCCCACGTGGGTGGACTTGCCGGTGTCCTCCTCCATGTGCGCGCGCTCGATCTCGACGCGGAAGACCTCGCCGTCCTCCAGCTGGACGTCCAGGTAGCCGTTGAAGGCGATCGGCTCGTCGTACTGGGAGGTCTGGAAGTTCTTCGGCATGTCCGGATAGAAGTAGTTCTTCCGGGCGAAGCGGCACCACTCGGCGATCTCGCAGTTCAGCGCGAGGCCGATCTTGATGGCGGACTCGACGCCGATCGCGTTGACGACCGGCAGCGAGCCGGGCAGGCCGAGGCAGGTGGGGCAGGTCTGCGAGTTGGGCTCGGCGCCCAGCTCGGTCGAGCAGCCGCAGAACATCTTGGTCCTGGTGCCGAGCTCGACGTGGACCTCAAGACCCATGACGGGGTCGTACGCGCCCAGCGCGGCCTCGTACGACAGGAGTTCGGTGACGGTCACGGTGAAACTTTCCCTCTCAGCCCAGCAGAACGTCGTCGTCGCCGAGGCGCCGCAGCTCGCGGTACAGGATCGCGAGGCCGGTCACGATGGCGGCGGCGGACACCACGGCGTCGACCAGCTTGAGCGTGTCGTTCTCCAGGCGGGCCTTCTTGACCTGCTTGGCGACGCCGATCGCGCCGAAGGCGGTGGCGCCGATGGACAGGTACGTACCGGACTTGGACTTCTTGAAGCCCTTGGCCTTGGTCAGTGCGTTGCTCACAGCGACGGTGCCTCCTCAAGCAGCGGGTGACCCCAGCGGCTGATGAAGGCGGCCTCGACGGCGGCACCGACCTTGTACAGGCGGTCGTCCTTCATCGCCGGGGCGATGATCTGCAGACCGACCGGCAGACCGTCCTCCGGCGCCAGGCCGCAGGGCAGCGACATGGCGGCGTTGCCGGCCAGGTTGGTCGGGATGGTGCACAGGTCCGCGAGGTACATCGCCATCGGGTCGTCGGCGCGCTCGCCGATCGGGAAGGCGGTGGTCGGGGTCGTCGGGGAGACGATCACGTCGACCTGCTCGAAGGCCTTCTCGAAGTCCTTCGTGATGAGCGTGCGGACCTTCTGGGCCGAGCCGTAGTACGCGTCGTAGTAGCCGGAGCTGAGCGCGTACGTGCCGAGCATGATGCGGCGCTTCACCTCGGGGCCGAAGCCGGCCTCGCGGGTCAGGGCCGTGACGTCCTCGGCGGACTTGGTGCCGTCGTCACCGACGCGCAGGCCGTAGCGCATGGCGTCGAAGCGGGCCAGGTTCGAGGAGCACTCGGACGGCGCGATCAGGTAGTACGCGGCGAGCGCCAGGTCGAACGACGGGCAGTCCAGCTCGACGATCTCGGCGCCGAGCTCCTTGAGGAGCTCGACCGACTCGTTGAAGCGCTGGACGACACCGGCCTGGTAGCCCTCGCCGGCGAACTGCTTGACGACGCCGACGCGCATGCCGGCGACGGAGCCGTTGCGGGCCGCCTCGACGACCGGCGGGACCGGGGCGTCGATGGAGGTCGAGTCGAGCGGGTCGTGGCCGGCGATGACCTCGTGCAGCAGGGCCGCGTCGAGGACCGTACGGGCACAGGGGCCGCCCTGGTCGAGGGAGCTGGAGAAGGCCACCATGCCGTAGCGGGAGACGCCGCCGTACGTCGGCTTCACGCCGACGGTCGCGGTGACGGCCGCGGGCTGGCGGATGGAGCCGCCGGTGTCCGTGCCGATGGCGAGCGGGGCCTCGTACGACGCCAGCGCGGCGGAGGAGCCGCCGCCGGAGCCGCCGGGGATGCGCGTGAGGTCCCACGGGTTGCCGGTCGGGCCGTACGCGCTGTTCTCGGTCGAGGACCCCATGGCGAACTCGTCCATGTTGGTCTTGCCGAGGATGACGACGTCGGCCTCCTTCAGCTTGCGCGTCAGGGTGGCGTCGTACGGCGGGATCCAGCCTTCGAGGATCTTGGAGCCGACGGTGGTGGGGACGCCCTTCGTGGTGAAGATGTCCTTGAGCGCGAGCGGGACGCCGGCCAGCGGGCCCAGCTTCTCGCCCTTGGCGCGCTTCTCGTCCACGGCGCGGGCCTGCGCGAGGGCACCCTCGCGGTCGACGTGCAGGAAGGCGTGCACCTTCTCGTCGACGGCCTCGATGCGGGCGAGGTGGGCCTCGGTGACCTGCACCGCGGTCAGCTCGCCGGAGGCGATCTTCGCGGCGATCTCGGCGGCCGTGAGCTTGATGATGTTGCTGTCCGTCATGGTCTTAGTCCTCCCCCAGGATCTGCGGCACCTTGAAACGCTGCTGCTCCTGGGCGGGAGCGCCGGAAAGCGCCTGCTCGGGGGTGAGCGACGGACGGACCTCGTCCGCACGCATGACGTTGGTCAGCGGCAGCGGGTGGGAGGTCGGGGGTACGTCTTGGTCGGCGACCTCGGCGACGCGGGCGACCGCGCCGATGATGTCGTCCAGCTGACCGGCGAAGTGGTCCAGCTCGTCGCCGGACAGCTCCAGACGCGCCAGCCGAGCGAGGTGGGCGACCTCCTCGCGCGTGATGCCAGGCATGCAGCGATCCTCTGAGGGTGGTGAGTGTGTAGTTTCGGGCCCAATCCTATGGGGCCCGGCCCCCCGGCCACGAAACGGTTTGGCGCGGCCGGGGGTCACGGCACTCGCCGGGGACCGCCGCGGGCCCGCCCCGGGAGGGGGAACGGGCCCGTTCCGGGGTCAGGAGACCGTGCGGGTGGCCCAGGTCGAGGAGACCTTGACGCGGTTGCCGAAGGTGCCGCGGCCGGTGCCGGGGTTCAGCCAGCCGACGCCCTCGGAGTCCTTCGAGAAGAGGTCGGCCCTGCCGTCGCCGTTGAGGTCGCCGGCCCCGATGACCTGCTTGTACGTCGAGCCCCAGTCCCGGAAGACCAGCGCGCGCGTGCCCAGCTTGCCGGTGCCCGTGCCGTAGTAGCGCCACAGCTCGCCGTGGGTGTCGCGGGCGAGGACGTCGCCGTGCCCGTCCCCGTTCAGGTCCCCGGCGCCGATGACCTTGGTGTACGCGTTCCAGCCGGGCCCGATCCTCACGCGGGCGGCGAAGCCGGCGCTGCCGTTCCCCGCGTGCAGCCACAGGTTCCCGGTGGCCTTCTCGCGGGCCAGCAGGTCGGCGCGGCCGTCGCCCGTGAGGTCGCCGGGGGCGGTGAGCACGTCGTACCCGCGCCAGTCGGCGCCGGTCTTCGTGTACGGGGACGTGGGCGCGGGGAGGCGGCCGGCGGGGGTCCGGTACATCCGGGCCTCGCCGCCGGGCAGCACGGCCAGGACGTCGTTGAGCCGGTCGCCGTTCAGGTCGCCGAAGGCGGTGAAGCGGGTGCCGGCGGCCCAGCCGGCGGTGACCGAGCCGGTGTGCACGGAGCCCTTGGTGAGGTGCCCCGCGCCGTCGCCCTCGTACCGGGTGAGGGTGTCACCCGTCAGGGACAGCACGTCGGCCTTGCGGTCGTCGGAGAAGTCCCGGAAGCGGGGGGTGGGGCGGGTGGTGCCGGAGGCGGCGTACAGGGGGCTCTTGTAGGAGCTCCAGAGGGCGGCCGGCCGGCTGCCGGAGACGGTGAGGACGCCGGTGACCACGTTGGCGTACTGGGCGGCCGGGGTGGTCGTCAGCGCCTTGGGCGCGGACCAGCCGTCGCGGGTGCGGAAGGCGTGCACGTAGCTGTACGAGCCCTTGCTGCGGTAGACGGTCCAGCCGGCGTGCACGGTGCCGTCCGCGGCGATGCCCGCGCCGACCGCGCCCTGGTACGGGTAGCGATCGTCGGCCTGGGCGAGCGACCAGGTGCCGGTGGCGGCGTCGCGGGTCGTCGAGAGCACCCGCTTGGCGTCGTACGAGGCGGCGACCAGCGTGACGTCGCCGTTCGGGCCCACGAGGGGGCGGGGCAGCGTGCGCGGGGCGTTGGTGCCGGTGAAGGAGGTGACCTCGGGCGCGGTCCAGTCGGCGCCGGGGGCCGGCTTGCGGGAGTACCGGATGGCGTGGTCGGCCTCGTAGTACCCGATGTGGTTCCACACGAGGGTGAAGCCGCCGGCCGGGTGGGCGTCCAGGCGGAGCCAGCCGGGGCCGGTGCCGACGAGCGGGGCCGCCTCCTTCGCCTGGCCCCATTCGGAGGTGCCCGCCGGGAGCTCCATGATCCGGGAGTGGTACTCGATCGGGATGACCTCCGTACCGGGGGCGGCGGCGCCCGCGGCGGGAACCGAGTCCTTCGGGGACCCGGCGGGGGGCGCGTCACGCTGCATGTCGTCGAGGTTCCACACGACGGCCGCGTTGCCGTCCTTGTCGACGGCGCCGGAGAGGCCGGTGAGGTACCACTCGCCGCCGAACTCGCCGTCCCCGGTATCCTTCACGCTGTCGAAGATCCGAGGCTGGGACCAGTCGCCGCCGGGCGTGGCACGCTCGGTGATGCGCAGCTGGATGCTGCCGTTCTGGGGCTCCTCGCCCCAGACGGCGACGAGCCGTCCGGTGGCGCTGCCGAACACGCGGGGCGCGATGACGTACGAGCCGAGGGTGGTCACCGTGGTCACGGCGGACCAGGTGGTGGCGCCCGGGGCCAGGGTGGCCGCCTTGAGCAGGTACTGACCGCCGTCCTGCGGCTCCAGCCAGGAGGCGACGAAGGAGCCGTCGCCCTGCGGGCTGAGAGAGACGAGCGCGGCGTAGGCGTTGGTGGTCAGCTGCCGGGTGACCCAGGCGGTGCCGCCGGCGGGCCGGAGCATGACGGTGAGGGTGCGGGCGCCGCCGACGGTGCCGGCCGGGTCGGTGGCCCGGCCGCGCAGGCCGACCAGGGTGCCGTCGGCGCGGGTGTGCAGGCCGACGGCCTCCTCGCCGGCCGCGGCGACCTCGGCGGCGCTCCCCCAGACGCCCGGCTGTACGGGGTCGGAGACCACGCCGGTGCCGGCGGCGGGAAGGGTGACGGCCCCGGCGAACGCGGCGGGTACACCGGCGCCGAGGACCAGGGCCGGGCCGAGCGCGAGTACGCAGGCACGACGAAGCGAATGCATGTTCAAGTGGAGCCCCCCGGTTCGAACTTCATGCGAAGTGGCTGGATCTTAACCGAGCCGCCTGCCGCAGCTACCGACCGGTACCGCCACGCCCGAAGCCGCCCCGAGCACGCCGACCCGGGTGCCGCCGCCCCGGATACGGGGTGGGGGCGCGGGCGGGTCACGCAAGGCCGGGCCCATGGGCCGATGCGAGACCGGACCGAGGCTGGGGCCTGAGCCGGAGTCGGGGCCCGGGTCGGCGCCGTGCACTCCCGGCCGGTCGTGTGGTGTGTGGGGAAGGTGCTTGACGGGGCATGGCAGGCTGGTCCGGAGGCAGGCCCGGGCCTGGGGTGGCCGAAGGCCAGGGCGAAGCCCCTTGCCCCAGGGGTGGGCCTGCCGCAGGGCCTGCAGGCCATGCCCCGTCAAGCACCGAGGGGACCCACACACCACACGACCGGCCACCCCGCACCACCGGCCCCCGAAGCCGCCCCAGGCTCCGCGAATCCACCCCTTACGGCCTCACACCCCCCGGCCTCACGCCCCCACGGCCCCCCGGGCCTCACGCCCCGCCCCCACCCCCCTCACGGCCCCTGAATCTCCGAAGCCGCCAGCTCCGCCGTGATGTCGGCCGGCCGGCGCCAGCCGTGTTCGCCGCGGGCCAGCAGCCAGGCGGTGGCCTCGGCGGGCGGCATGGCGGCGGCGACGAGCCAGCCCTGGACGGCGTCGCAGCCCAGGTCGCGCAGGCGCTCCCAGGTCTCGTCGTCCTCCACGCCCTCGGCCACGACGAGCAGGCCGAGCGAGTGCGCGAGGTCGACGGTGCAGCGGACGATCTCGGCGTCCTGCGCGTCCACGGCGAGCCGGGCCACGAACGACCGGTCGATCTTCAGCTCGCTGACCGGCAGCCGGCGCAGGTGGACCAGGGAGGAGTAGCCGGTGCCGAAGTCGTCGAGGGACATCTTCACGCCGTGGCCGGTGAGCCCGGCCATGGTGTCGGCGGCCCGCTGGGGGTCCTCCAGCAGCACGTGCTCCGTTATCTCCAGCTGGAGGGAGCCCGCGGGCACACCGTGGCGGGCCAGCCGGGCGGCGACCGCACCCGCGAAGCCGGGGGTGTGCACGTCCCGGGGCGAGACGTTGACCGCGACCGGCACCTTCAGCCCCTGGGCCCGCCACCGGGCGACCTGGGCGAGCGCGGTCTCCAGCACGTACTCGGTGAGGTGGGGCATCAGGCCGGAGGTCTCGGCGATGGCGATGAACTCGTCCGGGGGGACCCGGCCGCGCTCCGGGTGCACCCAGCGGACCAGCGCCTCCAGCCCGGCGACCTGGCCGTCGAAGCGGACCTTGGGCTGGTAGTGCAGCTCGACCTCGCCGGCGTCGAGGGCACGGCGGAGGTCGCCGAGCAGCCCGAGCCGGTCGGGGGTGTTGCTGTCCCGCTTGGACTCGTACACCTCGACGCCCGTGCGGTCCCGCTTGGCCTGGTACATCGCCACGTCGGCGCGCCGGAGCAGGCCCTCGGCGTCGAGCGCGTGGTCGGGGAAGACCGCGAGGCCGGCGCTGGCCTCCAGGACCAGGGTGAGTCCGTCGAGGTCGAGCGGCGAGGACAGCTCGGCGACCAGGTGACGGGCGACGCGCTGGGCGCTGGTGGTGGAGTCGGCGACCGGCAGGAGCACGGCGAACTCGTCGCCGCCCAGCCGGGCGGCCTCGGCCTGCCCCGGCAGGGCCTTCTGGAGGCGTTCGGCGATCTGGAGCAGCAGGCGGTCGCCCGCCAGGTGGCCCAGCGTGTCGTTGACCGCCCGGAACCGGTCCAGGTCGATCAGCACGAGCGCGGACCGGGTGCCGATACGTTCAGCCTCGTCCAGGGCCGACCAGGCGCGCTCCAGCAGCCACTGCCGGTTGGGCAGTCCGGTGAGCGGGTCGCGCAGCTGCTCCTCGGCCCGCGCCCGGGCGATCCACAGGGTGGAGTCGAGGGCGATGAGCGGTACGGCGAACAGCGGCAGCAGCACCGGGAGGCTGGTGGCCACCACGCAGATGAGCGGGGCGATCCCCAGCAGGGCGACGGCGACCAGCCCCTGACGGACCATCGCGGTCCGGGCCACGGTGGGCAGCCCGCCCCCGCGGGGTGCCAGCGCGAACCACAGCAGCACCCGGGTCACCAGCAGGTACGCGATGGCGACCAGCGTCACCTCGGGTACCGCCGCGGCGTCCCAGAACGCGGGGAGCCAGGGGTCCTCGACGGTCGGGGACTCGCCGAAGGCGGCGAGCACCAGGGCGCCCGCGCCGATGCCGAGCACGTCCACCGAGCCGTGCAGCAGGCCCTGTCGCCAGCGGTGCCTGCGGGCGGCCCCCACCAGCGAGACCACCGCGAGGCTGACCAGTCCGGCCGGCACCCAGCCGTAGAGCAGCAGGACGCCGAGGGTCAGGGCCGCGCCGGAACCGGTGCCGCCCCACCAGCGGTCGCGGCCGAGGGCGACGAGGTGGCCGACGATGATTCCGGTCAGCAGGGCCAGGCACCAGCCCACCGTGCCGCCCGGGAAGAGCGCCTGGCCGTCGCCGATGCCCAGCACGATGCCGGCCGCGAGCACCAGGGCGGCCGCCGTCACCACGGCGACGGGCAGCGCCTTGCGCCGCCCGGCCGCCGTCTCCAGCGGATGGGTCTCGGGTGTCCTGGAGCCCAGGACACCGAACCTGGCCGCCCGTCCTGACGGGATCAGGTCCCCGCCGAATTCTGGTGACGGGTCGGCGCTTTCGGTGGGTTTCATGCCCGTCCCTCTCACAGCCGGCGATGCCGATGCCTGGGGGCACCTCCCAGCGGTGGCTGGGGGATGCCCCGATGTCATGCCATCACGGCTGGAATTGCACCACGCAGCCGTGCACGACAGGCGCACCCCTCAACAGTAGGCCGCAGGAAGCTCCCAGGGGCAGCGGTCGGCGGCGGTTGCCCGAATGCGCCCCAGCCATCCTCATCAGTACGGTATCCGCCGAACGGGTGAGATTGGACCAGGACCCCCCTGTCACCCATCCGATGATCCGACAGGCCACCGCGGGCTGACTACCCCTCGCCTTCCTCCTGTTCCCCTCTTTACCTACCCCGCTCCTCCGCGCTTCTCCCTATTCCCCCTCAACCGGAAGAGCCGCCTCGCGCGCGGCGTCGGCGCCCTGCTCCAGAAGGATGGCGAAGCCCGCCTCGTCGAGCACCGGGACCTTCACCTGCATCGCCTTCTCGTACTTCGAGCCGGGGTTCTCGCCGACCACCACGAAGGAGGTCTTCTTCGAGACGGAGCCGGTCACCTTGGCCCCGCGGCTCTGCAGCGCCTCCTTGGCGCCGTCCCGCGTGTACGAGGCCAGGGTGCCCGTCACGACCACCGTGAGGCCCTCCAGCGGGCGGGGACCCTGGTCCTCGCCGGCGCCCTCGTCCTCCATCCGGACGCCGGCGGCGCGCCACTTCCGCAGGATCTCGCGGTGCCACTCCTCCTCGAACCACTGCTTGAGCGAGGCGGCGATGGTGGGACCCACGCCCTCGACGGCCGCCAGCTCCTCCTCGCCCGCCTGCTCGATGCGCTCGATCGACCGGAACTCGCGGGCCAGCGCCTCGGCGGCCACCGGGCCGACGTGACGGATGGACAGGCCGGTGAGGATCCGGGCCAGCGGGCGCTCCTTGGCGGCCTGGATGTTGGCCAGCATCGCCAGGGTGTTGGTCTTGGGCTCGCCCTTCTGGTTGGCGAAGAAGGTGACCACCTTCTCCTCGCCGGTCTTCGGGTCGCGCTTGGGCAGCCCGGTGTCCGGGTCGAGCACGTACGACTTGATGGGCAGCAGCTGTTCGACCGTCAGGTCGAACAGGTCGCCCTCGTCGCGCAGCGGCGGTTCCGAGGGCTCCAGCGGCTGGGTGAGGGCCACGGCCGCCACGTACCCGAAGTTCTCGATGTCCAGGCACTTCCGCCCGGCGAGGTAGAACAGACGTTCGCGCAGCTGGGCGGGGCAGGAGCGGGAGTTCGGGCAGCGAAGGTCGATGTCCCCCTCCTTCATCGGCCGCAGCTCCGTCTCGCACTCCGGGCACCGGGCCGGCATCACGAACTCCCGCTCGGTGCCGTCCCTCAGGTCGGTGACCGGCCCGAGGATCTCGGGGATCACGTCACCGGCCTTGCGCAGCACCACCGTGTCGCCGATGAGCACGCCCTTGGCCTTGACCACGTCCTGGTTGTGCAGGGTGGCGAACTCCACCTCGGAGCCGGCCACGGTCACCGGCTCGACCACGGCGTACGGCGTGACGCGCCCGGTCCGGCCGACGCCGACCCGGATGTCGACCAGCTTGGTGTTGACCTCCTCCGGCGGGTACTTCCAGGCGATGGCCCAGCGCGGGGCGCGCGAGGTGGTGCCCAGGCGGCCCTGCAACGGGATCTCGTCGAGCTTGACGACCACTCCGTCGATCTCGTGCTCGACCGAGTGGCGGTTCTCCCCGAAGTAGGCGATGAACTCGCGCACTTCGGCGAGCGAGCCCACGACCTTGTTGTGCCGGGCGGTGGGCAGGCCCCACTCGTGCAGCAGCTCGTACGCGTGCGACAGGCAGTCGATCTCGAAGCCGTCGCGCGCGCCGATGCCGTGCACCACCATGTGCAGCGGGCGGGTGGCGGTGACCTTGGGGTCCTTCTGGCGCAGCGAACCGGCCGCCGCGTTGCGCGGGTTGGCGAAGGGCTTGTCGCCGGCCTCGACCAGCCGGGCGTTGAGCTCCTCGAACTTCTCCATCGGGAAGTAGACCTCGCCGCGGATCTCGACCACGGCCGGGATCCGGTCGCCCTTGAGGCGGTCCGGGATCTCGGCGATGGTCCGCACGTTCGGCGTGATGTCCTCGCCCGTGCGGCCGTCGCCGCGGGTGGCCGCGCGGGTCAGCCGCCCGTGCTCGTACGTGAGGTTCACGGCGAGGCCGTCGACCTTGAGCTCGCAGAGGTAGTGGTAGTCGGGGGTGCCGACGTCCCGCGCGACCCGCTCGGCCCAGGCGGACAGCTCCTCGTCGTCGAAGGCGTTGTCCAGGGAGAGCATCCGCTCGCGGTGCTCGACCGCGGTGAACTCCGTCTCGTACGCCCCCGCCACCTTCTGCGTCGGCGAGTCGGGCGTGCGCAGCTCGGGGTACTGCTCCTCCAGGGCCTCCAGGGACCGCAGCAGCCGGTCGAACTCGGCGTCGCTGACGACCGGCTGGTCCTTCACGTAGTACCGGAAGCGGTGCTCCTCGACCTGCTCGGCCAGCAGCTGGTGCTGCTCGCGCACCTCCGCCGGTACCGTGTCCTGCTGTTCGGCTGCCATGCCCCTGGTCCTCCCGTTTCGATCACTCAGGGTTGTCGGCGAGGGATCTCGCCGCCCTGACGCAGTGCGCCATGGCCGCGCGGGCGTAAGCGGGCGAAGCGCCCGCGAGACCGCACGAGGGAGTGACCACGACGGACTCCGCCAGAGTCCCCGGTGCCAGCCCCAGCCTGCGCCAAAGCTTCCTGACCCCCATGACGCTACCGGCAGGGTCCGACAACGCGGTGTCCGTGCCCGGCACCACTCCGGCGAAGAGTTTCGTGCCGCCTTCCACGGCCTCGCCGATGGCGTCGTCCTCGCGCTCCGTGAGCAGGGAGAAATCGAACGACACGCCCGTGGCGCCGGCCCGCCGCAGCAGCGCGAAGGGCACGCCGGGCGCGCAGGAGTGCACGACCGACTCTCCCCCGTGCACGGCGAAGAGGTCGCGCAGGGCGCCCTCGACGGCCTGGCGGTCCACGGCCCGGTACGTGCGGTAGCCGCTGGCCGTCTTCACCTGCCCGCGCAGTACGGCCGTCAGCGAGGGCTCGTCGAACTGGAGCACGATCTCGGCGCCCGGCACCCGCCTGCGCAGGTCGGCCAGGTGGTTCCGCAGCCCCTCGGCCAGGGACCCGGCGAGGTCCCGGCAGGCGCCGGCGTCCTGGAGCAGGGCCTCGCCGGTGCGCAGTTCCAGGGCGGCGGCGAGCGTCCACGGACCCACGGCCTGGACCTTGAGCTTCCCCTCGTACCCCTGGGTGAACTCCTCCAGCGCGTCGAGGTCCTCGCCGAGCCAGGACCTGGCCCGCTTGGTGTCGCGGCCGGGCCGGTCGCTGACCCGCCAGCCGCTGGGCTCCACGTGCGCGTACATGTCGACCAGCAGCCCGAGGGAGCGGCCGATCATGTCGGCGCCGGGCCCGCGGGCGGGCAGCTCGGGCAGGTACACGAACTCCTCGAAGCTGCCGGTGACGGTCTTCGCGGCCTCGCGCGCGTCGCCGCCGGGCAGCGAGCCGACGCCGGTGGCGCCTCCCCCGTACCCGGTCATCGGCCGGGCCGCACGGAGAGGTCGTTGACCTCGGCGTCGCGCGGGAGGTCGATCGCCATCAGGATGGTGGTCGCCACGGACTCGGGGTCGATCCAGCGGGCGGGGTCGTACTCCTTGCCCTCCTGCGAGTGCACCTTGGCCTGCATCGGGCTGGCGGTGCGGCCGGGGTAGACGGAGGTGACCCGGATCCCGTTGGCCTTCTCCTCCTGGCGGAGCGAGTCGGCGAGGGCCTTCAGGCCGTGCTTGGAGGCGGCGTACGCGCTCCAGTCGGCGTGGGCGTTGAGCCCGGCGCCGGAGTTCACGAAGACCACCTGGCCCTGGGAGGCGCGCAGCGTGGGCAGCAGCAGCCGGGTGACCTCCGCGGGGGCGATCAGGTTGACGTTGAGCTGCTGGTGCCAGGTCTTGGGGCGGAGCTCGGCGACCGGGCCGAGGTCGACGATGCCGGCGACGTGCAGCAGGGAGTCGAGGCGGTCCGGCAGCGCCTGGTGGGAGAAGGCCCAGGAGAGCCGGTCCGGGTCGGCGAGGTCGCCGACGAGGGCGCGGGAGCCGGGGTAGCGGGCGGTGAGCTCCTTGCCGCGGGCGGCGTCGCGGGCGAGCAGCACGAGGTCGTCGCCGCGCTCGTGGAGCCGGCGCGCGACGCACGCGCCGATGCCCGAGCCGGCACCGGTGATCAGGTGAGTAGCCATACCGGACATGCTCGCATTCGGGGGCCGCGCCTCGTACGCGTGTACCGGACCCGGTGGGTCCGGTGGGGCGGGAGTGGCTTAAAGTCCGTGGGCCCGCTCCGCGGGGGCGGGAGCACGGCTCAGGGGAGGAATCATGCGGATGCGCCGGGAATGGGCGGCACTGGCGGTCGCGGTGGCGGCGGTGGCCGGGTCGGTGGTGGCGGCGGGGCCGGCGAGCGCGGCCAGTGCGTCGGGGGTGCACAAGGCCGATTTCAACGGGGACGGGTACAACGACCTGGTCATCAGTGCCCCCGCGGCCACGGTCGGCGCCAAGTCAGGCGCGGGCTACGTGGCCGTCGTGCCGGGCGGCGCGAACGGTCCGGTCACGGCCCAGCGCAAGGTGATCAGCCAGGCCACGGAGGGCGTGCCCGGCGATCCGGGGAACGAGGACTGGTTCGGCTACTCGCTCGCGACCGGCGACTTCAACGCCGACGGCTTCTCCGACCTGGCGGTGGGCGCTCCGTACGACCGGACGGGCACGGTGGCCCTCAACCAGGCCCCGGGCTCGGTGACCGTGCTCTACGGCAGCCCCGCGGGCCTGGTGAAGGCGGCGCGGATCATGGGCACGGCCAAGCAGCTGGGCCTCGCGGTCACCGCGGCCGACATGGACGGCAACGGTCGCCCGGAGGTCGTCGCCAGCGAGTACCGGCTCTACCCGGAGGGCGGTCTGCGCCGCTTCACCGTGGCCCGGGGCGGCACCTCCCTGACCCGGACAGCCGACTACACCACCTTCGGCGTGTACGGGCTGGCGGCCGGCGACGTGGACGGCGACGGGCGCGACGAGGTGGTGGCGCAGTACACGAGCACGGGCGGCTTGCAGGATGTCGGTGTCTTCCACGGCGGGAAGCTGGCCGACAACTCGGCCTGGTGGCCCGAGTCGCCCGGCGAGGGCGGCGCCGACGCAGCCGTCGGCGACATCGACAAGGACGGGAAGGCCGACATCGTCATCGGCCGCCCGAAGGCCCCGTGGTACGCGCCCGGCGGCGACGTGGCGATCTGGAAGGGCCGCACCGGGGGCATCGCCGACGAGCCCGACCGGGTCATCACCCAGGCCACCGCCGGTGTGCCCGGGACCGCGGAGGACGGCGACGGCTTCGGCACCTCCGTCGCGCTGGGCGACCTCGACGGCGACGGCCACCTCGACCTGGCCGTCGGGGCCGGGCGGGAGGACAACGGCACCGCGGTGGACGGCGGTTCGGTCACAGTGCTGCGCGGCAGCGCGACCGGGATCGTCACCGCGACCGGCGGTGTGGTGCTGACCCAGAACTCCACGGGCGTCCCGGGCACCACCGAGGCGCGGGACCAGTTCGGCTCGGCCGTGTCACTGATGGACTTCACCAAGGACGGGAAGGCCGAGCTGACGGTGTCCTCACACGGCGAGGACAACGGCGCCGCCGAGTGGCCCTACTACGGCGACGGCGTCGTCAACGTGCTGCGCGGCACGGCCACCGGGGTCGGCACGACCGGCGGGCTGTCCCTCAGGGCGGCCACCTTCGGGTCCACCCCCGGCGGCAGCCCCTTCGGCTGGGCGATCGGCCGCTAGTGGCAGCACCGGAAACGAGGCGGTGGCCCGCCGGAGCGTCGAGACGCTCCGGCGGGCCACCGTCATTCCGCGGGTGGGGACTTACCGGGTGGTGTACGCCCGGAAGACCTTCACCTCGGCGGTGTTGCCCTGCTTGTCGGTGACGACGGCTCGCAGCGAGACCGCCTTGCCCTTCGCCGGGTTCTTGACGCTGACCGCGCCGTCCTTGACGGTCAGCTTCTTCCAGGTGGTGCCGTTGTCGAAGCTGACGTACACGGCCAGGGACTTGAGGTTCGAGCCCTTGGCGCTGCCCTGGACGGTGACCGGCACCCGGAGGGTGCGGCCGGCCGGGGCGGTGCTGTCGGACGCCAGCCCGGGGGTGAAGCGGACCACCGAGGCGGGCAGCTTGGTGAACTCCGCGGTCTTCTTGGACCGGAAGGTCCAGGAGGCCTCGACCCTGCTGGTGGTGCGGGCGATGGCCTGGCCGCGGTCCAGCGTGGTGGTCAGGCGGTAGTCCGCGCTGCCGGCCGGCAGCTCGAACGGCTCCGCGTAGCCGAACGGCGTCTTGGTGCGGAAGATCTCCTTGCCGTCGCGCAGCAGGACCGTGGAGCCCTTGGTGAACGCGGTGTCGCCCTGGTGGCCGGCGCCGTCGGTCAGCAGCGGGACGTAGCCGAACAGCTGGTTGCCGTCGCGGTAGATGCCGGTCTCGTCGCTGACGCTCGGGCCGAAGACGCCGGTGTTGAAGGTCTCGCGGTAGGTCTTGCCCGCCTTGAAGGCCTTCGGCGTGCCGAACCAGCCGCCCTCGCGGATCGGGAAGCCCTGCTCGTCACGGCCGCCCAGCTGGTCGAAGTCGACCTCCCACTTGACGTCGCCGATGACGGCGAGGCGCAGGGTGGCGGTCGCCGGCAGGCGGCGCGGGATGGAGATGGAGGTAGAGCCGGAGCCGCCGGGCAGCATGCCGAAGGCGCTGAGCGCGCCCTGCTTGCCGGGCAGCGAGGTGCCCTGGGCGACCTTCACCGTGGCGAGCTCGGAGGCCTTGACGTGCCGGGTGAAGCCGTCGGCCAGGCGCTTGACCTTGCCGCCGACCGTCATGTGGTACTCGGTCGTCGGGCCCTCGGTCCAGTGGGAGTCCCAGGTCTGGACGACCGTGGTGCCCGCGGGGACGGCACCGCCGCGGTGGGCGGTGCGGAAGCCCTTGTAGGAGTCGAGCCACCAGCCGAAGCCCCAGCCGGAGTCGGCGTTGGAGACCTCGAAGCTGGGTGCGGCGAACTCGCTGGTCGCGACGGCGGACGGGACGGTGATGTCGACCGGCTTCGTGGTGCGGGCGTCGATCGTGACGGTGCCGTTCTTCCCGACCTTCAGGACGGGCTGGGCGACCCAGCTGACGCCCTTCGTGAAGTCGCGCGGGTCGTGCACGAAGGAGCTGCTGAGGATGTAGTCGCCCTTGGGCAGGCGGACCTTGGAGGTGCCCGAGGGGTCGAACAGGTTCAGGAACTGGTCCTGCGCGAGGCCCGAGGTGCCGGCCAGCATGGTGTTGAAGTCCGTGGACGGCTTGCCGTCGCGCCCGACGTGCTTGAACTTCACGTCGTACGACTCGACTTCGCGGTCCACGGCCGCGGCAGTGCGCACGGTGGTGCCGCCGCCGGTCGCGACGACGTACGCGGAGTACGAGCCGTCCAGGGCGCCGCCGATCCGCGTGTCCGCGGTGAGGTCGACGGAGGCGGTGCCGCCCGCCGGGACGGTGACCTGCTGGGCACCGAGGGCGAAGAAGCCCGCGGGGGCCGGCTTGCCGTCGGGGCCGGTCGCGTCGGCCTTCAGGGCGAGGGTGACGGCCTGGGTGCCGAGGTTGCGGTACGTGACCTTCTTGGTGACCGGCTTGTCGTCGGTGTGGGGCCACAGCTGGCGGCCGAAGCTCACCGACACGGGCTCGGCGATCACGTTCTGCTTGATGGCGCTGCCGACGGCGATGCGGCCGCTGCCCTGCTGGAAGGGGTTGTACTTGCCGGGCTTGGTGGAGGCGGTCAGCACGCCCTTGAGCTCGGTGCCCTTCCACTCCGGGTGCTGCTGCTTGAGCAGCGCGGCGGCGCCCGCGACGTGCGGGGTCGCCATGGAGGTGCCGGAGATGGTCAGGTAGCCCTTGGGGTTCTGGCCGACCTCCTTGTCGATGACGCTGCCGGGCGCGGCGGCCGCGGTGATGTCGACGCCGGGGGCGGTGACGTCCGGCTTGACCGCTCCGTCGCCGACGCGGGGGCCCTGGCTGGAGAAGCCGGCCAGGCGGTCCTTGTCGTCGACGGCGCCGACGGTGAGCGCGGCGTCCGCGCTGCCCGGGGAGCCGACGCTGGACGGGGCGCCGTCGTTGCCGGCCGCGATGGCGAACAGGATGCCCTTGTCGGCGCTGAGCTTGTTGACGGCCGCTTCGAGCGGGTCGATGCCGGGCTGGTCGGTGCCGCCGAGGCTGAGGTTGACAACGTCGGCGCCCTGCGCGGCCGCCCACTCCATGCCGGCGAGGATGCCGGAGTCGTCGCCGTAGCCGCTGTCGTCGAGGACCTTGCCGTTGAGCAGCTTGGCGCCGGGCGCGACGCCCTTGAACTTGCCGGCGGAGCCGGCGCCGGTGCCGGCCGCGATGGAGGCGACGTGCGTGCCGTGGCCGAAGCGGTCCCCCGCGTCGGCGGCGGCGGTGAAGTTCTTCTCCGCGACGACCTGTCCGGCGAGGTCGGAGTGGGTGGCGTCGACACCGGTGTCGAGCACCGCGATCTTGACGCCCTTGCCGTCGTATCCGGCGGCCCAGGCGGTCGGGGCGCCGATCTGGCGGGTGCTCTTGTCGAGGCTTGCCTTGCGGACGCCGTCGAGCCACACCTTGGCGATGCCGGAGGCGGTGGTGCGGTACGCGGTCCCGGCCTGCGGGTCGGTCAGGGCCTCCCAGACGGCGGCGGCGCCGCGCTGCGGGGCCGTGACGGCCTCGGCGTTGAGGGAGGTGAAGGTACGGCGCACCTCGCTGCCGGGGGCCTGGCGGAGCTCGCCCTTGGGCGCCGGAGCGGTGCCGTTGTACTGGACGATCAGCCGGATGCCGGCGCGGCGGGCGGCCTGGTACTCGGGGCGGCTCAGCTCGGTGACGTCGAAGAGCCGGGCGTCCAGCTTCCCGCTGTCGATCAGGCGCTGGGCGTCGTACGGCACGACGCGGACGTGACCGTTCACGCGCTGCACCGAAACCGGCACGTGCTCGCGGCCCTTGGCGCGCTCTATGCCGACCGGCTTGCCCTTGGCGTCGACGACGACCTTGTCGCCGGTGAGCAGCGCGATGCGGGTGGCCGCCTGGACGGGAGCGCCGCCCGGGGCGGCGAGGTCCCCGGCCCCGGCCGGCACTGCGGCGGCCGGGGTGGTCAGCCCCGCCGCGAGTGCCACGGTGGCGGCGGCGGCCACGAAGGCCGCTCCCGCCCGGTTGAGTTGACTGCGCACGTCATCCCCCCTGGATGATGAGGTCATCTCACGGGGGAACGGAATGGCCCCCCGGCATACGCAGTATGTGCGTAAGCGATCAGATTGCTCAACAGAGTGGCCTGATTAGGCGGTTGGGACGACTGAGGTGACACCACTCTGACGCGATCGTCTTGTTTGGACCGTCCGATGCGGGGCGACAATCGAGGTGAAGCGCCAGTAACGGGGGGTACTTGTGTGGATCACCTATTTCTCCGTCGCCGTCGTCCTGCAGACCGTCCTGTGCGTCCGGCACCTCAGGGCGTACCGGCGGCTCCACCCGCGGCCGGCCCGGCCGCGTCCTGAAAGCCCTCCGACCGTCTACGAGTTCGCCTACCTGAAGGGCGGGCCGTCCCGGGTCGCGGAGACGGCGATCGGGGCCCTGTTCCTGACCGGCCGGGTGACCGTGACGGCCCCCCGCTGGCTGGAGATCGCGAGCGATCCGAGGCCCGGCGACCCGGTGCAGTGCGCGGCCGTCGACAGCCGCGGCACGAGCGGCCCGACCGGCCGGGCCGGCCGGGCACTCCACGGGGTGACCGGGGACGTCGCCGGGTCGGCGGCGGTGGCCGCGGTGGCCGACCGGCTGGTGGCCCAGGGGCTGGCACAGGACCAGAAGGCCCTCCCGGCGGCCAGGAACACGGCCGGCCTGCACGCCGCGGCGCTGGTGGGCACCGCGCTGCTGGGCATCGCCGCCGTCACCCACGAGGCGGTGTCACGGCGCCCCGCGGTGCTCCCCGCGGTGGCCTTCACGACACTGCTGGTGGCGGGGATCGTCGTGGCGGCCATGAGCGCGCCCCTGCGGGGCAGCTTCGCCACGCACCGGGGCCGGCTGTGGCTGCAGCGGTACGGGCTCCACACGGTCACGCCGGACCCGGGGATGGTGCGCGTCAGCACGGACGTGCTGTCCCTGGCCGCGGTGGCGATGGCAGGCCTCCTGATGATGCAGGGCCTTTCGGCGCTGTTCGCTTCCGAGATGCCGGTGGCGCACACCTCGGCCGCCGCGGACGGCTCGTCCGGTGGCGGCGGGGGCGGCTGCGGGGGCGGGGACGGCGGCGGGGGCTGCGGGAGCGGCTGCGGAGGCGGCTGCGGGGGCTGCGGCGGCTGACCCGCCTGGCGCGCGCCGCTGCATACGGGGCCTCCGTGCCCGGCCGGTACGAGCCGCCGCGCGCCCGGCCCGGCCGGTGCGCGCCCGCTCCGCTCAGACCCCCACCGCCTCCCTGGCCTGGAAGGTGCGCCGGTAGGCGATCGGCGAGACCCCGAAGGCCGCCCGCATGTGCTGCCGCAGGGAGTTGCCCGAGCCGAAGCCGGACCGGTGCGCCACGAGGTCGACCGGGAGGTCGCTGGTCTCCAGCAGCTGGCGGGCCAGTTCCAGCCGCTGGGCGGTGAGCCACTGCACCGGCGTCATGCCCACCTCGTCGCGGAACCGGCGGGTGAAGGTGCGCAGGCTCATCCCGGCCTCCGCGGCCAGCTCGGCGAGGGTCAGCGGCGTGTCCAGCCGGTCCATGGCCCAGGCGCGGGCCGCGGAGGTGGTGGCCACGGTCGGCTCGGGCACCGGCCGCTCGATGTACTGGGCCTGTCCGCCGTCGCGCCAGGGCGGCACCACGCAGAGCCGGGCGGTGAGGTTGGCGACGGCGCTGCCGTGGTCGTGGCGGATCAGGTGCAGGCAGAGGTCCACGCCCGCGGCCACCCCGGCGGAGGTCAGCAGGTCGCCGTCGTCGACGAAGAGCACGTCCTCGTCCAGTTTCACGCGCGGGAAGGCCCGCCGGAACCTCTCGGCGTCCACCCAGTGCGTGGTGGCGGGCCGCCCGTCCAGCAGCCCGGCGGCCGCCAGCACGTGCGAGCCGGTGCAGATGGACACCAGCCGGGTGCCGGGCCTGATCCGGTCCAGTGCCGCGCGCAGGTGCTCCGGCAGTGGCGCGCCCTCCAGCAGCTCGTCCATGGCGTGGGTGGGCGGGACGATCACGGTGTCGGCGGTCTCCAGGGCCTCGGGCCCGGCCGAGACGCCGACGGTGAAGCCCGCGTCACTGGTGACCGGCTGCCCGTCCGCGGTGCACACGACCACCTCGTACAGCTTGCGGCCGCCCGGTCCGTAGGCGTTGCCGAAGACCCGGGACGGGATCCCGAGCTCGAAGGGCGGCACGCCCTCCAGGGCGAGGACGGCGACGCGGTGCTTGGTCTCCATGGCCAGATTCTGTCACATCATGGCTATTCGGCCACCACCGCACGGGTCCCCGCCGCCCCATGCTGAAGTCACGCCGCCGGACGAGCGGCCCCCCGACCAGGGTCTTTCTTTCCAAGGAGCAAGCAATGCGCGCAGTCGTCGTCAGCCAGTGGGGCGGTCCCGAGGTGCTCACCGAGGTCGAGCTGGCCAAGCCCGAGCCCGGCCTGGGCGAGGTCCTCGTCCGGGTCCACGCCGCCGGCGTCAACCCGGTCGACTGGAAGACCCGGGCCTCCGGCGCCCTGATCGCCTGGGGCGAGACCCCGATGATCGGCTGGGACGTCTCCGGCACGGTCGAGGCCGTGGGACCGGGCGTGACCCTCTTCCAGCCGGGCGACGAGGTCTTCGGCATGCCGCGCTTCCCCTCCCAGGCGGGCGGTTACGCCGAGTACGTCACGGCCCCGGCACGGCAGTTCGCCCGCAAGCCCGCCTCCCTCACCCACCAGCAGGCCGCCGCGCTGCCGCTGGCCGCCCTGACCGCCTGGCAGGCGCTGAACGACACCGCGGGGCTGCGGTCCGGCCAGCGGGTGCTGGTGCACGCCGCCGCCGGCGGTGTGGGCCACTTCGCGGTCCAGATCGCCAAGGCCCTGGGCGCGTACGTGATCGGCACGGCCAGCGCCGGCAAGCACGATTTCGTACGCTCCCTCGGCGCCGACGAGGTGGTCGACTACCGCAGCACCGCCTTCGAGGAGGCCGTGGCGGACGTCGACGTGGTGATCGACTCGATCGGCGGCGACTACGGCACCCGTTCGCTGGAGGTCCTCAAGCCCGGCGGCACGCTGATCACCCTCAACGGCCCGGACGACATCCCGGCCGGCGCCGAGGGCTTCCGTACCGGCTGGACCCTCGTCGAGCCCGACTTCGCGGGCCTGCAGGCCATCGCCGCGATGGCCGAGGAGGGCAGCCTGCGCCCGGAGATCGACACCGTCCTGCCGCTCG
This sequence comes from Streptomyces sp. NPDC101118, assembly GCF_044759445.1. NCBI lineage: Bacteria > Bacillati > Actinomycetota > Actinomycetes > Kitasatosporales > Streptomycetaceae > Streptomyces > Streptomyces sp. NPDC101118. Next base: position 424,348 of record NZ_JBIVZG010000001.1, on the reverse strand, counting down.
CGGAGGCCGCGAAGGCCCACGAGATCGGCGAGCGCGGCCGCACCACCGGCAAGATCGTCCTGTCGGTGGTGTGAGCCCCCGGCTCAGACGCCCGCGGTGGCCCTGGTCGTGGCGGCGATGGTCGCGGAGCCGACCACGCGCGTGCCGTCGTACAGCACGATGGCCTGGCCCGGGGCCACGCCGCGGACCGGCTCGGTGAACCGCACCCGCAGCTCCCCGTCCACGACCTCGGCGAAGACCTCGGTCTCGCCGCCGTGGGCGCGCAGCTGCGCGGTGTACGTGCCGGGGGCGGCCTCGCGGGCACCGCACCAGCGCGGCTTGATCGCCGTCAGGGCGGAGACGTCCAGGGACTCCTTCGGCCCGACGGTGACCGTGTTGTCCACCGGGGAGATGTCCAGGACGTAGCGCGGCTTGCCGTCCGGGGCCGGGTGCCCGATCCGCAGGCCCTTGCGCTGGCCGATGGTGAAGCCGTACGCGCCGTCGTGGGTGCCGACCTTCTCGCCGGACTCGTCGACGATGTCGCCCTCGGCCTTCCCCAGGCGCTTCGCGAGGAAGCCCTGGGTGTCGCCGTCGGCGATGAAGCAGATGTCGTGGCTGTCGGGCTTCTTGGCCACGGCCAGGCCCCGGCGCTCGGCCTCCGCGCGGATCTCGCCCTTGGTGGTGACCGTGTCGCCCAGCGGGAAGAGGGCGTGGGCCAGCTGCTTCTCGTCCAGCACGCCGAGGACGTACGACTGGTCCTTGGCCATGTCGGAGGCGCGGTGCAGCTCACGGCTGCCGTCGGGCAGCTCGACGATGGTGGCGTAGTGGCCGGTGCACACCGCGTCGAAGCCGAGGGCGAGCGCCTTGTCGAGCAGCGCGGCGAACTTGATCTTCTCGTTGCAGCGCAGGCAGGGGTTGGGGGTGCGGCCGGCCTCGTACTCCGCGACGAAGTCCTCGACCACGTCCTCGCGGAAGCGCTCGGCCAGGTCCCAGCAGTAGAAGGGGATGCCGATCACGTCCGCGGCGCGGCGGGCGTCGCGGGAGTCCTCGATCGTGCAGCAGCCGCGGGCCCCGGTCCTGAAGGACTGCGGGTTCGCGGAGAGTGCGAGGTGGACACCGGTCACGTCGTGGCCCGCCTCGACGGCGCGGGCGGCGGCGACGGCGGAGTCCACGCCGCCGGACATGGCGGCGAGTACACGGAGGGGACGGCGCGGCTGCGGGTTCTGAGTCATAGCACCCACCAGAGTACGGGGGGAACCGGATCCGGAGCACGGGCGTTCTTCTTCCCCGAGGGGGTGGTGCGGGTGGCGCGCAAGAAGCGCGGACCGGCGCGCAGGGCGTTGCTCGTCACGGCCCTGGGCGTGCTGGTGGGGGCCGGCGTGGCCGGGCGTGACGAGATCTCCCGCGGTTACTGGCTGCTCCCGGGGGTGTCCAAGCCCCGCAAGGAGGGCGAGCTGGACCACAAGGGGGCGGGCTGGACGGCCGCCTCCCCCGCGAACTGGCGGATGGCGGACCGGCCGGCCGACTACCCCGTGGACCGGATCGTGGTGCATGTCACGCAGGGCGGCTTCGAGGGCTCGGTCAGCGCGTTCCGCAATCCGTGGCACAAGGCGTCGGCGCACTACATCGTGCGCGGGGACGGGCACGTCGAGCAGATGGTGCGCGAGCTGGACGTGGCCTTCCACGCCAACAACCGCTCGGTGAACGAGCGCAGCGTGGGCATCGAGCACGTGGGCTTCGTCGACCGGCCCAAGGACTTCACACCGGCGATGTACGCGGCCTCCGCGCGCCTGGCGGCCGACATCTGCGCGCGCTACGACTTCCCGGCGGACCGCCGCCACATCATCGGCCACAACGAGGTGCCGGGCGCCGACCACACGGACCCGGGCCCCCACTGGGACTGGGACCGCTACATCAGGCTGGTCCGGGCCGAGCTGAAGCGGCGCGGACGCTGAGCCGCCGCGCCGCCCGGGACGGGTGCGCCGGCCCGGGCCGGCCGGGCGGCCGCGTCAGCTGAGGCCGGCCGTGCGGGCGCGGGCCACCGCCGGGCCGATCGCTGCGGCGAGGGCCGCCACGTCCTCCTTGGTGGAGGTGTGGCCCAGCGAGAAGCGGAGCGTGCCGCGGGCCAGGTCCGGCGGGGTGCCGGTGGCCAGCAGGACGTGGCTGGGCTGGGCGACGCCCGCCGTGCAGGCGGAGCCGGTGGAGCACTCGATGCCCTGGGCGTCGAGCAGGAGCAGCAGGGAGTCGCCCTCGCAGCCGGGGAAGCTGAAGTGGGCGTTGGCCGGCAGCCGGTCGGCCGGGTCGCCGCTCAGCACCGCGTCGGGCACGGCGGCCAGCACGGCCGCGACGAGCTCGTCCCGCAGGGCGCCGATCTCGGCAGCGAAGTGCGCGCGGCGTTCGGCGGCGAGCCGGGCGGCCACCGCGAAGGCGGCGATGGCGGGTACGTCGAGGGTGCCGGAGCGGACGTGCCGCTCCTGGCCGCCGCCGTGCAGGACGGGTACGGGCGTCTGGTCGCGGCCCAGCAGCAGTGCGCCGATGCCGTAGGGGCCGCCGATCTTGTGGCCGCTGACGGTCAGCGCGGCGAGCCCCGACGCGGCGAAGTCCACGTCCAGCTGCCCGAAGGCCTGGACCGCGTCGGAGTGCATCGGTACGCCGAACTCGCGCGCCACCGCTGCCAGTTCGGCGATCGGCAGCACGGTGCCGATCTCGTTGTTGGCCCACATCACGGTGGCCAGGGCCACGTCGTCCGGGTCGCGCTCGATGGCCTCGCGCAGGGCTTCGGGGTGCACCCGGCCGTACCGGTCGACGGGCAGGTACTCCACGCGGGCGCCCTCGTGCTCGCCGAGCCAGTGCACCGCGTCCAGCACCGCGTGGTGCTCGACCGGGCTGGTCAGCACGCGGGTGCGGGCGGGGTCCGCGTCGCGGCGGGCCCAGTACAGGCCCTTGACCGCGAGGTTGTCGGCCTCGGTGCCGCCTGCGGTGAAGACGACCTCGCTGGGCCGTGCCCCGAGCGCCTCCGCCAGGGCCTCGCGGGCCTCCTCGACGGTGCGGCGGGCTCTGCGGCCCGCCGCGTGGAGGGAGGAGGCGTTGCCGGTGACGGTGAACTGGGCGGTCATCGCCTCGGCGGCCTCCGGGAGCATCGGAGTGGTCGCGGCGTGGTCGAGGTAGGCCATGGTTCCCCGATTCTACGAGGGCCCGGCGGCCGCCTTGACCCCGGTGCGCGGCGTACGGGCGGGACGACGGTACGCCGGTCCGCCGAACGCCGCGCCGGGCCCCGGCCCTGCCTCAGCCGCGCGGGGCGCGGGCCAGCTGCCGCGACTGCGCCACCAGGCGGTCCGTACTGTCCCAGACCTCGGCATCCTCCTCCAGGAACCCACCGGCCATGTTCCGCGTCGTGATCGAGACCCGGAGCGGACCGGGCGCGGGGCGGCACCGGATGTGGGTGGTGAGCTCGACGGTGGGCGCCCACCCGATCAGGCCGAGGTCGAAGGCGGTGGGCGGCAGCGCGTCCACGGCCAGCAGCAGGGAGAGCGGGTCGGCGTCGCGGCCGTCGGCCAGGCCGAACCAGGCCCGCATCTCGCCCTTGCCCGACGGGGCGCCCAGGGCCCAGCCCGCGGTGGCCGGATCCAGCCGGAGCGCGAGCCGGTCGACGATGGCGGAGCTGCCGGGGATCGGGGCCGGGCCCATCTCGGGGCCGAGGCAGTGCTCGTACGGGGGCATGGCCGGCGGCTTCGCGCTGGTGCGGACGTCGTCGGGGAGCGCGCCGAGGTCGCCGTAGGAGGCGAGGACGCGGATGCGCTCGACCTCGGCGCCGGTCTCGTCGTACTGGAAGAGGGAGGCCTGGCCGGTGGAGAGGGTGTTGCCGGTGCGGACCTGCTGGGTGCGGATCACGGCGGGGCCGGGGACCGAGGAGGTGAGGTAGTGCGCCGAGACCGTGACGGGGTCGCGGTGCGGGAGGGCCTCGGAGAGCGCCCGCCCCACCAGGGCCAGCAGGTAGCCGCCGTTGACGGCGCTGATGATGGTCCACCCGGCGGAGAGTTCCGCGTCGAAGACGCCCGGTTCGGCCGCGCCGCGGGGCGTGAGCCGGGTGTCCCGGTCGAACTCGCTGTCGCCGATCGTTGCCTGAGCTGCTGCCTGTGCCATACATCCAGCGTACCGCCGGTAGCTACTAAGCGGTAGCTTTTCTTGTTACGGCTTGGCGTGCTCCTCCTCGGCCACCTCCGAGCGGCGGTTCCACGCGCGCGGGGCCTGCCAGTGGAAGCGCATCGCGAGCAGCCGGAAGACGAAGGCGGTCACGGCGGCGATGGTGCTGGTCACCGCGTTGAGGGCGTCGAAGTTGAGGAAGAGGGCGACCATGCCGGCGCCCACCATCGCGGGTACGGCGTACATCTCGCGGTCGCGCAGCAGCGAGGGCACCTCGTTGGCCAGGACGTCGCGCAGCACACCGCCGCCGACGGCGGTGGCGAGGCCGAGGGCGGCGGACTGGGTCAGGCCGAGGCCGTACTCGTAGGCCTTGGTCGTGCCCGTGACGCAGAAGAGACCGAGGCCGGCCGCATCGAGGACGCTGACCAGCCGGTTGATCCGGGCCACCTCGGGATGGAGGAAGAAGACGAAGGCGGCGGCGACCAGCGGCGTGATGAAGTAGCCGAAGTCGGTGAAGGCCGCGGGCGGAATCGCGCCGATCATCAGGTCTCGGAAGAGGCCGCCGCCGAGGGCGGTGACCATCGCGAGCATCGCGATGCCGAAGATGTCGAAGTTCTTGCGGACCGCGAGCAGGGCGCCGGCCAGGGCGAAGACGAAGATGCCGACCAGATCCAGGGCGTGCTGGAGGGTCGGGTTGAACAGATCGTGGTACAGGGACACGGACACATTCTGCCGGTCGTTTCCGGCCACGCCCGTGCCGAGGTGCGGGGGACCCGGGGCCGCGCCCCGGGTCCCCCGCTCCCCCGTCTACTCGGCGGCGTCCGCCGCCTCCGGCAGCGCCGGGTCGCCCGGGGCCTGGTCCGGAGCGTTCTCCGGGTGGTGGCAGGCGACCTGGTGACCGGTCTTGAGCGCCAGCAGCGGCGGCTCGGTGGTCTTGCAGATCTGCGTGGCCTTCCAGCACCGGGTGTGGAACCGGCAGCCGCTCGGCGGCGAGATCGGCGAGGGCACGTCGCCCTTGAGCAGGATGCGGCCGGTCTTGGCGCCGCGGCGCTTCGGGTCCGGCACCGGCACGGCCGACAGCAGCGCCTTGGTGTACGGGTGCATCGGCGCCTCGTACAGCGACTTGCGGTCGGTCAGCTCGACCATCTTGCCGAGGTACATGACCGCGATGCGGTCCGAGACGTGCCGGATGACCGACAGGTCGTGCGCGATGATCACGTACGTGAGGCCCAGCTCGTCCTGGAGGTCGTCCAGCAGGTTGACCACCTGCGCCTGGATCGACACGTCGAGGGCCGAGACCGGCTCGTCCGCGACCACGAGCTTCGGCTTGAGCGCGAGCGCACGGGCGATGCCGATGCGCTGGCGCTGGCCGCCGGAGAACTCGTGCGGGTAGCGGTTGTAGTGCTCGGGGTTCAGGCCCACGAGGCTGAGCAGGCGCTGGACCTCCTGCTTCAGGCCGCCCTCGGGCTCGATGCCCTGGAGCTTGAAGGGGGCGCTGATGATCGTGCCGACCGTGTGGCGCGGGTTCAGCGAACCGTACGGGTCCTGGAAGATCATCTGCACGTCGCGGCGGAGCGGGCGCATGCCCGAGACGCCGAGGTGCGTGATGTCCTTGCCCTCGAACTCGACCTTTCCGCCGGTCGGTTCGAGCAGCCGCGTGATCAGCCGGCCCATGGTCGACTTGCCGCAGCCGGACTCGCCGACCACGCCGAGGGTCTCACCCGGGTAGACCTCGAAGTCGAGGCCGTCGACGGCCTTGACCGCACCGACCTGGCGCCGCAGCAGCCCCTTGTTGATGGGGAAGTGCTTGGTCAGGCCGGAGACCCTCAGCAGCGGCTCGGGCGAGGCGGTGGCCTGCGCGGGGACGGTGGCCGCGTCCGTCTTCTTCATGTCGGTCACAGCTTCGGCGCAATCTCTTCGGTCCAGATCCGGGTCCGCTCCTCCTGCGACATGTGGCAGGCGGACCAGTGCTTCGTCCCGTCGTCCGTCAGCTCGGGCCGCACGGTGCGGGTGACCCCGCCCTTGGGCACGTCGGAGTACGGGCAGCGCGGGTTGAAGGCACAGCCGCTGGGGATGTTGATGAGGCTGGGCGGCGAGCCCTTGACCGGGATGAGCCGCTCGGTCTGGTCGCGGTCGATGCGCGGCATGGAGCCCAGCAGACCCCAGGTGTAGGGGTGCCGGGGCTCGTAGAAGACCTTCTCCGCCGTGCCGCGCTCGACGCACCGGCCGCCGTACATCACGAGGATGTCGTCGGCCATCTCGGCGACCACGCCGAGGTCGTGCGTGATCATGATGACCGCCGAGCCGAACTCCTTCTGGAGGTCCCGGATGAGGTCGAGGATCTGCGCCTGGACGGTGACGTCCAGGGCGGTGGTCGGCTCGTCCGCGATCAGCAGCTCGGGGTTGTTGACCAGACCCATGGCGATCATGGCGCGCTGGCGCATGCCGCCGGAGAACTCGTGCGGGTACGCGTCGACGCGCTTGCCGGGCTCGGGGATGCCGACCCGGTCGAGCATCTCGATCGCGCGCTTGCGCGCGGTCTTCTTGTCGACGGCGTTGTGGTTCCGGTACGCCTCGACGATCTGGGAGCCCACCGAGTAGTACGGGTGCATCGCGGACAGCGGGTCCTGGAAGACCATCGCCATCTTGCGGCCGCGCAGCTGCCGTACGTCGTCGGCGTCGGCCCGCAGCAGCTCCTGGCCGTCCAGCCAGATCTCGCCGGAGATCCGGGGGCGGTTGCGGCTGTGGCCGGTCCGGTGCAGGCCCATCACGGCGAGCGAGGTGACCGACTTGCCGGAGCCGGACTCGCCCACGATGCCGAGGGTCTTGCCGCGCTCCAGGTCGAAGGAGAGGCCGTCGACGGACTTCACGATGCCGTCGTCGGTCGGGAAGTGGACCTTGAGGTCGCGGACCGAGAGGAAGGCCTCCGGGCGGGGGCCGGCCTGCTCGGGAATGCCGACCGGGCCGGTGGCGGTTCCCGCGACCTGGGCGCCTTCGTTGTTCAGCGGGGTCTCGGTCACGTCAGCCTCACGCGCGGGTCTACAACGGAGTACATGATGTCCACGATCAGGTTCGCCATCACGATGAAGAAGGCGGCGACCAGGGTCACGCCCATGATGACGGGCAGGTCGCCCTGGCTGATCGCGCCGACCGCGGCAGTGCCGAGGCCGGGGAAGTTGAAGGTCGACTCGGTGAGGACGGCGCCGCCGAGCAGGCCGCCCAGGTCCAGGCCGACGAGGGTGAGGACCGGGGTCAGGGTGGAGCGCAGCGCGTGCTTGCCGATGACCACGTTCTCCTTGAGGCCCTTGGCGCGGGCCGTTCGGATGTAGTCCTCGCCCAGCACTTCGAGCATGGTGGCCCGGGTGATGCGGGCGTACGTCGCGGCGAACAGGAAGGCCAGCGTGATCCACGGTAGGAGCATGCTGTTGAACCAGGCCGCCGGATCGTCGACGAGCGGCGCGTACTCACTCGCGTCCAGCCACTGGAGGGAGTACACGAAGATCGCGGTCGCCAGCATGCCCGTGAAGTAGATGGGCAGGGACACGCCGGCCAGGGCGCCGATCATGGTGAACCGGTCCCAGATCGTGCCTCTCCTGAGTGCGGAGATCACGCCGGTGAGCACACCGCCGATGACCCAGAGGATCACCGCTCCGCTGGCGAGGGAGAGGGTGACGGGAATGCGGTCGAGCAGCATCTCCCACACCGGCTGCTCGGCCTTGAACGAGTAGCCGAAGCACGGCGCGGGGCAGTGCGTTACCTCCGTGCCCTGGTTGTAGTCGCGGCCGGCGACGATGCCCTTGAGGAAGATTCCGTACTGCTCAGGGATGGACTTGTCGAAGCCCATCTTGACGCGGATGCCCTGAAGAGCCGTTTCGTTGGTCTCGCGGCCGGCGTACATGAGAGCCGGGTCGCTGCCGGTGATTTTCGGCACCGCGAAGAAGATGCCGAAGGTGACCGCGGAGACCACCAGCAGCGTGGCGACGACATTGAAGAGCCGCCGAATGAGGTAGACGAGCACTGCAGTCGGCCGCTCGGGCGGGCGGCCGCCGTCCCTTGTGGGGACGGCAGCCGCCGCCTGCGGCCTTCACCTGCCCTTCGAACTAGCGCATGTGTGGTGAAGGCACATGTCCTGCTGTTACTTGACGACACCCACGGTGGCGAGGTCGATCTTGCCCATCGACTCGTTGAAGTAGACGTTCGTCAGGCGCGGGTTGTGGTAGACGAAGGCCTTGTCGAAGTTGATCGGCAGGTAGAGCGCCTTCTCCATGACCTTCTTGTTGATGTCCGTGTAGAACGGGGCGGCCTCTTCCGGGGTGGCGGCGTCGGCGGCCTTGTCGAACAGCCCGTTGACCTCGGGGTCGTTCAGCATGGAGTAGTTGTTGTTGCCGTTCGGCAGGATGAAGCTGCCGTCGACCAGCGGCTGCAGGAAGCCGGAGCCGGAGTTGTAGTCGGCACCCCAGCCCATGACGATGATGCCGTAGTTCTTCTTCTTCACGTTCTCGGGCGAGCCGATCGTGGAGGAGGAGAGCTTGCCGTCGTACTGGTCGATGGAGGCCTCGATGCCGACGGCCTTCAGCGACTCCTGGAGCGACTCGGCGGTCTTGACCTCGGCGGCGCGGTTGTTGCGGACCGCGATCGTGGTCTTGAAGCCGTTCGGCTGGCCACAGGCGGCCAGGGCGGCCTTGGCCTTGTCGGTCTGCGGGGCGCCCGCGGTCAGGCCGTACGGGTCGTACGCCTTGTCGGAGCCCGGGATGCCCGGAGGCAGCATGTTCGCGCCGAGGTCACCCGAGGTCGGGCCGCCACGGGCGGTCTGCAGGGACTTCGGGTTGGCCGCGTAGATGACGGCCTTGCGGCACTCGATGTTGTCGAACGGCTTGACCGTCTGCGGGAAGACGAAGTAGCGGATGTAGCCCGTGAACGGGTTGTCCGCGTTCTTCTTCAGCTTCGGGTCCTGCAGGATCTTGATCTTGGCGGCCTGCTGGACACCGGTGCCGTCGACCGCGAGGTCGATGTCGCCGTTGAGCAGACGCGCGTCCATGTCCTCGGCGTTGGTGGTCACCGTGAACGAGACCTTGTCCGGCAGACCCTTGCGGATCGTGTCGGTCTTCGGGTCCCAGTTCGGGTTGCGCTCGAAGGTGGCGCCCTTGCTCGCGGTGAAGCTGGTGACCTTGTACGGGCCCGTGGAGATCGGGGCGTTGGTGTACTTGGCGCCCGTGTCCTTCGCGGCCGGGACCGGCGAGGAGGACGGCATGGCCAGCAGGTAGGAGAAGTCGGAGTTCGGCTTCGCCAGGTTGAAGACGATGGTCTTGTCGTCCGGCGTCTGGACCGACTTCAGACCCATCTTGTTGGGGTCCTTGTCCTTGTACGGGCCGGGGTACTTCTGGCCCTGGTCCAGGACGTCGATCAGGTAGGTCGGACCGCCGGAGAGGACGTCCTGCGCGAAGACGCGCTCGATGCCGTACTTGATGTCCTTCGAGGTGATCGGCGTGCCGTCCTCGAACTTCACGCCGTCCTTGAGCTTCAGCGTGTAGGTCTTGCCGCCGTTGCTCAGGACCGGCAGGGCCTCGGCGAGGTCCGGGACCAGCTTGGTGCCGTCCTTGCCCGGCTTGCTGTCGTACGCGAGCAGCTGACGGATGTAGAGGCGCTGCAGGTTCCAGACGAACCCGTAGTAGGCACGCGCCGGGTCGAGGTAGTCGACGTCCTGGGGCGACCAGAGCTTGAGCTCGCCGCCCTTCTTGTCGGACGGGTTCACGACACCGGTGGTCGCGGCGTTGAACGCGGCGTTGGAAGAGCCGCCCGCCTTGCCGTTGCCGCTGTCATCCTTGCCGCCGCAGGCGGTGGCCGTGAGGGACAGCGCGGCCACCGTGGCGGCGATCGCGACTGCCTGCTTTCTGCGGATCACTGTGTTCCAACCTCCAGGAATGGATTCAGGTGAATCAGGTGAAACGGTTCAGCTGCCCTTGGGGTCGAGTGCGTCACGCAGCCCGTCCCCGAAGAGGTTGAACGCCAGGACGGTGAGGAAGATCGCGACACCGGGGACCACCATCGACATGGGGTCCGCCTGGTAGAGCGGCAGCGCGTCGGAGAGCATCTTTCCCCAGGAAGGGGTGGGGGGCTTGACGCCCGCGCCCAGGAAGCTCAGGGCCGCCTCGGTGAGGATGTTGGTCGGGATGATCAGCGTCGTGTAGACGAGGATCGGGGCGACCAGGTTCGGGAGCAGTTCCTTGAAGAGGATGTAGCCGCGGCCGGCGCCCAGGGAGCGGGCGGCCTCGACGTACTCCCGCTCGCGGAGCGAGATGGTCTGGCCGCGGACGATGCGTCCGATGTACGGCCAGCCGAAGAAGCCGATGACCACGATCAGTACGCCCATGCGGACGCCCGTACCGGTCAGGCCCCACAGCTCGTTGGGGACCACCGAGACCAGCGCGATCGTGAACAGCAGCTGCGGGAAGGCGAGCAGCAGGTCCATCGTGCGGCTGATGGCCGCGTCGACCCAGCCGCCGAGGAAGCCGGCCAGGGCTCCCAGGATGCTGCCCAGGACCACGGAGACGAACGCGGCGAGGAAGGCGACGAGCAGCGAGATGCGCGAGCCGTAGACGATCCGGCTGAAGACGTCGCGTCCGTTGGTGGGCTCGACGCCGAGCAGGAAGTCCGAACTGATGCCGCCGAAGGAGCCCTTCGGGATGCCCAGGTCGGGGTCGAGCATGTCCTCGTGGAACTCGTTCGGCGGGTGGCCGAGGAGGCTGACGATCTGCGGTGCGAACACCGCGACCAGGATCAGGAAGATCACGACGAAGCCGCCGGTCAGGGCGACCTTGTCGCGCTTGAGGCGCATCCACGCGATCTTGCCGGGCGAACGACCTTCGATGGCCTTGGCAGGGACTTCGGCGGCGACGGCTGCGATCTCGTCCGCGGCTGTGTCGTGCAGTGGTGCCGTCATCGTGGTGGGGACCCCTCTCGGCCGACGGGTGGCCGGCCCATGCCCGCCGCTGTAGCGGCTTGGTTCACATCGGTGTCGCTGATGGTGCGATTGCTGGCTGATGTTGCTGCGTGTGCTGGCTGGAAAGAGCTGCTGAAGTGCACGTGAAGAGCTGGTGGTTGCAGGGTTCGCAGCTCTTGGTGGGGGGAGTCTTCAACGGTCGCGCGATCACCCGCCAGACCCGACGGGGATGTGATGCGCAACCGTGATGTGGCTCGATACCTTCCGTTATCCGGACCAAGCGCGCGGCTCAGCGGAGCAACACCGGCCGATCGGCGCGGATCGGACATCGGGCCCAACTACCCCTTCGGGTGCGCTTTTTGGGCGGAACCAACCGCCCGCAGCCGGACATACGGCAAAGGCCGCACCGATGCGGATCGGTACGGCCTTCGAGATGCCCGTCTCACATTCCGGCCACCCGGCAGGCGGGGCACCGGACCGGCACGGGGCCGGACGGGGGTGTCAGTACGCCGGGGCGTGCGCCTCGCGGTCGTAGAAGGGGCGGGCCTGCGCGCGCAGCCACATCGCCACCGGGTCGTGCTCGTCGGCGAGCGCGACGGTCGACACGGGGAGCCCCTCCGGAACGGCGGAGACCGCCCGGCGCATCATGTCCCGCACCGACTCGACCGCCGGTGCCGAGGTGTCGTAGAGGTCCAGCCCGATGGCGAGGTACGGGGTCCCGAGCGCGGGCTGCACCCAGGCGCGCCGCAGCGAGCGGACGGCCGTGGTGCGGTGCGCGTGCTGGGTGAGCAGGGCGTAGAACTGCGGCAGCTCGATGGCGGGGTCGGAGATGCGCAACGGGCCGGCCGGCATGCGGTCCAGGCCGGTGGCGATGCGCCGCAGGTCCGCCCACGGGACGCCGAGGCCGCCGCCGCTGGCGTGCGGGTTGAGCCAGATCCCCCAGCGTTCGGGGTAGAGGGAGCGGGCCACCTCACGGCCGCTGACCACCTCGTACGCCCGGTTCCAGCCGCTGGCGGCGAGTTCCGCGGCGGAGGTCACGCAGGGCGCGTAGCCCAGCCCCTCGACCTCCATGCCGCCGTACTGGGCGTCGGGCGCCCCGGGCCGGCCGTGCCAGAGCAGCATCCACAGCTGACCGTCGGCCAGCGCCTGGAGCAGCGCCTCGTAGCTCTCGTAGCGCCCGGGCGTGACCTGGCGCAGCATGTGCTCGACCTGGCCTGCCGCGGCCGTGCCTGACGCACTCACCCGGTACCCCTCTTCGTCCGCCCGACGTCACGCGTGTCGGCCGCCCGGCAACCGGATGCGGCCTGCAATGGAAAACAGCTTACGGTCCCCGGTGCCGCTCAGGGCAGGTAGAAGGGGCGTACGCGCTCCAGCATCCAGTCGCCGACCGGGTCCTGGGCCACGTCGAGGAGCAGCAGGTTCACCTGCCAGGCCGGATGGACCCGGGCCAGGGCGCGGCCGAGGGCCTCCATGGGGGCGTTGCTGTCGGCCAGTTCCCAGTTCAGGAACTGCACCCCGATGAAGAGGACCGGGTCGCCGCCCTCGATGCTGGCCAGGCAGCGGCGGGCCGAGGCGACCACGCCGGTGGCGCGGAACTCCTCGCCGGCGGCGGCGAGGAAGTCGACCGGGTCCTCCTGCCAGTCCGGTTCGAAGAGCCGGACCCGGCCGCCGCTGGCGGGGCCGTCGAGCGCGGTGCGCCCGGCACGGCAGAGCTCTGCGACGGCGGGGGGCGGCAGGGGGACGCCGACGGCGCCCTCGGGGTTCACGGCGATGCCGAGCTGCGGGGGCAGGCCGCGGGCGAACTCGACCGCGGGGGCCACGGTGAAGGGCATCTGGGGGCCGGCGCACTGCTCGAACTGCTGCTGGGAGCTGTAGACGGGCACGTAGGGGGCGCCGTCGAGCTCCATGGTGGGCAGCCGGAGGCTGGGGCTGTCGGGTCCGCCGCCCTCGGGCAGTGGGATCCAGAGCTGGCTGCGGCCGAGCACCTCGACGATGCGGCCGCCGGCGGCCGGGTTGCCGAGGGAGGCGCCGAGGGTCTCCTCGAGCTCGTTCGCGGGCCACCCGTGCCCGGCCAGGCCGGCGCCGCCGTAGGTGCCGTCGTGCGTGCCGCTGGTCATGTCCACCCCGGTCGTCCTCTCCGCGTGCCGCCCCGACCCTACCGGTCCCGGGCCCCGGGCGGCCGCCGGTCATCCCCCGAAGTCGACCCGCGTGAGACGGGCCGCCGCGGGGCGGTCGAGGAGGGTCACCGAGGCGCAGCCGGCGGGCGGCCCGCCGCGCTCGGCGGTGGAGAGGAGGCGGGCGACCGTACGGCGGTGGCGCAGGAAGGCGTACGCGGAGACGCCGCGGCCCCGTGCCGCCTGGCCGGACAGCGCCTCCTCCGGGCTCGCGTCCAGCAGCAGCAGGTGCAGCCCGCGGCCGCGCCGTCCGGCGGCACGGGCCAGCAGCCCGCGGACCCAGGCCTGCGTGCCGCAGTCGTGGACGACCAGGCTCTCGCCCGAGCGCAGGGCCCGCCAGAGGCCGGTGTAGTGGGCCGCCCTGACCAGCGGGCGGTAGACCGCGTACGGCAGGAGGGCCGGCATGCGCCGCTCCCAGCGCTCGCGCACGTCCTGGGAGTCGATGCCGCGCCCCGCGACGGCCCGCTTCATCAGCGTGCTCTTGCCGCTGCCGGGCAGCCCGGAGACCACCACCACGTCCCCGGCGGCGAACTCCAGCCGGACCGGGCGGCGCGCTCCCGCGCCCCGCAGGTCGCAGACGCCCTCGGGACCGGGCCGGACCACCGCCCGCGACGGCAGCGCCCGGGACGCCTCACGCGCCCCCGGCTGGGCCGGTACGGCCGGGACCGCGGCCGGGACCGCGGGAACCGCCGCAGGGGCCGGCGCCGGCACCGCCACAGGGACCACAGGGGCCGCCGCCGGCACCGCCGCGACGCGTCCGGCCGCTTCCTGGGCCTCCCCGGGGCCCGCCTGTACCCGGCCCGGGACTCCCCCGGCGCCGCCGGGTCCGGGGCGCGAGGTGCCCTCGGGGCCGCCCGCTCCTGGGCGCGCCTCGTCCGGCAGCGCACGCGCGCCGCCCGCCACCGCTCCGAAGATCCGCACAGTGCTCGCCTCCCCTGGGGGCCCCTCCCGGCAGCGGCCGGAAGGGAAGGTCACGGGACCCTTGCCCACTGAGTGTAAAGAGACGGTAATCCGACCGCCCCGGTTCCGTCCGGGACCCGTCCCCCACACTCGCCCCGCGGTCCTTCCGCGGTCCCCCCCACCCTCCCACCGCCGCCCGCTCCGGTCTCCCCCTTGTCCGCCCACTGACCGCGCACCGACCGCCCGCGTGCGATTCGGGCGGGCCCCGGGCCCCCCGTTCCCGGCGGACGCGTGCAATGATGTGCGCGCCAACTCCATACAGGCCGCTTGAATCCGCGCGGGAGAGTGCCGGGCACCGCTGTCGTAAGACCGCCGCCCCGGACGCCGAAGGAGCAAGACCCTCCCTTGAATCTCTCAGGCCCCGATACCGCGCGGGCGAGGCACATCTGAAAAGCGAGCCCGGCAGGCACGTCCACCGCCTTCCCCGGCTCCACCCAAGGTGCAAGTCACCCCGCAGTCGCCTTACGTTCGTACGGGCGTGCGGTCGTGACGAACCTCTCAGGTTCCGATGACAGATGGGGAGGAACGTCCTTCAGTCACTCATGCGGGCCTGCCCTGGGAGCCACCCCTATGACGAACACCCCCCGTCTGACCGCCCTCGACGCCGTGCACCGCTCCCTCGGTGCCACGATGACCGACTTCGCGGGCTGGGACATGCCGCTGCGGTACGCGAGCGAGCGCGACGAGCACAACGCCGTGCGCACCAAGGCCGGCCTCTTCGACCTCTCCCACATGGGCGAGATCACCCTGACCGGTCCCGAGGCCGTGAAGGTCCTCGACTACGCGCTGGTCGGCAACATCTCCACGGTCGGCGTGGGCCGCGCCCGCTACACGCACATCTGCCAGGAGGACGGCGGCATCCTGGACGACCTGATCGTCTACCGCCTGGGCGAGACCGAGTACATGGTCGTCGCCAACGCCTCCAACGCCCAGGTCGTCCTCGACGCGATCACCGAGCGCGCCGCCGGCTTCGACGCCGAGGTCCGCGACGACCGCGACGCGTACGCGCTGGTCGCCGTCCAGGGCCCGGAGTCCCCCGGCATCCTGAAGTCGCTCACCGACGCCGACCTGGACAACCTGAAGTACTACGCGGGCCTGCCGGGCACCGTCGCCGGTGTCCCCGCGCTGATCGCCCGCACCGGCTACACCGGCGAGGACGGCTTCGAGCTGTTCGTCAAGCCCGAGCACGCGGTCGAGCTGTGGAACGCGCTGCTGAACGCCGGCGAGGGCGTCGGCCTGGTCCCGGCCGGCCTGTCCTGCCGCGACACCCTGCGCCTGGAAGCGGGCATGCCGCTGTACGGGCACGAGCTGACCACCGCCCTGACCCCCTTCGACGCGGGTCTCGGCCGGGTGGTGAAGTTCGAGAAGGAGGGCGACTTCGTCGGCCGCGCCGCGCTGGAGGCCGCCGCCGAGCGTGCCGCGACCAACCCGCCGCGCAAGCTGGTCGGCCTGATCGCCGAGGGCCGCCGCGTCCCGCGCGCCGGCTTCTCCGTGGTCGCCGACGGCCAGGTCATCGGCGAGGTCACCTCCGGGGCCCCGTCCCCGACGCTGGGCAAGCCGATCGCCATGGCGTACGTGGACGCCGCGCACGCCGCGCCGGGCACCTCCGGCGTCGGCGTCGACATCCGCGGTACGCATGAGCCGTACGAGGTCGTGGCCCTGCCGTTCTACAAGCGGCAGAAGTGACGATCCCCGCCCGGGAATCCGTCGCGGCGTTCGTCTCACCCTCCAAGACATCCGTTCATCAGCAGTCCCCCGCATCCAGGAGAATCAGGTCATGAGCAACCCCCAGCAGCTGCGTTACACCAAGGAGCACGAGTGGCTGTCGGCCGCCGAGGACGGCGTCGCGACGGTCGGCATCACGGAGTTCGCGGCCAACGCGCTCGGTGACGTCGTCTACGCCCAGCTCCCCGAGGTGGGTTCCACCGTGACCGCGGGCGAGACCTGCGGTGAGCTGGAGTCCACCAAGTCGGTCAGCGACCTGTACTCCCCCGTCACCGGCGAGGTCGTCGAGGCCAACCAGGACGTCGTCGACGACCCGGCCCTGGTGAACAGCGCCCCGTTCGAGGGCGGCTGGCTGTTCAAGGTCCGCGTCTCCGAGGAGCCGGCCGACCTGCTCTCCGCCGACGAGTACACCGACTTCGCGGGCTGAACCGACCGAGGGATCCTGATGTCTGTTCTGAACACTCCCCTTCACGAGCTGGACCCGGACGTCGCGGCCGCCGTCGACGCCGAGCTCCACCGCCAGCAGTCCACCCTCGAGATGATCGCGTCGGAGAACTTCGCTCCGGTCGCCGTCATGGAGGCCCAGGGCTCGGTCCTGACCAACAAGTACGCCGAGGGCTACCCGGGCCGCCGCTACTACGGCGGCTGCGAGCACGTCGACGTGGTCGAGCAGATCGCGATCGACCGCATCAAGGCGCTGTTCGGCGCCGAGGCGGCCAACGTGCAGCCCCACTCGGGCGCGCAGGCCAACGCCGCCGCGATGTTCGCGCTGCTGAAGCCGGGCGACACGATCATGGGCCTGAACCTGGCCCACGGCGGTCACCTGACCCACGGCATGAAGATCAACTTCTCCGGCAAGCTCTACAACGTGGTCCCGTACCACGTCGGCGAGGACGGCCAGGTCGACATGGCCGAGGTCGAGCGCCTCGCCAAGGAGTCGAAGCCGCAGCTGATCGTCGCCGGCTGGTCCGCGTACCCGCGCCAGCTGGACTTCGCCGCCTTCCGCCGCATCGCGGACGAGGTCGGCGCGTACCTGATGGTCGACATGGCGCACTTCGCCGGCCTGGTGGCCGCGGGGCTGCACCCGAACCCGGTGCCGCACGCCCACGTCGTCACCACCACCACGCACAAGACCCTGGGCGGTCCGCGCGGCGGCGTCATCCTGTCGACGCAGGAGCTGGCCAAGAAGATCAACTCCGCGGTCTTCCCGGGTCAGCAGGGCGGCCCGCTGGAGCACGTGATCGCGGCCAAGGCGGTCTCCTTCAAGGTCGCGGCCTCGCCCGAGTTCAAGGAGCGCCAGGAGCGCACCCTGGCCGGCGCGAAGATCATCGCCGAGCGCCTGGTCCAGGACGACGCCAAGGCCGTCGGCGTGGACGTCCTCACCGGCGGCACTGACGTGCACCTGGTCCTGGTGGACCTGCGCAACTCGGAGCTGGACGGCCAGCAGGCCGAGGACCGCCTCCACGAGGTCGGCATCACGGTCAACCGGAACGCGATCCCGAACGACCCGCGGCCGCCGATGGTCACCTCGGGTCTGCGCATCGGCACGCCGGCGCTCGCCACCCGCGGCTTCCAGGCCGAGGACTTCACCGAGGTCGCCGACATCATCGCCGAGGCCCTGAAGCCCGCGTACGACGCCGAGGCCCTCAAGGCCCGCGTTTCGGCGCTGGCCGCGAAGCACCCGCTGTACCCCTCGCTGTAAGCGGACCCGCCGCCGCGTGCGGCACGTGAGCGGGCCCGGCCTTCGGTTTCCACAGGCCGGGCCCTTCTCATGACCAACGTCCCTGGTGGATGCGTCCTCTTGCCTCTGAAAACACCAAAAAACGGCAAATAGGCTCCGGATAAAGGCATCCCGTCAAGGACGACAGGCAGGCACCCATGGACATGAGCGCGGGGAACCGGAAGGGACTCAGTCTCTTCGCCCTGATCATGATCGGCATCGGCTCGATCTTCGGCTCCGGCTGGCTGTTCGGCGCCGGTACGGCGGCACAGGTGGCCGGCCCCGCGGCGCTGGCGGCCTGGGTGATCGGCGCGGTCTTCATCGGGATGATCGCCATGTCGTACGCCGAGGTGGGCGCCGCCTACCCGATCCCGGGCGGCATGGCCCGCTACGGCCACATCAGCCACGGCCCGGTGCTCGGCTTCATCACCGGCTGGGCGGTGTGGATCGCGGTGGCCTCGCTGATCCCGATCGAGTCGATCGCCGCCACGCAGTACATGTCCTCCTGGAGCTTCGGCTGGGCGAAGGACCTGGTCGACGCGCAGACGCACCAGCTGACCGCCTTCGGCATGGGCGTGGCCCTGGTGCTGACGGTGCTGCTGTGGCTGTCCTGCTACTGGTCGGTCCAGCTGCTGGCCAAGATCAACTCCCTGCTCACCCTGGTGAAGTTCGCCATCCCGGTCCTCGCGGTGGCCGCGCTCGTCGCCTCGGGCTTCCACACGGAGAACTTCTCCGCGCACGGCGGCTTCGCCCCCAACGGCTGGACGGCCGTCCTGACCGCCGTCACCACCTCGGGCGTGGTCTTCGCCTTCAACGGCTTCCAGGCCGTGGTCAACCTCGGGGGCGCCGCCAGGAACCCCGGCCGGGCCATCCCGGTCGCCCTGGTCGGCGCGCTCTCCCTGGGCCTGGTGATCTACCTCGCCCTCCAGGCCGCCTTCCTGGGCGCCGTACCGCCGGAGCACCTGGCGCAGGCCGGCGGCTGGGCCGGGGTCAACTTCAACTCGCCCTTCGCCGAGCTGGCCCAGCTGTTGATGATCCACTGGGTGGTGGTGATGCTCCAGTTCGGCGCCTTCATCTCCCCCGCCGGCTCCAACATCGCGAACGTGGCCTCGGCCGCGTACATGGTCCAGAACCTCTCCGAGACGGGCTTCTTCCCGAAGAAGCTCAAGGAGACCCACCCCGTCTACGGCACGGCCCGCCCCGCCATGTGGACGAACCTGGGCTTCTCCGTGCTGCTGCTGGTCACCGTCGGCCACAGCTGGAAGACCCTGGCGCCGATCATCTCGGCCGCCATGGTCATCTCGTACCTGATCGGACCGGTCGCGGTCGGCGTCTTCCGCCGCACCAAGCCGGACCTCCCCCGCCCCTTCCGCCTCCCCTTCGCCCGGGTGCTGTGCCCGCTGACCTTCGTCTTCGCCGCCTGCGCGCTGTACTGGTCGAAGTGGCCCAACACCGGCATCGTCACCGCCCTGACCCTGGTCGCGGCGCCCGTCGCCGCCCTGGTCCTGACCCGCAAGGGCCGCCGCGACCTGACCGAGCAGTTCGCCCCGGCGTGGTGGATGGTCGGCTTCCTCGGCACCCTGTCCCTGCTGTCCTACCTGGGCAGCACCGAGTTCGGCGGCACCGGACGCATCCCGGGCGGCGTGGACGTCGCCCTGGTCGCGGTCGCCGCACTCGGCCACTACCACTGGGCCGTCCGCGCCGGCGTCAAGGCCCACCGTGCCGGGCTGCCGGGCCCGGACCCCGTCCTCGACGGCGACACCGCCGCCGGGGAGCCCCGGGCGACCGGGCAGCGCGAACGTGAGCTGTCCCACGCCTGACCCCCAGAGACCGTCCGGCAGGCGAGCTGTTCACCCACTCGGGTTAGGCTCGTCTGTCGGACAAAATCCGCACACATCCCCATCTCCTGCCCCCTCCACGAGCAGACAAAGGAGTCCGACCCGTGGCCATCTCCGTGTTCGATCTCTTCTCCATCGGCATCGGTCCGTCCTCCTCCCACACGGTCGGCCCGATGCGGGCGGCCCGGATGTTCGTGAACCGCCTGAAGAAGGACGGCGTCCTCGCCCAGACGGCGTCGGTGCGCGCGGAGCTCTACGGCTCGCTGGGCGCGACCGGGCACGGCCACGGCACCCCCAAGGCCGTCCTGCTCGGCCTGGAGGGCTACTCCCCCCGCACCGTCGACGTCGAGAAGGCCGACGACGAGGTCGAGCGCATCCGGCAGAACGGCCGGCTGCGGCTGCTCGGCGCGGAGATAGGGGACGTACACGAGATCGCGTTCGACGAGCCGAACCAGCTGATCCTGCACCGCCGCCGCTCCCTGCCGTACCACGCGAACGGCATGACCCTCTTCGCCTACGACGAGACCGGCGCCCCGCTGCTGGAGAAGACCTACTACTCGGTCGGCGGCGGCTTCGTCGTCGACGAGGACGCGGTCGGCGAGGACCGGATCAAGCTCGACGACACCGTGCTGAAGTACCCCTTCCGCACCGGCGACGAGATGCTCCGGCTGACCCGCGAGACCGGCCTGTCGATCTCCTCCCTGATGCTGGAGAACGAGAAGGCCTGGCGTACGGAGGAGGAGATCCGCGAGGGCCTCCTGGAGATCTGGCGGGTCATGCAGGCCTGCGTCCAGCGCGGCATGTCCCGCGAGGGCATCCTCCCCGGCGGCCTCCGGGTCAAGCGCCGGGCAGCCTCGACGGCACGGCAGCTGCGCACCGAGGGCGACCCGATGATGCACCGCAGCGAGTGGACCACCATCTACGCGATGGCGGTGAACGAGGAGAACGCGGCCGGCGGCCGGGTCGTGACCGCCCCGACGAACGGCGCGGCGGGCGTCCTGCCGGCCGTCCTGCACTACTACATGAACTTCGTGCCGGGCGCGGACGAGGACGGCGTGGTCCGCTTCCTCCTCGCCGCGGGCGCGATCGGCATGCTGTTCAAGGAGAACGCCTCGATCTCCGGCGCCGAGGTCGGCTGCCAGGGCGAGGTCGGCTCGGCCTGCTCGATGGCGGCGGGCGCCCTCGCCGAGGTACTGGGCGGCACCCCGGAGCAGGTGGAGAACGCGGCCGAGATCGGCATGGAGCACAACCTGGGCCTGACCTGCGACCCGGTCGGCGGCCTGGTCCAGATCCCGTGCATCGAGCGCAACGGCATGGCGGCGGTCAAGGCCGTCACGGCGGCCAAGATGGCGATGCGCGGCGACGGCAGCCACAAGGTCTCCCTGGACAAGGTCATCAAGACCATGAAGGAGACCGGCGCCGACATGAAGATCAAGTACAAGGAGACCGCCCGCGGCGGCCTCGCGGTCAACGTCATCGAGTGCTGACCGGCCCGTCGCCACGACGGTAGGACGCCGAGGGGCGGTACCCGGAACTTCCGGGTACCGCCCCTTCTTTTCTGTTTTCTCCCCGGACCGTGCAACCGGGCGGGGGGTGCGGGGTGTCTTCCGTGGTGACACCACTGTCCCCACATCCGGAGAATCGGGGGACGCAATGCCTCACCGTCACTTCAACCGCCGGCGCCTCGTGGCCGTGGCCACGGGTGTCGTCCTCACCGCCGGGATCGGGCTCGCCGTACCGGCTTCCGCGTTCGCGCAGTCCCGCGCGGCCGTTCCCGCCACGACCACCGCGACGCAGACGCCGCTCGTGGTCAACGCCCGCTGGGGCGGGCACTGCACGTACGACCGGCTCGTCATCGACATCAAGGGGTACATCCCGACGACGACGGTGAAGCGGGTCTCCGAGCTGCGCTACGACGGCTCGGGCAAGCTGGTGCCGCTCGCCGGGCGGTACTTCCTGGAGATCAAGCTGACGCCGGCCGCGGCGCACAACGACGCGGGCCAGTCCGTCTACAAGGGCCCTAAGCTGCAGAAGATCTATCTTCCGAAGCTCAAGGGCATCGCCCTGACCGGCGACTACGAGGGTGTCGTCACCTTCGGCGCCGCGTTCAACACCTATCCGTACTACAGCACGTTCAAGCTCCACAACCCGGAGCGCTTCGTGCTGGACGTCAAGCACTGGAACGTCTGCTGAGCGTTCCGGCACGGTCGGAGTGAGGGGCCGGGCGCGCACGCGTCCGGCCCCTCACGTGTCCGGCGGACCGGAGGCCGGGTTGTGAGTGATCCACACGGGCGATTAGGGTCATTGGGCCTTGGTGTACGGGAAACCGGTGTGAAACCGGTGCGGCCCTCGCCACTGTGATCGGGAAGTCCGGCTCCACTCCGCGAGGAAGCCACTGGGCTGCCGCGGCTGACCGACCGCGCAGCCCGGGAAGGCGGAGCCCGGGCATCAGCACCCGTGAGCCAGGAGACCGGCCAGGGCGCGTTGTCCATCCACGAGGTGCTGGAGAGGTCTCCCCCACTCATGCATATAGCCGAGGGGTTTCTGCCCCCGTTGCACGCGGCCGCCTGGGGCGCCGCGTCCGCTCCCTTCGTCGTCCACGGGGTCCGCGCGCTGACCCGCGAGGTGAAGGCGAACCCCGAGAGCACACTGCTGCTCGGCGCGTCCGGAGCATTCACTTTCGTCCTGTCCGCCCTGAAGATCCCTTCGGTGACGGGCAGTTGTTCCCACCCCACGGGCACCGGGCTCGGCGCCATCCTGTTCCGGCCGCCGGTGATGGCCGTACTGGGCACGATCACGCTGCTGTTCCAGGCCCTGCTGCTGGCCCACGGGGGCCTGACCACCCTGGGCGCCAACGTCTTCTCGATGGCGATCGCGGGCCCCTGGGCCGGGTACGGGACGTACCTGCTGCTGCGCAGGACCGGGGTCCCGCTGATGGTGTCCGTGTTCTTCGGCGCCTTCGTCGCGGACCTGAGCACGTACTGCGTCACGAGCGTCCAGCTCGCCCTGGCGTTCCCCGACCCGGCCACCGGAGTCGCGGGCGCGCTCGCCAAGTTCGGCGGCATCTTCGCCCTCACCCAGATCCCGCTCGCCATCAGCGAGGGGCTGCTGACGGTGCTCGTGATGCGGCTGCTGTCGCAGTCGAGCAAGGCGGACCTGCTGCGCCTCGGGGTGCTCAAGGGCTCCGGTGCGGGGTCCGGCACGCAGTCCGGTGCGGCCGCGGAGGTCGCGCGATGAGCCGCAACGCGAAGATCAACTCCCTGCTGCTGCTCCTGGTCGCGGCGCTGGCGGTGCTGCCGCTCGCGCTGGGGCTGGGCGAGGGCAAGGAGGAGCCGTTCGCCGGCGCGGACGCACAGGCCGAGGCGGCGATCACCGAGCTGGAGCCGGACTACGAGCCCTGGTTCTCGCCGCTGTACGAACCGCCGTCGGGCGAGATCGAGTCGGCGCTGTTCGCCCTCCAGGCGGCACTGGGCGCGGGCGTGCTCGCGTACTACTTCGGGCTGCGGCGGGGCCGGCGCCAGGGCGAACTGAAGAGCGCCCTGCGGGCCGCGGGGATGCCCCGCGAGGGCGGTGCGGGCGAATCGGCGGAGGCCTCCGGCCCGGCCGGTTCGAGCGGCTCGGCCGGTCCCGCCGGCTCATCCGGTCCCGCCGGCTCGTCCGGTCCCGCCGGCTCATCCGGTTCGGACGCGTAGCCGGTGCTGCCCATCGACGCGGCGGCGCACGCGAGCCGCTGGCGCCGCCGCCACCCCCTGGAGAAGGCCGTGCTGGGGCTCGGGCTGACCGTCTCGGCGGTCTGCCTGCCGCCCTGGCCCGGCGGCCCGGTCGTCGCGGCGGCTTCCCTCGCGGTGCTGCTCGGTCCGGCCGGGGTGGCGCCGCGCCGGCTGTGGCGGGCGTTCCGGATCCCGCTGGGGTTCTGTTTCACCGGCGCGGCCCCGCTGCTCCTCCAGGTGGGCGGCGACGCCGGCTGGGTGTCCCTGGCGCCGCACGGCCCGGTGGCCGCCACCGAGCTGCTGCTGCGCACCTCGGCGGCGTCGCTGGGGGTGCTGCTGTTCGCCTTCACCACCCCGGTCTCGGACGTGCTGCCGCGGCTGGTGCGGGCCGGCGTGCCCGCGCCGGTCGTGGACGTGGCGATGGTGATGTACCGGATCAGCTTCCTGCTGCTCGACTCGGTGGCCCGGATCCGGCAGGCCCAGGCCGCCCGGCTGGGGGCCACCGGTCGGGCGGCGGCCTGGCGTTCGCTGGCCGGGCTGGCGGCGACCTCGTTCGTCCGGGCCTTCGACCGGGCGGCCCGGCTCCAGTCCGGCCTGGCCGGGCGGGGCTACGACGGGACGCTGCGGGTGCTGGTGCCGGAGGCGGCCGTGTCGTGGCGCTTCCTGGGGGCCACGGGTGTACTGCTGGGCGCGGTCGTCGCGCTCACCTTGGGAGTGGAGGGGCTGTGGCTGTGATGCCGGTCGTGGAGCTGGTGGCGGCGGGGTACGCGTACGAGGACGGGCCCGCGGTGCTGGCGGACGTCGGCTTCGGGATCCCGGCCGGCCGCGCGCTGGTGCTGCTGGGCCGCAACGGCGCGGGGAAGACCACGCTGCTGCGGCTGCTGAGCGGGGGGCTGCGGCCGGGCTCGGGGGAACTGCGGCTGGACGGCGAGCGGGTGCGGCACGACCGCGCCGGGCTGACCCGGCTGCGGACCTCCGTACAGCTGGTGACGCAGGACCCTGACGACCAGCTGTTCGCCGCGTCGGTGGAGCAGGACGTGTCGTTCGGCCCGATGAACCTGGGCCTGCCGGAGGAGGAGGTCCGGGCGCGGGTGGCGGAGGCGCTGGCCGCGCTGGACATCGAGGTTCTGCGGGACCGGCCCACGCACCTGCTGTCCTTCGGGCAGCGCAAGCGGGCCGCGATCGCCGGGGCGGTGGCGATGCGGCCGCGGGTGCTGATCCTGGACGAGCCGACGGCGGGGCTCGACCCGCACGGCCAGGAGCGGCTGCTGACCGCGCTGGGGCGGCTGCGGGAGCTGGGCACGACGGTGGTGATGGCCACCCACGACGTGGACCTGGCGCTGCGGTGGGCCGACGACGCGGCGGTGCTGGTGCCCGGCGGGGTGCGGACGGGACCGGTGGCCGAACTGCTGGCGGACGGGGAGCTGCTGGCCGCGGCCGGGCTGCGGCTGCCGTGGGCCACGGCGGTGGCCGGCCTGCTGCGGGAGCGGGGGCTGCTGGCGCCGGACGCGCCGGCTCCGCGTACCCCGGAGGCCTTGGAGGCCTGGGCGGCGGCCGCGCGCTGACTCCGAAAAATAGGATGTCGGCATGTCCTTGCCGCACGCGATCCTCACCGCCCTGCTGGAGAAGCCCTCGTCCGGCCTGGAGCTGACCCGGCGGTTCGACCGGTCGATCGGCTACTTCTGGTCCGCGACGCACCAGCAGATCTACCGCGAGCTGGGGAGGCTGGAGGAGACCGGCCTGATCAGGGCGCTGCCCTCGGAGACGCCGGCGCGCGGCCGCCGCAAGGAGTTCGAGGTGCTCCCGGCGGGCCGGGAGGAGCTGACCCGGTGGGTGGCGGAGAGCCAGGACCCGAAGCCGATCCGGGACCCCCTGCTGCTGCGGCTGCGGGCGGCCGGCGTGGTGGGGGTGGACGGCCTGGCGGCCGAGCTGCGCCGCCACCTGGAGCTGCACGAGCGGCAGCTGGCGGTGTACGAGGCCATCGAGGAGCGGGACTTCCCGCCCGGGCGGCGCACGGCGGACGAGGACCGGCTGCGCCGGCTGGTGCTGCGGGGCGGCATCGAGCTGGAGACGTTCTGGCTGCGCTGGCTCGCCGAGGCGCTGCCGGAGGTCTCCGGCATGGGCGGCGAGGAGTCCTAGGCTGTCGGGCCGTGCCGGGGAGGGGCCGGCCGGGAGGGCCCGGCGGGGAGGCGTACGGCGGGGACACGTACGGCCGGAAGGCGTCCGGCGGGGAAGCGTCCGGACATGCGTGCGCCCCGCCCCGGGATTGGCGCCCGCGAAGGGGCCCGCGGGCCCCGGGGGCGGGGCGCGACGGCTCGGGTCACTTGTTCAGGGCGCCCCAGAACTCGTCGAAGCTCATGCGGCCGTCGTGGTTGGCGTCCTTCGCGGCGATGACGGCCTCGGCGACCGGGCCGGTGACGAACGGGTCGCCCATCAGGGCCATGGCCTTCTTGAACTCCTCGGCCGTCACGAAGCCGTCGCCGTCCACGTCGAACTTGCCGAAGGTCTCGCGTGCGCTCTCGATGTCCGCCACTGGGATCCACCCCTTTGCTGGTGCTTGTTAGACCGGGCAAGGTTAGCGACCCCCCGCGCGGTCCCGGCACCCCGGGGGACGGCAGCGCCCGCGGGGTCCCTACCGGAAGATCCCGGTGTGGCCGAGCGAGTAGCGGCCGGGCTGCGGGTAGACCGCCAGGCCGTGCGGGCCGCCGCCGACCGGGATGCGGGCGAGCTGCTTGCCGGTGGCGGTGTCGACGGCGTACACCTCGCCGTTGTACCGGCCGGAGAGCCACAGGACCTTGCCGTCCGCGGAGACGCCGCCCATGTCGGGGCTGCCGCCGTCGGGCAGCACCCACTTCTTGGTGAGCCGGTTCTTCGGGAAGTCGAAGACCGAGATCGTGCCCTCGCCGCGGTTGGAGATGTACATCTCGCGGGAGTCGCGGCTGACGTAGAGGCCGTGGCAGCCCTTGCCGGTGGGCAGCAGGGTGGGGGTGGTGAACTTCTCGCCGTCCAGGACCCACATGCCGTGCGCCATCATGTCGGCGACGTAGAAGGTCTTGCCGTCCGGGGAGATCTTCACGTCCTGGGGCATGGCGCCCTCGAAGGGGATCTTCTGCTGGCCGACGACCTCCATCTTCTCGGTGTCGACCTTGAGCAGCTCGCCGGAGAACTCGCAGGAGACGATGAAGTAGCGGCCGTCCGCCGAGAAGTCGGCGTGGTTGACCCCGTAGCAGCTCACGGGCACGGTCTTGACCCTGTCCATGGTGTGCGGGTCGCGGAAGACCAGCTCGCGGTCCATCGAGGCCATGACCACCGCGTACCTGCCGTTGGGCGTGAAGTACAGGTTGTACGGGTCGTGCACCTCGACCGGCTTGCCCGCCTCGCCCGTCGCGGGGTTGATGGGGGTGAGCGTGTGACCCCGGTTGTTGTTGACCCAGAGGGTCTTCAGGTCCCAGGAGGGCACCACGTGCTGCGGCTGGACGCCGACGGGGATGGTGTCGACGACCTTGTACGTGACCGGGTCGATCACCGAGACCGTGTTGGAGGTGGTGTTCGGGACGTAGACCCGGGAGGGGAAGTCCTTGACCACGGGCGAGAGCTTGCCGGGCCGGTCGGCGGCGTAGACGTCTGCCGGGTCGAGCAGGGGCGGCATCCCGGCCAGTCCGGGGGGCGCCGCGGGTACCGCCTTCGCGGGCCGGGCGGGGCCTTTGGAGCCGACCGCCTCGGGCCCGCCCTTCTCGGCCGGTGAGGCGCACCCGGCCAGGGCGGCGAGGGCGAGGCCGGCCAGCGCGGCGGCGGTCTTCCTGGTGAGGAGGGTGGTCATGGGGTCAGCAGCTCCGTGGTGGTCACCGCGCGCAGTCCCCGGCGCGCGAGTTCTTCGAGCAGGGCGGGCAGCGCGTCGACCGTGTCCGCGTAGCCGAGGTGCAGGCTCACCACCGATCCGTTGCGGACCGTCCCGATGACGTTGCGGATGACGGCCGCGGCACCGGGAGAGGTGAAGTCGAGGGAGTCCACGTCGTACGAGAGGACGTGCGGGTACCCGGCCCTGGCGGCCAGCCGCTGGACGAGGGGGGTGGCGTGGCGGGCCCGCGAGGGGCGGAACCAGCTGCCGATGGATCCGGTGAGGCGGCGGAGCCGGTCGGCGCAGGCGGTGATCTCGGCGTACGCCTCGGCCTCGGGCATGGCGCAGACGTCGAGGTGGCGCTGGGTGTGGTTGCCGAGTTCGTGGCCGCCGTCGAGGATCCGCCGGGCGAGTGCGGGATGGGCGTCGAGCCAGGTGCCGACGGCCAGTACGGTCAGCCGCGCGTCCGCCCGCTCGGCCTCGCGCAGCACCGCGTGGGCGGTGGCGGGATCGCCGTTGCCGTGGAAGGTGAGGGCGACACGGGCGGCTCCGCGGGGGCCGTGCTCGATCTGGGCCGGCAGGCCGGGGAGGGAGCGGGGTGCCGGTGCGGGGGTGCTGCGGGGCTGGGGGGCGGCGGCCTGGCGGGCGCTCGGGCGGGCCGGGGCGGGGCGGCCGTCCCCGCAGGAGGTGAGGGCCCCCGCGGCGAGCGCGGCGGCGGCGGCCCGCAGGGCGTCGCGACGGTCCGGTGAGGAAACCACCAGCCCATTTAAGGGGCAATGCGCACCAAAGATAACGATTGACCCAATTCAGGACGTCCGACGGCCCCACCCAGAAAGGCATCCACCCCCTAAAGAATCAAGGATTCTCTCGCCCGTACCGATACTTATTCATCGATTACGAGGCACGTGGCCCAACTCACCTAGGATTTAGGTGGAAACTCTTACTACTTACACACTTATGTCCTGTTTCGGGACTTTTGGCATCCGAGGCCTCTTCTGACATAGTCGGAGCCACGACTTCCCGTTGACCCGAGCGAGGTCGCCTGCCGCCGAGGACCACACCCCTTCCGGTCCTCGGCGCACTCACGAAGCCCCCGCAGCGCCCCACCCCGGCGACAGGGGGCTTCTGCGTATCCGCGGCCGGCCGTTCGGCCGGGCTCGCTAGGCTCACCGGAATGGACGACCGCTCCCGGCCCGTGCTGCTCCTGGCCGCACCCCGCACCTCCACCGCCGAACTCGTCGCCGGCGCGGCGGCCCGGCGCGGATACGACGTGACCGGGCGCGCGGCGAGCGCGGAAGGACGCAGCGTGCACTGGTACGGCGGCCCCCGGGCGGCCGCACGCCTCGCCGGCCCGCTGGGCCTCGGGCTGCTCGAACCGGCCGACGACTGGCTGACGCGGGTACCGGGCGACCTCCTGCGGCGCACCGTACGGCTCACCACCCTCGCCGAGGCCCGCGCGCTGCGGGAACGGTGCTTCGTGAAGCCGCCCTCGGCCAAGATCTCCCGGCTGCCCGCGGCGGTCCACGACGACGGGACCAGCCTGCCCGCCGGGCTCGACGGCTCCACGCCGGTCCTGGTGAGCGACGTGGTGGAGTTCGCCGCGGAGTACCGGCTGTTCGTCCTCGACGGCGAAGTCGTCACCGGCAGCCGCTACGCCGTGCACGGGCGCCTCGACCCGGCGCCGCTGGACGCCGCGAGCCGCGCGTTCGCCCGTACGGTCATCGACGCGACCGCCTCCGGCCTGCCCAGCGCCGTGTGCCTGGACATCGGCCGGCTCACCGACGGCGGCTGGGCGGTGGTCGAGGCGAACATGGCGTGGTTCGCCAACTGCTACGCCGCCGAGCCGGAACGCGTCCTCGACACGGTGCTCCGCGCCGCCGGCCCACTCGCCGCGGTCACCGACCGCGACCGGCCACACCTGAGCGGGGCCCCGTGCCGGAGCCAGTGCCGTAGCCGCATGGGTTCGCCGGGTCGGCAGTCGTAGCGGTTGGAAGGGCGGTGACGTCCGATCCGACCGCTGGAGGCGCGGTGGCCGAGCCCGTCCGCGTGCGCAGACTTACCGATCAGGAGGGGCAGAAGCTGCAGCAGATCGTGCGCCGGGGCAGCACCAGTTCGGTTCGCTACCGGCGGGCGATGACGCTGATGGCCTCGGCAGGCGGAATCCGGGTGCCGGTGATCGCCCAGTGGTCCAGGCCGACGAGGACACTGCGAGGTCGAGCTGTGTCTCACCCCGACCTACGCCTCCTGGGCGCCCCCCCTCGAAGCGCCCTTCGGACCGCTGAGGCAGTTCACCATCGCCAACTCTCACCACCCCAACCACACCGTGCAGACCCGAGCCCTGCACACCTGCCTCCGCCGGCGCAACGCCGACGCCCGCCACCGGGACCTGGCCGCCGAGCTCAAGGAACGCGCCCGCATCCGCAGCGAGAAAGACATCCGCTGGGGCGGCCGACCGCTCTCGCCGCATGATCAGGCGAACTGGCGAACGTTCCAGGTCACAGCACCGTCTCCGCCGCGGATCTGCCTGTGCTACTTGACCAGGCGGAAGGCGGGGTGCGCAGCCCAGGCCCGCAGGAACTCCGCCGTCCCCAGCGCCATCCAGTCGTCGTCCGCGATCCCCAATACCCCTGGAAGGCCAGCAACAACCGACGCCTGTCCGTCCACCAGCTCTGCTTTGGCCACGCCTCCGATGACGTCCATGACAGCGGCAGTCAGCAGAGCCGTGGTCACGTGGTCGATCTTGTGATTGCAGCCGGCACTGACATTGACGGCGTGGGTCGGTCTGAAGCCGAGGACGATCTCCACCTCGGGCTCGTCCGCGTGCTCGGCCTCGAAGGTGCTCTCGTCGCCGGCACCCGGACCCATCAAGTAGACCAGGAAGGGCCGACGCCAGTCCTCGCGCTGCGGATTGAATCCCACCAGGGCCGTGAGCTCCTCGTTCGCGGTGGCGTTGCCGAGGAGTGGAAGCGGGAACGGCTTTCGCCAGTCCCCCTCTCGCCTGTCCTCGACGCCCAGTCGCTCTGCGGGCACGTTGACATCGAAGAACCCGGGCCGCTTCTCGTCGAAGTGGGAGGAGAGCCCCGCGATCAACGTGCGGAACTCCCGCAGCGCAGCCGGGGAGAGCGGCTCCGCCAACTCGATCACCAACGTCGGACCAGACATGCCGGGAGCCTAGTTTGATCGGCTCTGTGACCACTCACATTTGTTCCCACACCGAGTCCAGCCGGTCCGAGGACAGACGCCGCCGACCCGGCGAACCTATGCGGTCAGAGCACTAGCCGGGGTGGCGGTCGGCCACTCGCATTTCGAACCAGGTGTTCTTGCCGCGGGGTAACAGGTCGGCGCCCCAGCGGTCGGAGAGCTTGTCGACCAGGAAGAGGCCGCGGCCGCTCTCGTCGAGTTCGTGCACCGGCATCAGGCACGGCAGGCCGCGCGAGGGGTCGCGCACCTCGATCCTGATCCAGCCGCGCCGCCGCAGCATCCGCAGGCCGAAGGAGCGGGCCCCGGTGTGACGGACGGCGTTGCCCACGAGTTCGGAGACCAGCAGCACCGCGTGCTCGGCCACCTGGGGCGAGAGCCCCCACTGGCGGACCACCACGCACTGGGTCAGCCGGCGGGCGGTCGACGCGGATTCCGGTCGGGACGGCAGTGTCACTTCCGCCTCGGTGGGATTGCCGTACAACTCCAGCGCCCGCAGCCCCTGTTCGTCCTCCAGGGCCGCCGAAAGACGTACGGCGGAAGCGCTTTCGCGCTGCCGCGGCTGCTCCACACCCTCCAGGCCCGCCATGCACCCATCATGGAGGGCCGGACCCTTCCCGCGTGCCGTTCCCAGCGAAAAGACCTCCTCGGAACGACGCGTTCCGAGGAGGTCTTTGGCATGTGCCAAAGGCAAGCTTCACATCGCGAAACAGGCGCTGACCTGCAATGACTCACCGTTCAACGATCATCACCGTGAGTGGATCTCCACGAGTTCTTAAGGTTTCTTTAAGTCCCGCCTAATCCACTCCCAGGGGTGGCGCGGGGTGGCTCAGACGAACTTCGCCTTGCCCGGGCCCTCTTCGACGAAGCTGCGCATGCCGATCTCGCGGTCCTCGGTGGCGAACAGCGCGGAGAACCAGTTGCGTTCGATGGTCAGGCCGGTGTCGATGTCGGCCTCCAGGCCGCCGTCCACCGACTCCTTGGCGGCGCGCAGGGCGATGGCCGGCCCCTGGGCCAGCTTCGCGGCCCAGGCGAACGCCTGCTCGTACACCTCGGCGGCCGGGACGACACGGTCCACCAGGCCGAGGGCGAGCGCCTCGTCCGCCTTGACCATGCGGCCGGTGAAGATGAGGTCCTTGGCCTTGGACGGGCCGACGAGGCGGGCCAGGCGCTGGGTGCCGCCGGCGCCCGGGATCAGGCCGAGCAGGATCTCCGGCTGGCCGAGCTTGGCGTTGTCGGCGGCGATCCGGTAGTCGGCGCACAGGGTCAGCTCGCAGCCGCCGCCGAGCGCGTACCCGGTGATGGCCGCGACCACCGGCTTGGGGATCCGGGCCACGGCGGTGAAGGAGTCCTGCAGCGCGCGGGACCGGGCGACCATGGCCGCGTGGTCCATCGTCTGCATCTCCTTGATGTCCGCGCCGGCGGCGAACACCTTCTCGCCGCCGTAGAGCACGACGGCCCGGACGTCGGTCCGGGCCGTCGCCTCCTCGGCCAGCTCGCGCAGGGCGTCCTGCGTGGCGATGTCCAGCGCGTTCATCGGCGGGCGGTTCAGCAGGATGGTGCCGACGCCTTCGGAGACTTCGAGAGAGATGGTCATACGGGCAGGTTAGTGCCCGTTAACGGGGTGGGGGCAAGCGCCCGGGAGTGTCAGGAAACCCACTCCGACCACGGCATGTTCCAGCCGTTGAGGCCGTTCTCCGGGGCGATCTGCTTGTCCTTGGAGTTCTTCACGACCACCACGTCGCCGATGATCGAGTTGTCGAAGAACCAGGCCGCCGGGGCCTTCTCGTCCCAGGCGCCGCGCACGTCGCGCAGACCCACGCAGCCGTGGCTGACGTTCTCGCTGCCGAAGGTGGAGCCGGGGGCCCAGTAGTTGCCGTGCACGAAGGTGCCGGAGTTGGACAGCCGCATCGCGTGCGGGACGTCCTTGATGTCGTACTCGCCGCCGAAGCCCACGGTGGCGCCGTTCATCCGGGTCACCTTGTACTTCTCGCTGATCACCATCTGGCCGTTGTACGTGGTGGTGGACGGGGCGCCCGCGGTGATCGGGACGTTCTTCAGGACCTGGCCGTCGCGGACCACCGTCATGCGGTGGGACTTGGCGTCGACCGTCGAGACCTGGGAGCGGCCGATGGTGAACCTCACCGTGCGGGTCTGCTTGCCGTACACGCCCTTCCGGCCCTCGACGCCGTCGAGGTTGAGCTTGACGGTGACCTTGGTGCCCGCCGCCCAGTACTTCTCCGGGCGGAAGTCGAGCCGGTCGTTGCCGAACCAGTGGCCCTCGACCGGCACCGACGGCTCGGCGGTGACGGTGATGGCCTTCTCCACGGCCTCGGGGTTGGTGATGCCGCGGGTGAAGTTGATGGACACCGGCATGCCCACGCCGACGGTGGACCCGTCCTCGGGGGTGTAGTGGCCGACGAACGTGTTCTTCGGGGTGAGCGTCGTAAAGGTGATGTCCTTGGCGGACTCCCGGCCGGCGCTGTCCTTGGCGACCGCGTGCACCTTGTACTCGGTGGCGGCGCCCAGGTGGCGCTCGGGCTCCCAGCTGGCCCCGCCGGCGGCGAGCTTGCCCTCGACGGGGTTGCCCTTGGTGTCGGCCACGGTGACCGTGGTGAGCTTGCCGTTGGCCGCGGTGATCTTCAGGATGCCGCTGGTCGCGACCTCCTTGGCGCCGTCGGCCGGAGTGATGGTGACGACGGCCTGCGAGGCCTCCGTACCGCTCTTGCCGGCGCCGCCGCCCTTCGGGTCGTCACCGCCCTTGCCGCCCGCGGCTCCGCCGCTGCACGCCGAGGTGAGCAGCAGGGCCGCCCCCAGCACAAGGGCGGACAGTCCGGTGCGGGCACGGCCCCGCCGCGTGCGCGACTCCCCCGGTATCGGCTGCACGTTCACGCTGTTCTTCTCCCCAGGTCCCCTGTCCCCCGCGCGCGGACAGTCGCGCGCTTGGCGCAAGGTAACCACACCGGAGGGTGACGATCGGACACGGCCGTGTCACCGTTCCGTCCCAACCGGCCGGACGGGGAGGGGCTCCGGGGGAGACCGGAGCCCGGGTCAGTCCGCGGTGCCCGGTTTGGTGCCCCACACGTAGATGCGGTCGCCGACGCCGAGCAGGTTCCACAGGGCCTTGGCGTCGGAGAGGAACAGGTTGACGCAGCCGGCGCTGCCGCCGCCGTCGTAGAGGTCGTCGAGCCGGCCGTGCAGCGCCTGGCCGCCGTCGAAGAACTGGGCGTAGGGCATGGGGGCGTTGTCGTAGAGGCTGGACTTGTGGTCGATGTTGCGCCAGTACACCTCGTGCCAGCCGGACCGGGTCTCCTGGGTGTCGCGTCCGGTGCGGATGGGCACGGGGGCGAAGACGATCTTCTTGCCGGTCTGCACCCACAGCAGCTGGCGGTCCATGTCGATGCAGGTGACGCGGTGCTCGCGGACCGGGCAGCGGCCCGCGGCGTTGGGGTCCTTGCGGGCCTTGAGGGCGGTCATGGTGCGGTACGTGGCGAGGTCCGCGTAGCCGTCGGCGGGCTCCAGGCGCTGCTGCTGCTGGAAGCCCCTGATGGCCTCGCAGTCGGCGGTGGACTGGCGGCCGTCGACGGTGCGGCCCAGGTACGCCTCCATCGGGCGCTGGTACGGGCCGGTGCGCGCCCGGCAGGGGGCCGGGGCGGAGCCGGCGGCCGGGGCGGGGCCGGTGGCCCCGTCCGCCAGGGCCGGGGCGGCCGGGATGAGGGTGAGTGCCGCGAGGGCCAGGGCCCCTGCCAGGGCTATCCGGGAAGTCAAGCCGTCCTCCTCGTCCCCCCTGCTGAACACGGAACGGGGTGTCCAGTCCAGTGTCTGCGCACGTCCGGCCGCGGCGCCGGGGCGGGTGGTCCGAAGCGGTGACGGCCGAACCGGTGACGGTGGCCGGGCGGTTCAGCGGGCGGGGGTCCTGCGGGCGTCCTCGCCGTCGCTCTCGATGGGTTCGGTGCGCGGGTGCGAGAAGTAGACCCGGACCAGCTTGGGCGGGGCGCTGCCGCTGCCGAGCCGCACCGGGCCCTTGACCGTCTGGTCGGGCAGTTCGTAGCCCTCGGAGATGTCGACGGAGCGGACGTAGTAGTCGCTCTTGGGGAGGGCGGTCCACTCGCAGATGCCGTTGTCGTCGGTGGAGCAGTCCGGCAGGACCTCCCGGTCGGGGCCCGGCTCGCGGGTCTGGAGGCCGGCCTTGCCGTTGCTCTCGGCCCACAGCTCGAAGACGGAGCCGGGCACGCGGTCGCCGTTCTTGGCGTCGCTCGCGACCACGCGGACGGTGCCGGCGAAGGCGGCCTGGCCGGCGGGTGTCGCGGGGGTGGCCTGGCCGGCGGGTGTCGCGGGGGTGGCCGGGCCGGCGGGCTGTCCGGCCGGCGGGCCGCCGGGCTGGACCCCGGGCCGGCCGGCCGGCTGACCGGGCTGCTCCTCGGGCCCGCCGGCCGGGCGGCCGGGCTGGACCAGGGGGCCGGCGGCCGGTTGTCCGCCCGGGGGCAGGACGGCGGCCGGGGCCACCGCCGGGGCGGGGCCGCCGGTGCCGGGCCCGTCCGGCCCCGGGCAGGCGGCGGGTGCCGGGGGCGCGGCGGCCAGCAGGGCGCCGGCCGCGAGGCCGAGCGCCCGCAGCCCCGCCGTCCGTGCGGCGGCTGTCCTTCCGGGGACCGTCCTCGGGGTCATGGCTCTCCGTCCGTTGCCTGCGGCTCGTCCCGTCCTGGGTCAGGGTGGACGGGAGCCGGCGGGGACGGCCGGACGACACTCCCCCGCTACGGCATTCCGGTCAGACAATCACTCTCAGGTGAGGGCCGATCCGGCGACCCAGTCCGCCCACGAGAGGTTCCAGCCGCCCAGGCCGTTGTCGGGGGCGACGGTCTTGTCCTTGGAGTTGACGACCTCGACCACGTCGCCGATCAGGGAGCGGTCGAAGAACCAGCCGGCCGGGGTGTCGGAGCCGCCGCCCTTGTCGTCCCGCAGGCCCACGCAGCCGTGGCTCGTGTTCAGCGAGCCGAAGGTGTCCGGGGAGGCCCAGTAGTTGCCGTGCAGGAAGGTGCCGGAGGTGGTCAGCCGCATGGCGTGCGGGACGTCGGGGATGTCGTACTCGCCGCCGAACCCGACGGTCTGCCCGTTCATCCGGGTCACGTCGAACATCTCCATCACGACCATCTTCCCGTTGTAGGTGGTCGTCTTGGGGGCACCGGCGCTGATCGGGACGGTGGACAGCACCTCGCCGCCGCGCCGCACCACCATCGTGTGCGCGGCCGCGTCCACGGTGGAGATCTGGGAGCGGCCCACGGTGAAGCGGACGGTCTTGTTCTGGATGCCGTACGAGCCGGGGGCGCCCTCGACGTCCCGCAGCGCCATCTCCACGGTCACCTGCGTGCCGGGCTTCCAGTACTCGCGGGGCCGGAAGTCCAGCCGGTCGTCCCCGAACCAGTGCCCGGTGACCTCGACCGGCGGCTCGGAGGTGACCGTGATGGCGCGCTCGACCTCGGCCCGGTTCTCGATGGAGCGGTTGAAGTTGAAGGAGACGATCATCCCGGTGCCGACGGTGGAGCGGTTCTCGGGCTTGAAGTAGCCGATGAAGCGCTCCTCGGGCACGTAGGTGGTGAAGCTGGTGTGCCGGGCCTGGCGGCGGTTGTGGCCGTCGAGGGCCACGGCGTCCACGGTGTACTTGGCGGCCAGCGCGAGCCGTCCGGCCGCGGGGTCCGGGCTCCAGCTCAGCCCGTCCGCCGCGATGGCGCCGCGTACGGGCTCCTCCTGGGCGTCCTCCACCTTGGTGACCACCACCCGCTCCAGCCGGCCCTCGGGCACGGTGACGGTCAGCGGACCGTCGGCCGGCACCCCCTTGGCCCCGTCCGCCGGGGTGACCCGGATGGCCTCGTGGGGCGCCAGGGCCTTGCCCGGCAGCTCGACCTCGACGCCCCCGGCTCCCGTGGAACCCGAACACCCGGCCAGTACGGCCACCAGCCCCGCCCAGGCCACCACGGCGGCCAAGCCCGCCCCTGCCCGCCTCTTCGCATCTCTCACGACCGTCCCAACGACCGCGGCCCTCCGGGGGAAACGTGAGTGCGGGGCGAGTTGCGGGCATGACAGGGAGAAGGACCAGACGGGGGCGGGACGCGGCCGGGACGCCGCGTCCCCTCCGCGGGTACCCAGAGCCGCGGGAGGCCGGAGAGTGTCGAGCGCAGCGGAGCGGGAGGCGGCGGCAGCGGCGCGGGGCGGACAGTCCTCGCCCGTGCCGCGGGTGAACGGAGCGGTACGGGAGGAGGTGCGGGACGGCCGCCGCGACGACGGACGGCCCGAGGAACGGCGGCCCGGGGAGCGGCGGCGTGCGGAGCCGGGGTCCCGGCGCGCGGCGCCCGCCGTGCCGGGGCCGGCGGTGTGGCCGGGGGCGCCGACCCCGCTGGGGGCGCGGTACCGGGTGGGCCCGGACGGGGTGGCGGGCACGAACTTCGCGCTGTGGGCGGGGGGCGGCGCGGAGGCGGTGGAGCTGTGCCTCTTCGACGAGCAGGGCGGCGTGGTCACCGAGACGCGCTGCGCGCTGCCCGAGCTGACGCACGAGATCTGGCACGGCTTCGTGCCGGGCGTGCGGCCGGGCCAGCGATACGGCTTCCGGGTGCACGGGCGCTGGGACCCGTGGACCGGGGCCCGGTTCAATCCGGCGAAGCTGCTGCTCGACCCATACGCCCGTGCGGTGGACGGCGACTTCTCGCTGCCGCCCGAGGTGTACGGACACGTCCGCGACTGGCCCCAGCAGTACATCGCCGACACCGTCCGCGACGACCGGGACTCGGCCCCGTACGTCCCGAAGGGCGTGGTGGTCCATGACGACGACGACTGGTCGGACGACGTACGGCCCAAGACCCCGTGGGCCGATTCGGTCATCTACGAGCTGCACGTACGCGGCTTCACCATGCGGCACCCGGAGATCCCGCCCGAGCTGCGCGGCACCTACGCCGGGCTGGCGCACCCCGCGGCCGTCGCCCACCTGACGCGGCTCGGGGTGACGGCGGTGGAGCTGCTGCCGGTGCACCAGTTCGCGCACGAGGACCACCTGCTGCGCCGGGGCCTGCGCAACTACTGGGGCTACAACTCGATCGGCTACTTCGCCCCGCACGCGGGCTACTCGGCCTCCGGGACGGCCGGGCAGCAGGTGGGCGAGTTCAAGCGGATGGTGCGGGCGCTGCACGCGGCCGGCATCGAGGTGATCCTCGACGTGGTCTACAACCACACGGCGGAGGCCGGGGAGCTGGGCCCCACCCTCTCGCTGCGCGGCATCGACAACCGCGGCTACTACCGGCTCCAGTCGGACCAGCGCCGCTACGCCGACTACACCGGCTGCGGGAACACCCTGCACGCGGGCCGTCCGCACGTGCTGCGGCTGATCACCGACTCCCTGCGGTACTGGGTGACCGAGATGGGGGTGGACGGCTTCCGCTTCGACCTGGCGGCGGCCCTCGCCCGGTCCATGCACGACGTCGACATGCTCTCGCCGTTCCTCGCGGTGATCGCGCAGGACCCGGTGCTGCGCCGGGTGAAGCTGATCGCCGAGCCCTGGGACGTGGGCTCGGGCGGCTACCAGGTGGGGGCCTTCCCGCCGCTGTGGACCGAGTGGAACGACCGCTACCGCGACGCGGTGCGCGACTTCTGGCGGGGAGCGCTGCCCGACGTGCGGGACCTCGGGTACCGGCTGTCCGGGTCCAGCGACCTGTACGCGTGGGGCGGCCGGCGCCCGTACGCGTCGGTCAACTTCGTCACCGCCCACGACGGCTTCACCCTGCGCGACCTGGTGAGCTACGAGCACAAGCACAACGAGGCGAACGGCGAGGACAACCGGGACGGCACGCACGACAACCGGTCCTGGAACTCCGGCGCGGAGGGCGAGACGGACGACGCCCGGATCGCCGCGCTGCGGCGTCGCCGGCTGCGCGCCCTGGTCACCACCCTCCTGCTGTCCACGGGCGTGCCGATGCTGACGGCGGGCGACGAGATGGGCCGTACCCAGGGCGGCAACAACAACGCGTACTGCCAGGACAACGCGGTGAGCTGGGTGGACTGGTCGCTGCTGGAGGACCCGGGCTGGCGGGAGCTGTGCGCGCTGACCGCCCGGCTGACCGGACTGCGCCGGGCCCACCCGGTGCTGCGGCGGCGGGCCTTCTTCTCGGGGCGGCCCCAGGAGGCGGACGGGCTGCGGGACCTGGCCTGGTTCACGCCCGCGGGTACGGAGATGACGGAGCGGGACTGGTACGCGCCGGCGGCGGCGGTGGGCCTGTTCCTGTCCGGCCGGGACATCCCCGGACGGGACGCGCGCGGCCGGAAGGTGACGGACGACAGCTTCCTCGCCCTGCTGCACTCGGGTGACCGGCCGCTGTCCTGGACCCTGCCCGGGCCGCCCTGGGCCTCGGGGTACGAACTGGTGGTGGACACCTCGCGGGAGGACCAGGCGGAGGCCCCGGGCGACCGCCACCGGGGCGGTGCGGCGGTGACGGTTCCGGCGCGGTCGGTGCTGCTGTGGCGGGTGACCGGGTGAGGCCCGATATTCGCTGTCCCCTGTCAGGAGCGATCCGTAGGCTCGCCCCTGATGTCTGCCCTCGATGCCTCCCCAGCAGCCCCGTCCGACGCCCCGGCCGGGGCCACTTCCCCTGATCCGGCGCCGCCCGAGCGGTCGGCGGTCCGCACGCTGCTGCGCCTGTGGCCGTACGTGCGGCCGGTCAGGGGGCGCTGGCTGCTGGCCGTGTTCATCGCGATCGTCGCCTCGTGCGTCGGGCTGGTCATCCCGCTCGTCCTGAAGTGGCTGGTCGACGGCCCGGTTGCCGCGGGCGACACCCGCGGGGTGTGGCTCGGCGCGCTGGCCGTGCTGGCGCTCGGGGTCGTCGAGGCGCTGCTGTTCGGCTTCCGGCGCTGGCTGGTGGCCCGGCCGCTGTCGCGCGTCGAGGCCGACATGCGGGCGGACCTGTACGCGCACCTCCAGCGGGTGCCGGTGGCGTTCCACGACCGGTGGGCGTCCGGGCAGCTGCTGTCGCGCGGGACCACGGACCTGATGCTGCTGCGGCTCTTCCTCGCCTTCCCGCTGACCTTCCTCGTCGTCAACGGGGTCACCGTGGCCGTGGGCTGCGTGATCCTGCTGGCGCAGGAGTGGACCCTGGGGCTGGTGCTGCTGACTCCCGTGGTGCCCCTGGTGCTGCTGTGCGGGATGTTCGAGGCGAGGTACTCGCTGGTGGCCCGCCGCTCCCAGGACCAGGTGGGCGACCTGACCACGGTGGTGGAGGAGAGCGTCCTCGGCATCCGGATCGTCAAGGGCTTCGGCCGGCACCGCAGCCAGGCGCGGGCCTTCCGGGAGCTGTCCGGGCAGCTGCGCGGCACGGAACTGGCCAAGGCCCGGCTGCTGGCGAACATCTCCGGGGTCATCACGACCCTGCCCGAGCTGGCGATCGGCGCGGCCCTGGTGCTCGGCGCGGTGCGGGTCGCGGACGGGGACCTGACGGCCGGCACGCTGGTGGCCTTCCTCTCCACGGCGCTGGCGCTGCGCTGGCCGGTGGAGTCCATCGGCTACCTGCTCGCCATGAGCCAGGAGGCCGCGACGGCCACCGAGCGGTTCTTCGAGGCGATGGACGCGGACCGCGAGGACGACACCGCGGGCCGGGTCGAGGAGATCAAGGGCGGGGACGTGCGGGGCGAGGACGCCCGGGACGGGAGCGGCCGGGGCGAGAGCGCCCGGGGCGAGAGCGCCCGGGACGGGGCCGGCCCCCGCGAGGACGGGCTGCGCTTCGAGGGCGTCAGCTTCCGGTACCCGGACGCGGAGCCCGGCTCGCTGCCCGTGCTGGACGGCATCGACCTGCACGTCCGGCCGGGCGAGACGATGGCGCTGGTCGGCGCCACGGGCAGCGGCAAGACCACGCTGACCGCGCTCGTACCGCGGCTGCACGAGGCGGACTCCGGACGGATCACGCTGGACGGCGAGGACATCACCGCGATGCCCCGCGAGCGGCTGCGGTCGCTGGTGTCGGTGGCCTTCGAGGAACCCACCCTGTTCTCGGCGAGCGTGGCGGAGAACGTCCTGATGGGCGGGCCCGAGCTGACCCGCGCCCTGGAGACCGCGCAGGCCGGCTTCGTGCACGAACTGCCGGAGGGGGCGCAGACGCAGGTCGGCGAACAGGGCCTGAGCCTGTCCGGCGGCCAGCGGCAGCGGCTCGCACTGGCCCGGGCGGTGGCCGGCAGCCCGCGCTTCCTGGTGCTGGACGACCCGCTGTCCGCGCTGGACGTGCACACCGAGGCACTGGTCGAGGCCGCGCTGCGGCAGGTGCTGGCGGACACCACCGCGCTGGTGGTGGCGCACCGCCCGTCGACGGTGCTGCTGGCCGACCGGGTGGCGCTGCTGTCCGGCGGCCGGGTCACCGCCGTGGGCACGCACCAGGAACTGCTGCGTGACAACGCCGAGTACGCCTGGCTGATGTCGGGTACGGGGCCCTTCGGGGCAGAGGGGGACGAACGATGACGGCGGTGCCGGAGGGCGACGCCTTCGACCGGGACGAGCTGGACGCGCCGCCGGGTGCGACGCGGGCGCTGCTGCGGGACCTGGTGGCCGCGCGGCGCGGGACGGTGGCGCTGGCCGGGCTGCTGCTGGTGCTCCAGCAGGCCGCGCGGCAGGCCGGGCCGCTGCTGGTCGCGTACGCGATCGACCGCGGGGTGCCCGCGGTGCGGGCCGGCGACCACGGTCCGCTGCTCGCGGTGGCCTCGGGTTACCTGGTGTGCGCGCTGGGTTCGGGGGTCTTCGAGTACGGCTTCATCCGCACGGCGGCTCGGGTCAACCAGGACGTGCTGCTCGACCTGCGGGGCCGGATCTTCCGCCACGCGCAGGCGCTGAGCGTGGACTTCCACGAGCGCTACACCTCGGGGCGGCTGATCTCCCGGTCCACCACGGACGTGGAGTCGCTGCGGGAGCTGCTCAGCGAGGGGCTCCAGGAACTGCTGTCGATGCTGCTGTCCTTCGTGTTCATCGGGTCGATGCTGCTCTGGCTGGACCTGGGGCTCGGCGCGGTCGCGGTGGCCAGCTTCGGACCGCTCGCCTTCTTCGTGCGCCGCTACCGGCGCCGCTCGCAGGTCATCTATTCGGCCCGGTCCACGGCCACGGCCTCGGTGATCGTGAAGTTCGCCGAGACGCTCAACGGAATCCGTCCGGTGCGGGTGTTCCGGCGCGAGCGGGCGAACGAGGCGGAGTTCCGTACGCTCAACCGCGACCTGGAGGTGCGGAACGGCGACGCGCTGGTGGAGATGGCCCGCTACGTGGTCCGTTCCCGGCTGACCGCCAACACCGCGGTGGCGGCGATCGTGCTGTGGGGCGGGTACCGGGTGGCGACCGGCTCGCTCGACCTGGGCGTGCTGGCGGCCTGCGTGCTGTACCTGCGGAGGCTGTACGAGCCCATCGACCAGCTCGCGATGTTCCTGAGTGCGTACCAGTCGGCCTACGCGTCCCTGGAGAAGATCGCCGGGCTGCTGGCGCAGGTGCCGTCGGTGCCCGAGCCGGCCGCGCCGCGGGAGCTGCCGGCGCGGGACGGTGCCCACCCGGGCCGCGAGGTGGTCTTCGACAGGGTGAGCTTCGGCTACCGCACGGGCGGCGAGGTGCTGCCGCGGTTCGGGCTGCGCCTGGCGGCCGGCAGCACGGTCGCCGTGGTCGGGTCGACGGGTGCGGGGAAGTCGACGCTGGCCAAGCTGCTGGCGCGGTTCTACGACCCCTCCGAGGGCCGGGTGCTGCTGGACGGCACGGACCTGAGGGAGCTGTCCACCGCCGAACTGCGGCGCGGGGTGGTGATGGTGACGCAGGAGGCCTTCCTGTTCTCCGGGAGCGTCGCGGAGAACATCGCCATCGGCCGGCCGGACGCCACCCGGGCGGAGATCGAGCAGGCCGCGAAGGCGATCGGCGCCCACGACTTCATCAGCGCGCTGCCCGACGGGTAC
The DNA here is from genome assembly GCF_044759445.1 of Streptomyces sp. NPDC101118. Taxonomy (NCBI): domain Bacteria; kingdom Bacillati; phylum Actinomycetota; class Actinomycetes; order Kitasatosporales; family Streptomycetaceae; genus Streptomyces; species Streptomyces sp. NPDC101118. The sequence goes on along the minus strand of NZ_JBIVZG010000001.1, from coordinate 382,183 downwards.
GACACCGACGTGCGCAAGCGGGGCGGCCGGATCTCGGCCGGGCAGCGGCAGCTCGTGGCGTTCGCGCGGGCGCTGCTCGCCGACCCGGCGGTGCTGATCCTCGACGAGGCGACCAGCTCGCTCGACGTGCCCGGCGAGCGGGCCGTCCAGCGGGCGATGCGCACCGTCCTGGAGGGCCGGACGGCCGTGGTGATCGCGCACCGGCTGTCGACGGTCGAGATCGCGGACCGGGTCCTGGTCATGGACGCGGGCCGGATCGTCGAGGACGGGACGCCGGCCGAACTGATCGCGGGCGCCGGCCGGTTCGCCGACCTGCACCGCGCCTGGCGCGACAGCCTGGTCTAGGCGCGCACCGGAGGCGGTCCGCCCGGCCCTGCCGGTGGCCCTGGCGGGCCATAGGTCTGCCGTCGTGGACCCCCGTGCCACGACGGTGGCGACGTCCGCTGGGGATCCCCCGAGCCGGGGTGCCCGTGTGTGGCGGGCACCCCGGGGTTCGTGGGGGAACGGAACCAGCCGGAGACCGGGGGGCGGCCGTATCCGGCTGTTCGTCGCGGAACAGACATTGACACGGGCTGCCCGGAATCACGACACCTTCTGGCTGTCCCGGACGCCGGACAACTGTCCTGCCTGGTCAGCGGGTGTCCGGATATGCGCTGTGCCTCGTGCCGGCGGAGGCAACGTCCGGAACTGGCCTTGTCCGGGGAGGCCGCTCGGGCAGGATGAGCCGCATGGAGCAGATCCACCGGGAGCCCGCACCCCACGAGGCGGGTGACGCGGCCGGGTTCGTCGACCTCATGCGCTCGCTCAAGGACCGCTCGGGTCACACCTACCGGCAGTTGGAGGAGCGGGCGGCGGAGCGCGGCGACGTGCTGCCGCGGTCGACGCTCGCCGGGGTGCTGGGAGGGCGGACGCTGCCGCGGCCGGAGCTGCTGGCCGCGTTCGTGCGGGCCTGCGGCGACGCGGACCGGATGGACGAGTGGGTCGGCGCCTGGGCCGGGCTGGCCGGCCAGCAGGCCGTGGATTCGGGGTCCGGGACCACGGCGGCATCGCCGTCCGTGGCCGCGGGGGTCCTGGGCGTGCCGGGCGGGATCGGTGCGTCCGGTGCGGAGGGTGCTGTCGGCACGGAGGGTGCCGCGCTGGCGTCCGGTGCGCCGGCCCCGGGTTCCGTTCCGGGGATGTCCGGCGCCGGGGCGCCGGGCGCGGGTACGGCGGACACGGGTACGGGTACGGCCGCCGCGGAGGCGGCGCCCCGGCGGGAGTTCACCGCGCGGGCGGCGGCGGGCGGAGCGCCGCGGGCCCTGCCCTGGCGGCTGACCTGGCGTACCGCGGCGGCGGCCGTGGTGGCCGCGGCCGCCCTCACCGCCGCCGGGATGCTCGCCGGCCAGGGGGCCTCCGACGGGGACGAGGGCAGCGGCCCCGCAAGCGGTACGGGGAGCACGGCCGACCCGGTCCTGCCCACCGGCTGGGTCCAGATCCATCCGGCGGGGGCACGGTCCCTGTGCCTCACGGACGGCCGGGTGCGCGACAGGAGGTACACCCCGCTGGTCGCCGTACAGCGCCCGTGCGCGTCGGTCGGACCGCAGAACACCCTGCTCCACCCGCTGGGCGGGGACCTCTACGAGATCCAGTGGCACCACCCGGACTACGGCAAGGGCTGCCTGCGGGCGCTGACCGAGGCGGACGGCGCGGGCGGCACCGGGCTGCTGGAGCCGATGGACGACTGCTCGCGGGGCAGCCGCTTCCACGTCGAGCCGTCGGGGCCGCGCGAGGACGGGGTGTACGTGTTCCGCGTCGACGGCCAGGGGTGCGTGGGCATCAGGGGTTCGGGCCGGGAGGCCGGCACCGAGGCCGTGATGGAGCGCTGCGCGGGCAAGGGCGGCCAGCTGTTCACCATCGAGGCGGTCAGCTGACCGCACCGCGTGCGGGCGGGCCGGCCGCAGCTACGGCTACGGCTACGGCTACGGCTACGGCTACGGCTACGGCTACGGCTACGGCTACGGCTACGGCTACGGGAACCACACGGCGGGCGGGCGGAGCCGGCCGCCCCGCGGCACCGGTCGGGTTCAGCCGTTCTCGACGCGCAGCAGCATCCGCTTGAGCAGGGCCGATACGGCGGCCTGCTCGTCGGCGCCGAGGGGTTCGACCATCGCGTCCTCGGCCACGCCCCGGAGCCGCATCGCCTCGTCCCAGCGGGCGTGACCCTCCTCGGTCAGCTCCACGTCCACCCGGCGCCGGTCCTCGGTGCCGCGCAGCCGGCGGACCAGCCCGGCCTTCTCCAGGGTGTCGAGCCGCCCGCTCATCCCGGCCGGGGAGAGCAGGAGTTCGGCGGCGAGCTCGGAGGGCGTGGCCCGCCAGGGGGCGCCGCGGGAGGCGAGGCGGTGCAGGGTCTCGTACTCGAAGAGCTGGAGCCCGACCTCGGCGAGGGCACGGTCCTTGGCCTGGTTCACGTGCTTGGCGAGCATCTGGATGCGGGTGACGATCTCCTCGACGCGCTCGTCGAAGGGCGCCTTGCCGCGCCAGCGGGCGATGTGCCGGTCGACCGAGTCCTCGCCCGGCGGCTCCTCTTCCATGCGGCCCATTATCGGGGCCGGGGTTCCGGGGCCGCCGGGCACCCTTTTATTTCGTTGACGAATGATTCGCTGCCGAAATAACTTCCGTGTCATGACCACGATGACCCCGCGAACGTGGCGGCTGCTCACGGGCCGCACCTTCGCCTCCTTCGCCACCGCGCTGATCCCCACCACCCTCACCCTGGCCGTGGTCCGCACCGGTTCGGCCGGCGACCTCGGCCTGGTGCTGGCCTGCGAGCTGCTGCCGATGCTGCTCCTGCTGCCCGTCGCGGGCGTGGCGGCCGACCGGTTCCCGGCCCAGCGGGTGGTGCTCGCCGCCGACCTGGTGCGGGCCGCCGCCCAGTTCGCCACCGGCGCGCTGCTGCTGGCCGGGCCCGTCCGGGTGCCCGAACTCGCCGTGCTGGCCGCGGTGACCGGAGCCGCCGTGGCCTTCGGCACGCCCTCCACCCACACGCTGGTGGTGGCCGTGGTGACCGAGCCCGAGCGGCTGCTGCGGGTCAACGCCCGGCTCGGGGTGGCCACCGGGCTGGCCCAGATCGCCGGTCCCGCCTCGGCGGGTGCCCTGATGCTCGCCGTCGGGCCGGGCTGGTCCTCGCTGCTGACCGGCGCCCTGTTCACCCTGTCCGCACTCACGCTCGGGGGGCTGCGGACCGCGCGTGCCGCGCGCCCGGCCGTACGCACCGGCTTCGTCGCGGAGTTGCGCGAGGGGTGGGCCGAGACCCGGCGGCACCCGTGGTTCCTGGCCAATGTGCTGGCCCACGGGGTCTGGCACCTGGCGGCCGGACTGCTGCTCACCCTGGGGCCGCTGATCGCGGTGGAGTCCCTGGGCGGCGCGGCCTCCTGGGTGGTCGTCGCCCAGGTCGGCACGGTGGGCATGCTCGCCGGCGTGTGGGCCGCCGGGCGGCTGCCGGTCCGCAACCCGCTGGCCTGGGTGGCCGTCGGCGCCGCGGTGTACGCGCTGCCGCTGGTCGCCCTGGCGCTGCGGCTGCCCGTGCCGGTCACCGCAACCGCCTACTGCCTGGGGATGTTCGGGCTCGGCGTGCTCAGCCCGCTGTGGGAGACCGAGATGCAGCGCCGGATCCCGGCCGAGGCCCTGGGCCGGGTGGGCTCCTTCGACGCCCTGATCTCCTTCGCCTCACGGCCGTTGGGGCTCGCGGTGGCCGCGCCGCTGGCCGCCGTGACGGGGACCGCCGCGCCGCTGCTGGTCGCGGCCGCCCTCGTGGCCGCCGCGAACCTGTCCGTACTGCTGCTTCCGGACGTACGTGAACATCCCGTGAAGGAAAACGGACTCGTCCTGCGATGATGTGCGCCGAAGCGGGCGGTTCGGACCCGCGTTCTACCGAGGGGATCGGTGCGATGGGCAGAGTCGGGACCGCGCTGCACGAACTGCGCGGAGCGCAGAAGTCCGCCAAGGGGGTGTCGCTCTACTCCCGGTTCGTGAACCGGCCGGCCGGGCGCTACCTGGCTGCGGGCTCGTACGCGCTGGGGCTCACCCCGAACCAGGTGACGCTGGTGAGCGCCGCGTTCAGCTTCGCCGCGGTGGCCGCGGTCGCGCTGAGCGCGCCGTCGTGGGGGCTGGGCGTCGCGGTCTGGGCGGCGCTGGCGGTGGGCTTCGCCTTCGACTCGGCCGACGGGCAGCTCGCCCGGCTGCGCGGCAGCGGGAGCGCCGCGGGCGAGTGGCTGGACCACGTGGTGGACTGCGCCAAGCTCACCGCGCTGCACACCTGCGTGCTGATCGCCTTCTACCGCTTCCCCGAGGCGTACGGCATATCCGGGGACGGCGGCGAGGCCTGGCTGCTGGTGCCGCTGGGCTTCCAGTTCGCCGCCGTCGTCACCTTCTTCGGCGGCCTGCTGACCGAGAAGCTCAAGCCGAAGCCCGCCCCGGGCAGTGCCGCGGCGGCGCCGTCCACGCTGCGCGCGGTCGCGCTGCTGCCGGTGGACTACGGAGTGTTCTGCCTGGTGTTCCTGCTGCTCGGCGGGGGCGGGCTGTTCCGCTGGGCGTACGCGGCGCTCGGCGCGGTGGCCGTGCTGTTCCTGGTCGCTTTCCTCGCCAAGTGGTTCCGGGAGCTGAGCGCCGTCAAGCGGTGAGCCGGGGCCCGGTGCGGGCAGCTGCCCGGCGGTCTGCCGCCCGGCGGGCCGCCGCCCGGTGGTCCGCCGGGCGGCGGGCCGCCTGCGGAACGGCGGCCCCGGTCCGGACCGGTCCCCGGGCTCCGGCGCCGGTCAGCGCAGTTCGGCGGTGAGCGACGCCTCGGCCGCGAGCGGCTGCGAGAGCGCGTCCAGGGCGCGGCGCAGCTGCGTGCTGGACGTGTGCACGGTGTACGGGAAGTAGACGACGTCCACGCCGACGGTCGCGAAGTCGGCCTCCAGCTTGTCGCCCTTGGGCGTGCCCCGCCAGTCGTCGCCCTTGAAGATCACGTCGAAGCGGACCTGCTTCCAGGTCTCCAGCTTGTCCGGAACCGTCTCCACGAAGGCCGCGTCCACGTACTTGACGCTGCGCACGATCTCCAGACGCTCCACCAGCGGGATCATCGGGCGGCGGCCCTTGGCCAGCTCGGCCATCTCGTCCGAGACCACTCCGGCGACCAGGTAGTCACACTGACTGCGCGCGTGGCGGAGGATGTTGAGATGTCCGATGTGGAACAGGTCGTAGGCGCCCGGGGCATAGCCGACCCGGTACGGCTTGCGCACGGACGAACCGGCTTCGGACATGTCTCGCTCCGTCATCGATAACCCCCCAGAGGCCGCACTCCCCAGTGCGGCGGATTATCAGACGATAGCGTGCACGTTCCGCACCGTGCGGGTGAACGAATAGGGTGGCGGCCGCGCCACCCAGGGGGGAAGGGGACCTTCAGTGTCCATATCCGGCCGCAGAACACTGCTTCTGGTGTCCACGAACTACGCACCCGAACACGCCGGAATCGGCCCATACGCCACGCAGATCGCGGAGCACTGGGCCGGTCTCGGCCATGACACCCACGTCTTCGCGGGCATGCCGCACTACCCCTCGTGGTCGCTGGACCCGCAGTACAAGGGGGCGTTCCAGCGCACCGAGAAGCGCGCGGGCGTCACCGTGCACCGGCGCAGGCACACGGTCCCGGGCCGTCAGACCGCCGTCAAGCGGGCCGCTTTCGAGGGCTCGATCCTGGTGCACGGCGCCGTGGCCCCGCCTCGGATGCCGAAGCCGCACGCGGTCCTCGCGCAGATGCCCAGCCTGGCCGGCGGCGTGCTGGCCGCCCGGCTCGCCGCGCGCTGGAAGGTCCCGTACGTCCCGGTGGTCCAGGACCTGATGGGCGCGGCCGCCGCGCAGAGCGGGATCAGCGGCGGCGACAAGGCCGCGGCGCTGGCCGCCAGGGCGGAGGCGTACGCGCTGAAGCGGGCCACCCTGGTCGGCGTCATCCACGAGACCTTCGTGGACAAGGTCGTCGCGATGGGGGTGGACCCGAAGCGGATCCGCCTCGTCCCGAACTGGTCGCACGTCGAGGTCCCTTCGGCGCCCCGCGGCGAGACCCGCCGCCACATGGGCTGGGCGCCGAACCAGACGGTCGTGCTGCACTCCGGCAACATGGGCCTCAAGCAGGGCCTCGAAGTCCTGGTGGGGGCGGCCAGGCTGGACCCGCGGGTCCGCTTCGTGCTGATGGGTGACGGAAGTCAGCGTTCCGCTTTGGCCGAACTGTCCGCTGACGTACCCAACCTGGACATCATCCCCCCTGCCGAGGACGGAAAGTTCCCGGATATCCTCGCCGCGGCGGACGTACTCGCTGTCACGCAGCACGCGGCCGTCCTGGACATGAGCGTGCCGTCCAAGCTGACCTCCTACTTCGCGGCCGGGCGACCGGTCGTCGCGTCGGTCGCGGCCGAAGGCGGCACCGCCCAGGAGGTCGAGCGCTCGGGCGCCGGTGTGCTCGTGGCACCGGAGGACCCGCGCGCCCTGCTCAAGGCCGTGCACGCACTGGCCGACGACCCGGTCACGGCCGACGAGCTCGGCGCCGCGGGCCCGCGCCACGTGGCCGCGAACCTCAGCCGCGAGGCGGGCCTGGCCCGGATCGACGCACTGATAGACGAAGCACTTGGGGGACCCCTGCCGTGACGGAGACGAACCGGCCCGCCGCGGCCGTGACCGCGGGCGAGGACGAACCGGACCTTCTGAGGGACCAGTTCCGGCAGCTGACCCGCTACCGGCGGATCCTGCTCGGCGGCATCGGCGTCGGCCTGGTCGGCGGCGCGTGGCTGGGGATCACCTCCGCCGACACGTACGTGGCCAGCTCCGACGTGGTGCTGCGGGCGCCCGCGCTGAACCCGTTCGACGCGAACGGCTCCTCCCCCGACAAGCTGATCAACATCGGCTCGGAGCGGCAGGCCGCCCTCGGCAACGAGGTCGCCAAGAACGCCGCCAAGGACCTCGGCGTGGCCGACGACGAGCTCGGCGCCCTGCGCCGGGGCCTGCAGGTCACCAACCCGCCGCAGACCCTCGTGCTGCGCTTCACGTACACCGCGAGCTCGCCGCAGCAGGCCGCCAAGCGGGCCAACGCGATGACCGAGGCGTACCTGAAGAACCGCCAGGCCGCGTACGAGGCCCAGCGGGACAACATGGTCAAGGCGAAGAAGCGGCAGGTCGCGCCCATCGCCGAGCGCATCGAGGACCTGAACAAGGAGATCAGCCGGACGCCCGACGGCCCCGGCCGGGACACGCTCTACACCCAGAAGGCCGAGGCGGCCAGCACCAAGGGCAGCATCGACGGCGACATCCAGAAGCTCGGCTCGCTGGACATGTCCCCGGGCCGGATCACCAACACCGCCACGCCGCCCAAGGCACCGGACGGCCCCGGTCTGATCATGTCGCTGCTGATCGGCGGCGCCGTCGGCCTGGCCATCGGCCTCCTCGCGGCCTGGGTGCGTCTCGTCTTCGACCCCGCGCCCCGCTCCGACGGCGACGTGGCCCGCGCCCTGCGCGCGCCCGTCCTCGGCAACCTGCCGCGCGACCGCACCGGCGGCGGACCGCTGCTCGCGGCCGGCGAGGCGGACCCGCGGCTCGCCGAGGAGTACCGCTCGGTGGCCTTCCGGCTCGCGTACGACGCCCGGTTCGCCGACCGGCGACGGCTGCTGGTGGTCGCCCCGCGCGGCTCCAGCGAGACGGCCGCCGCGGTCGCGGTGAACCTCGCCGCCTCCTTCGCCGAGACCGGCAAGGACGTGCTGATGATCGAGGCCGACCTGCGCACCCCGGTGCTGGCCAGCCAGCTGCGCACCGACACCGGTGCCCGGCCGCGCTGGAGCAGCCAGATGTCCGGCGCCGCCGAGACCGAGTGGCCCGACGGCCGCCAGCTCGTCGTGGACGCCGGCGAGTCCGGCTCCTTCGACCTGATCCCCGGCGAGCGCGTGCGCAACGTCGCCCGCGCCCTGACCTCGCAGCGGGCCTCCCGCCTGATCTCCGAGGCCGATTCCCCCAACTCGACCGTGGTGGTGCTGGCACCGCCCGTCCTGTCGTACGCCGACGCGCTCGCGCTCGTCGACCGTGTGGACGGCGTCCTGGTGGTCTGCGCCCCGCGTGCGGTGCACCGTACGGACCTGGTCCGCATCCGCGAGCTGATCAGCGGCGCGGGCGGCACGGTGCTGGGCGCGGTGCTGCACAGCGCGCTGCCGGCCGACAAGAAGGGCGGCCGGAAGGGCGGCAAGGGTGCCGGCCGGCGCCCCGAGCCGGCTCCGGCCGCCGCAGCACCGCCGCGGCGGCAGCACGTGCCGCCGCCGTCCGCCGCCGACCGCGAGCGGGAGCAGGTCCGGGACGCCGAGCGGGTGCCGGACCCGACGCAGCACATCCCCGGCGACGGCAGTGACACGGTCGCCCTGCGCATGGTCCGCCCGGGCGAGCGGTGACGGCCGCCCCCGGCGCGATACCGGGGCCCCGGACGGACGGACCGGCGGGCGGGGCTCCCCGTGAGCCCCGCCGGCTGGTCGCGGTGGTCTCGTCCGTACTGGACCAGGCCGCGTCCAGCCTGACCAACATCCTGGTCCTGGTGCTGGCCGCGCGGCTGTCGTCCGCCGAGGGCTTCGCCGCGTTCTCGATGGTCTACGTGGCCTTCAGCGTGCTGCTCGGGCTCAACATGGCCTACGTCGGCCAGACCGTGGTGCTGGAGCGCGGCCCGGGGACCGGCGCGGTGTGCCGGTCCGCGGTGGCGTTCACCGCCCTCGGCTCGGCGGCCGCCGGCGCGCTGACGGTGCCGGCCGGGCTGTTCGTGTCCGGGCCGGCCGGCGGGGCGTTCCTCGCCCTGGGCGCCGTACTCCCGCTGGTGCTGAGCCAGGACGGGCTGCGGTACTGCTTCTCCGCCCTGCGCCAGCCGCACCGGGCGCTGGCCGCCGACACCGTACGGCTGCTGTGCGTGCTCGGCGCGCTGGCCGCGCAGCCCCAGGGGGCCTCGCCGGCCCGGCTGGTGCTGGTGTGGGGCCTGTCGGCGCTGCCGGCGCTGGCGCTCGGGCTGTGGCTGCTGCGGCCGTTCACGGCGGGCGCGCGGGCGGACATACGCCCGTACCTGCGGCGGGGTCACCTGGGGCGCCGCTTCGTGGTCGAGTTCGCCGTGGGCAACGGCTCCAGCCAGCTCGCCGTCTTCGGGCTCGGCGTGCTGGCCACCCCGCTGGCGGTGGGTGCGCTGCGCGGTGCGACCACTCTCTTCGGGCCGCTGAACGTGCTGTTCAACTCCGCGAACGCCTTCGGGCCGCCGCTGCTCGGCCGGTTCCGCGGCAAGCGCGCGGTGGTCCGCGCCACGCTCGGCCTCGGCGGGGTGCTGGCGCTGGTGGGCGCGGGGTGGGGCGCGGCCCTGTACGCGCTGCCGGACCGGCTGGGCCGCGAACTGCTGGGCGCCACCTGGGACACGGCGGCCGCGCTGCTGCCGGCCACCGGGGCGCAGTACGCGGTGATGGGCCTCGGCACGTGTGCGCTGCTGACGCTGCGGGTGCTGAGCCCCAAGGCCACGCTGTCGGTGCAGGTCGTCTTCTCGCTGCTGTCCGTGGGCTTCCTGCTGGGCGGCTACGCGGTGTGGGGGGTGGCGGGGGCTGCGTGGGGGCTGGCGCTGGGCTCTGCGCTCAAGGCCGGTGCCGCGTGGTTTCGCGTCTCCCGGGTGGCCCCGGACGCCGGTGCCGCTGCCGGCCCATCGGGTGGCCCGGCGCAGCCCGCCCCGACCCCGGCCCAGGGCTGACCCCGCCGTCGGCCGCCCTGCGGGGCCGGTTCCCCTACCCACCCCTCTCCCGCTCACCGGGGCTCCGCCCCGGACCCCGCTTCCTCAAACGCCGGAGGGGCTGGGTACAGCCTCGCCGGCGTTTGAGGCGCGGGGGTCTGGGGCGGAGCCCCCAGGGAACGGAGGAAGGGCGGGTAGGGGACTTGCCCCGCAGGGATACGGGGCCCGGCGGCGCCGCTACGGCGTACCGCGACGCAGGCGGCGCAGCTCGCGCTGCAGCGCCCACGCGTCCGCGACCGGCCCGACATGCGCGAGCTTGTCGGGGTTGAGGACGAGACGAATCGCCTGCACCCGCCCTCCCAAGACGTCCAGCGCCATCGCCTGGACCACCCGCCCCTCCCGGTCACGGAAAATGGCTCCCGGCTGGCCGTTGACCTCCCGCGGCTCCAGCGTGACGTCGATCCCCGCCAGCCGGGGGAACACGGCCGCGAGCAGCCGGGCCACGTTGTCCGCGCCCACGATCGACCTGGCCAGCTGCGGCGTCTTGCCCCCGCCGTCCCCGGTCATCGCCACGTCGGCGGCCAGCAGGTCCTGGAGCCCCGCGACGTCGCCCTCGCGGAGGGCGTCGAAGAACCGGGCCGCCAGTGCGTCCCGCTCCCCGCGGTCCGCCTCGAAGCGGGGCCGGCCCTCGCGCATGTGCCTGCGCGCCCGGGACAGCAGCTGCCGACAGGCCGGCTCCGAGCGCCCCACCGCCCCGGCGATCTCGTCGAAACCGAAGGCGAACACGTCCCGCAGCACGAACACCGACCGCTCCAGCGGGGTGAGCCGCTCCAGCAGCAGCAGCGCGGCCATCGACAGCGAGTCGGCCAGTTCCGCGGACCGCGCCGGGTCCTCGTACGGGTCGGCGAGCAGCGGCTCGGGGAACCACGGGCCGACGTACTCCTCCCGCCGGACCCGCGCGGAGCGCAGTACGTCGATCGACAGGCGCGTGACCGTGGTGCACAGGTAGGACTTGACCGAGGCGGGCCGCGTCGTCGACCGGTCGTACCGCAGCCAGGCCTCCTGTACGGCGTCCTCGGCCTCCGCGACGCTGCCCAGGATCCGGTACGCGATCGAGAACAGCAGCGGCCGCAGCTCCTCGAACTCCTCGGTCTTGCCCATGTCGTGCCTCCCCCTCGTGTCCCCGCCGCCGTTCAGTGGAACTGGCCCGGCACGTAGTCGCCGGCCGGCTGCTGGGTGATCACGTTCAGCCTGTTCACCATGTTCATGAACGAAACCAGCACCACCAGGGCGGTGAGCTGCTCCTCGTCGTAGTGCCGGGCGGCCCGCTCCCAGACCCCGTCGCTGACGCCGCCGGCGCCGTCGCCGACGCGGGTGCCCTCCTCGGCCAGTTCCAGCGCCGCGCGCTCGGCCTCGGTGAAGACCTTGGCCTCCCGCCAGGCCGCCACCAGGTTCAGCCGTACCGCGGTCTCGCCCGCGGCCGCCGCGTCCTTGGTGTGCATGTCGATGCAGACGGCGCAGCCGTTGATCTGGCTGACGCGCAGGGCCACCAGCTCCTGCGTCGCGGCCGGCAGCGCCGACGCCCTGAGCTCCCGGCCCGCGGCCATCAGGTGCTTGAAGGCCTTGGGGGCGTTCGGGCCGGTGACGAAGTCCAGTCGCGCGTCCATGGGGTGCTCCTCCGGTGTGGTGTGGGGCTACACCCACGGGACGGGACAGCCCCGCTGTCCGTGACAGGGTCCCGAGGTGACCCGCGTCACACCCCTCCGGGCTGGGCCGGGGCGGGCTCCGGCTCCGGGGGCCCGGGCGGGTCCCCGCCCTGCTCCGGGTCCTCGGGGGACTCCCGTTCCCTCGCAGCGCGGAGGGCCGTGTGGACCGCCCAGACGACCGAGACCAGCGGGACCGCCACCACCGCGCCCACGATGCCGGCGGCGATGGTGCCGGCGACGACCGAGATCGCGACCACCAGCGGGTGCAGCCGGACCGCCCAGCTCATGACCAGGGGGTGCAGCAGATGGCCCTCGATCTGGCCGATGACCACGATCAGCGCGACCACGATCCCGGCCACCAGCGGCCCCTTCGACGCCAGCGCGACCACCGCTGCCACCGCCAGCGCCACCGGCGAGCCGATCAGCGGCACGAAGGCGGCGAAGAACTCCAGCAGCGCCAGCGGCACCGCGAGCGGCACCCCCAGGAAGTACAGGGCGATGCCGACCAGGGCCGCGTTGACGGCCGCCACCAGCACGATGCCGTGGGTGTAGCCGGTGAACGTGCGCCAGGCGGCCTCCCCCGCCACTCCCCAGCGCCCGCGCACCCCCTCCGGCAGCTGCCCGCGGTACCAGGCCCACATCCGGTCGCCGGAGTACGTGAAGAACACCGCGGAGAACAGCGCGAGGGCCAGCACCGTCAGGACGTGCACCAGCTGGCCGGCGCCGCTGAGCGCGGTGGACACCAGGGTCGACCGGTGGCTCGACAGGTACTCGCCGACCTTGGCCTGGAGGTTGCCCAGCGCCTGCGGGTCCACGTGGAACGGCGGCCGGGACAGCCACTCCTGGATGCTGTCGAGCCCGTCGCGGAACTCCCGCACCAGCGTGGTGCGCTCCCCCGCCACGGCCTCCCCCACGAAGGCCAGGAGCCCCAGGACCAGCGCGATGCTGCCGAGCATCGTCAGGCCCACCGCGAGCCCGCGCGGCAGGCCCCGGGCCACCAGGTCGGCGACCGGCCGCAGCAGCGCGGTGACCACCAGGCCCAGGAACAGGGCCACGCCGATCTCGTGGAAGCGGCCGAGGACGGCGAAGACCGCGTACACGGCGGCGGCGACGACGATCAGGCGCCACGCGTACGCCGCGGCCGTGCGCAGGAGCGGTGACACCCGGGGCTGCATGCCCTTGGACGTACCACCGGCGGCCGGATCCGCCACGCCCCGGGCCCGAGGTTCCCCCGACCGGGGGGCCGTACGGGCGACCCGCGCCGGGCCGTCCGCCCCCGGAGCCCGGCGGGCCCGAGGCTGGCCCCGTGTCCCTCGTCCTCCCGGTCGTCTTCGCCGTGTTCGCCGCCTTCAGCAACGCGGCCGCCACCGTGCTCCAGCGGCGGGCGGCCCTCACCGTGCCGCAGAGCGAGGGCTTCCGGCCGGGCCTGGTCCTGGACCTGCTGAAACGGCCGCTCTGGCTGGGCGGCATCGCGGCCGTGATCGCGGCCGGGGCGGGCCAGGCGCTGGCCCTGGCGACCGGTCCGCTGTCGCTCGTACAGCCCCTGTTCGTGCTGGAGCTGCCGCTGGCCCTGCTGATCGCCTCGCTGTTCGCCCGGCAGCCGCTGCCCGGCGCGCTGTGGCTCGCGGTGGCGGCCGTGGTGGCCGGGCTGGCGGTGGCGATGGTGGCGGCGTCGCCGGACGGCAACCGTACGCACGTGCCCCTGGACCGGTGGGTGCCGGCCCTGGCCGGGTGCGCGGTGGCGGTGTGCGCGCTGGCGGTGGCGGGGCTGCGGCGCCCGCCGGGCCGGGCCCGGGCCGGCTGCCTGGGCGCGGCCACCGCGGTCTGCTACGCGGTGACGGCGGCGCTGATGAAGTCGGCCGTGCACGTGCTGGACGAGCGGGGTCCCGGCGGCTTCCTGACGGCCTGGCAGACGTACGCCTTCGCCCTCTCCGGGATCGTCGCGCTGCTGCTCCTGGAGCACGCCATGCAGGGCGGCCCGCTGATCGCCTCGCAGCCCGCCCTCACCCTGGGGGACGCGAGCCTGAGCCTGCTGCTGGGGGTGCTGCTGTACGAGGAGCACGTACGGGCGGGCTGGTGGCTGGTCCCGGAGCTCGCGGGGCTGGCGCTGATCGTGACGGGCGTCCTGGCCCTCTCCCGCCGGTCACCGGAGGAGGAGGCGGCCGGAGCGGTGGCCGAATAGGGCCGCCCGGCGGGACCCGGCTGCCTAGGCTGGCCCGTCATGAACACGCTTGAGGTGATCCACGACGTCCCGGTCCTGCTCTGCTCCGCCGAGGGTGCGCCCGTACGCGGCGAGGCCGAGGCGCTCGACCTCATCGGCGAGGCCTGGTACCAGGGCGCGCAGTGGGTGGTCGTGCCGGCCGGGCGGTTCGACGACGCGTTCTTCCGGCTGCGCACGCGGGTGGCCGGGGACATCGTCCAGAAGCTGGTCAACTACCGCATGGGGATGGTGGTGCTGGGCGACGTCTCGCGGCACACGGAGGCGAGCGGGGCGCTGCGGGACTTCGTCCGCGAGTGCAACCGCGGCAGCCAGACCTGGTTCCTGCCGGACCTGGACGCCCTCCGCGCCCGGCTCGCCGGCTGACCGCGGAGGGGCGCGACCGGGCCCGGTCCGTCGCCGTCGGGCGTCGGGCGTCGGGCGTCGGGCGTCGCAACACCGTCGTCGGCCGTCAGCGCAGGGTGCGCTTGTCCTGACGGTGGGTCATGACGATGGCCAGGCACAGCCCGGCGATCGCCACCCGGCCCGAGGCCTGCAGGAGCGGGCCGCGCAGCAGGATGAACGAGTAGCCCGCCACCAGCGGGACGACGACCGAGATCAGGCTGCCCGGGGGCGAGCGCCGGGTGGCGCGGCGCGCGTACCTGCGGTCGACCCGGGCGGACGCGTACCCCAGGCCCAGCAGTCCCGCGCCCATGCCCACGGGTCCGAAGTCCAGCCACAGCTCCGCCCACACCGGGGAGGAGAGGTTGGTGTTGACGGTGCCCATCCACTGGCCGACCATCACGCCCGTGTCGCGCGGTTTCCCGGGCCAGACCGAGCGCGGCACGATGAAGAACACCGAGCCGGCCAGCTGGCGCCCGTAGAAGTAGCCGGGGCCGGAGTCGGCGAAGGTGATGGTGTTGGCGAACATGCCGACCTGGTCGTAGTCCTTGAGCGCCATGGGCTCCAGGAACGAGGTCGTCTCGACCGGCTTGTAGTTCTTCTCGTCGTACCGGAACCGGTCGGCGAAGGGGAAGATCAGCAGGGCCGCGATCACGCCCATGCTGAGCGCCACCCGGTACATCGCCGCGCTCACCGGGAAGACGGTGAAGAGCAGCGAGAACATCACGGTCATGAACCAGTAGCGCGGGTTCGAGACCGGGTTGTTGACGATGGTGTTGAGCACGACCAGCGCGGCCGTGGTGGCGATGACCGAGGGCATCCGGCGGGCCCGCGTCGACGTGACCAGCCAGCGGGTGTACATCAGCAGGGCCAGCAGGGCCGGCACCGTGCCGAAGCCGCGCAGGAAGGCCTGGCCCGCCTGGCTGTCGTCGGCGGAGACGCCCGCCTCCTCGATCCCGGCGATGATCTCCTGCCGGCTGCTGAAGAAGACGGCGGGGCCGCCGAGCTTGACGATGAACAGCGCGGAGCAGACGAAGGCGATGACCGTCAGCAGCTGGAGCCGGCGCCGGTGCACCATCACCGGCCGCTGCTCCTTGTCCGTGCGGCGGTTGGGCCGGCTGCGGGCCAGCAGCGCGCCGACGTCGAAGGCGATGCAGCCGAGCAGGATGAGCGCGATGGCCTGGGTGAGGTCGGACCGGGGGCCGACCACGGGCGTCGGGACCTGGCCCAGCACCGCCTGGGCGAGGGGCGCCACGCCCAGCGCCATGTAGACGAAGAGCCAGAAGGAACCCTGGAGCAGCTTGCGGCGGCTGGTCAGGATCATGCCCGAGAGGCGGGCGCCGGCGTACATGGTGAGGGCGAGCTGGAGCCAGAAGGCCGCGTCGCGCACACCGGCCCCGGACTGGGAGGCGATGAACAGCGGCAGGAAGACGGTGAACCCGAGCGCCAGCGGCACCGACAGGGCGCGGGAGAGCAGCGTGCGGGGGGTGGTGACCTTGCCCCACTGCGCCTCGTCGCGCTCGTCGCGTCCGCGCGGCGGCACGGGCGGCCGGGGCCCCGACCCCGCGGGCGCGCCCGGCGTGGGTCCCTGTATGTCTGTCGCCGCCACCGCGCCCCCACCCCTGTCGTGCAATTCGGCCCGAAGTCTAGTCAGCGCTGCGCGGACCGGCGATGGGCGGTCCGTTGAACCGATAATGTGAACGCCCGGTGCCAGGGGGGTGCCGGTGGGGGTGAATCGATGCGTGATCTCCCGGCCTTCACGTTGGCCGGTTACGACAAGGGCCGGGGCAAGCTGACCCAGGCGCTCTGGTTCGCCGTGATGAACACGGTCTTCATGGCCTGGTTCACGCCGGCCCGCGTGCGGGTGGCCCTGCTGCGCGCCTTCGGCGCCGAGATCGGTACGGGCGTGCTCATCCGGCACCGCGTCCGCGTCCTGTGGCCCTGGAAGCTCCGCATCGGCGACCACACCTGGATCGGCGAGGGCGCCTGGCTGCTGAACCTGGAGCCGGTCACCATCGGGGCCAACGTGTGCGTGTCCCAGGAGGCGCTGCTGTGCACCGGCAGCCACGACCACCGGGCCGCCGACTTCCGCTACCGCAACGCCCCCATCACCGTCGAGGACGGCGCGTGGGTCGCGGCCCGCGCCACCGTGCTCGCCGGGGTCACCGTCGGCCGCCACGCGGTGGCCGCCGCCGGGTCCGTGGTCCACCAGGACCTGCCCGAGCTGACGCTGCAGACCATGGACGGGCGCCGTCGCGCCGTCGACGAGCCCAAGTGAGGGTCCACCAGTGAGAGTCCTGCACGCGGTCACGCTGCATTCCCCCACCCACGCCTTCGGCGGCCCCGTACGGGTGGCCCTGAACCTCTCCAAGGGCCTGCGGGCCCGCGGGCACGAGGCCGCCCTCGTGGCGCTCGGCGAGGGCTTCGACGACCCCTGGCCCACCGAGGTCGAGGGGGTGCCCGCACGCCTCTACCCGGCGCGCAGGCTGCTGCCGCTCGGCTTCAGCGGGATGACCTCGCCCGCGCTGCTGGCCCGGGCCGGCCGGCTGGTGCGGGACGCGGACCTGGTCCACGTCCACCTGGCCCGCGACCTGGTGACGCTGCCCGTGGCCCTGGCCGCGCTGCGCGCCGGCAAGCCGCTGGTGCTGCAGACCCACGGCATGGTGGACCCGAGCGGGAAGCTGCTGGCCAAGGTGCTGGACGCGGTGGCGGTGCGCCGGCTGCTGCGCGGCGCGGGCGCGGTGCTGTACCTGACGCCGCACGAGCGCGAGGCGCTGGACGCGGTGGTCGGCGGCACCGGGCTGGCGAACACGGTACGGCTGGTCAACGGCGTACCGGCGCAGGACGAGCGGCCGCCGCTGGCCGGCCCGCCGCGGATCCTGTACTCGGCACGGCTGCAGGCCCGCAAGCGGCCGGTGGACTTCGTGCGGGCCGCGGCGCTGGTGCGGGAGCGGGTGCCGGACGCGGAGTTCGTGGTGGCCGGTCCCGACGAGGGCGAACTGGCCGCCGTCTCCGAGGCGGTCGGCTCGCTGGGGCTGGACGACTCGGTCTCCGTTCCCGGGGCGCTGACCAGCGCGCAGGTGCTCTCGGAGCTGCGGCGGGCGCACGTGTACGTCCTGCCGTCGGTGGACGAGCCGTTCCCGATGTCGGTGCTGGAGGCCCTCGCCGTGGGCGTGCCCGCCGTGGTCACGCACTCCAACGGGCTGGCCCGCGACATCGCCGGCGCCGGCGCCGGACGCGCGGTCGAGCCGGGCCCCGAGGGGGTGGCCGCCGCGGTGCTGGAGCTGCTGGAGGAGGAGGCGAACCGGGACGCGTCCATCGCCGCCCGCAAGCTGGCCGCGGAGTCCTTCTCGATGGACGCGGTGCTGGACACGCTGCTCGACACGTACGCGCGGGTGGCCGAGTAGGAAGCGGAGAGGGCCCGTACCCACATGGCGACACGTGGGTACGGGCCCTCTCTGCTGCGCGGGAGCCGACGGCTACGCGGGGATCCAGGCGTAGCAGCCGGTGGAGACGAACTCCGCGGTGCCCGCGGGGATCTTCGCGGTGATCTTCTCGCCGGGCTTGGTGCCCAGCTCCGGGCCGGCGGCCAGGCTCTTGCCCGAGCTGCTCCTGGCCTGCCAGGTGCAGCTCGCCGTCGGGGCCGGGGCGCGGTACGTGCCCGGCTCCGGCCGCTTGTGGGTGCCGTCCCCGAAGCCCTGCTTGGCGGCGGCCAGGACCGGCTTCTGCTCGGGGCAGAGGTACGGGATGGCCTCCTCGGCGGCGGGGATCTCACCCGCGACGATGGAGGCCACGGCGGCGTCCTTGTCGTGCTTGGCGGTTCGGGCGACCCGCTGGCAGGCCTCCTGTCCCGTCTGGAGGACGGCCGCCGGATCGGTCTTCTCGGGCACCCGCCCGCTCAGGTACTTCTTCTCCTGCGGGGTGAAGGACCCGGTGACCGGCTTGAGAGAGTCGTCCGAGACGACCGGCCCGGTGGGCTTGGCCGCGGGCGGCACGGTCGAGGGCTCGGCGGTGGGCGGCTCCGGCGCAGAGGAGCTGGCCGGCGGCTTGGCGTTGGCGGTGCCGCCGTCGGCCTTGTCGCCCGAGCTGCAGGCGGTGAGCGTGAGGGCGGCGGCCAGCAG
Source organism: Streptomyces sp. NPDC101118 (assembly GCF_044759445.1). Classification (NCBI taxonomy): domain Bacteria; kingdom Bacillati; phylum Actinomycetota; class Actinomycetes; order Kitasatosporales; family Streptomycetaceae; genus Streptomyces; species Streptomyces sp. NPDC101118. The sequence goes on along the minus strand of NZ_JBIVZG010000001.1, from coordinate 364,024 downwards.
GGCCCCGGCCGCGACGCGTCGGTTCAGGTGACGCATGAGGTGGCTCCAGGTGTGTCGGTGCAGGTGCGGGGTCCGGCCTGGTGGGCCGGACCCCGCACCTTCGTTCACTCGGCCGTTACGGCTGGCCGAAGGTGAGGATCAGCTGCGGCGTCCCCTCGTTGGCGGTGGACTCGGAGGACCACAGCCACAGCGGGTCGCTGCCGTTGCTGGTCAGCGCCACGCTGTACTCGCCGCCGAGGACGGCCGACAGGGCGGCCTTGTCCAGGTCGACGTTGTGCACGGCGGAGCCGTCGGCGATGCCGCCGATGGTGCCGAGCACGGTCGCGCCCAGCGCCGGCTTGGTGTTGTACGAGGTGCTCGCGCCGCTCCAGGTGCCGGTGACCGGGACCACGGAGACGGTGTCGGCGGTGCCGGCGCCCGTCTGGGTGGTGGTCTTGATCTGGAGGGAGGCGGCCTTCAGGACCTGGCCGGCCGGGGCGGCCGGGAGGTTGAAGCGCAGGTAGGTCTCGTACAGCGAGCCGCTGCCGCGGACCGCCATGGAGGTGGTGGTGCCGTAGCTCGCGCTCGGCGCACCCTGGTTGACGTAGGTGTCCTCGGCCGCGGAGACCTCGGTGACCGTCTCGGTCTGGGCCTTGGCCAGGTTGTAGTGGTTCTGGGCCTGGGCCTGGGTGAGGACGGTCGGGTAGACCGCGGTCTCGTCGAGCTGGCCGGCGAAGAAGTTGCTCGTCGGGCGGTTCGGCCAGCTGGCCAGGTTGTCGCCGCCGACGTGCCAGTAGCCCGCGTAGGCCTGGTGCGTGGTGACGTTCAGAGTGCCCTTGTTCTGGCCGTCGACGTACAGGGCCATGCCGCCGGGGCCCTGGGTGGCGACCACGTGGTGCCACTTGTTGTCGTTGTACGAGTCGAACAGGCCGGTCGTGATGGTCCGGGTGGAGCCGTTGTAGACGCCGAAGACCAGACGACCGGAGTTCGTCATGTAGATCTGCTTGTCGTAGCTGCTGCTGTTGCGGGTGGTGTTGTTGCCGAACCCGATCAGCTTGCCGCCGCGCGTGGTGCCGGTCTTGAACCAGGTCTCCAGGGTGTAGGTGGAGCCCACGGTCTGGCGGCGGTCGCTGTGCAGCTGCTCGTCCGTGCCGTTGAAGCCGATGGCCGTGCTGGTGCCGGAGATGGCGCCCGGGGCCTGGCGCAGGGCGGGGGCGTTGATGTGCAGACCGCTGGTGTTGCCGTTCGACGAGTCGGCCACGTAGGGGGTGACCGCGTCGTCGTAGCGCCAGTACAGCTCGGCGCCGTCCTGGCGGACCTGGTTCGGGTACGCCTGGACCGAGGCCGGGACGGTCACGGTGGAGGCGGTCGACAGGGCGCTGGTGTTGCCCGCGGCGTCGGTGGCGGTCACCCGGTAGGTGTACGAGTTGCCGGCCTTGACGGTGCTGTCGGTCCAGGAGGCCTGCGGGCGCTCCCACTCCAGGGACTCGGCGGTGACGGTGGCGACCGGGGTGGCGGAGCCGTTCCGGTAGATCCGGTACGTCAGCTTGCTGTCGTCCTGGTCGTAGCTGGTGCGCCAGCGGACCTGGGCCTCGCCGGGCTTGACGGAGGAGGCGCTGGCGACCGGGGTGGTCGGGGCGCCGACGTCGCCGGTGGAGGCGAAGCGGGTCAGGCCCATCTGCGGCTTGCCGTTGATGAGCGTGAACTCACCGCCGACCCACATGTACTTGACGTCGTTCTTCTCCGCGATGGCCATGACGCGCGGGCCGATGCCCTCGCCGATGCCGTCGTTGGCGTTGGGGTGCCAGCCGAGCTTGCGGGGGCTGCGGACGTAGCCGTCGACGGGCGCGGGGGCCGCGCCCTCGTGGTTGGTCAGCTGGGCCAGCAGGAAGTTCCGCTTGCCGTCGGGGAACTGCAGCTCGGTGGAGCAGTCGTGCGCGTGCGAGGAGCTGTACAGCACGCCCTGGTACGGGAGCACGAACTGGGTGGCGCCGAGGCAGCGGTCGCGCCACTTCTCGGAGAAGTCGCTCAGGCGCAGGCCGATGCGGCCGTCGAAGACGCCACCGCCGGAGCCCTCGTTGCCGGTGTAGAAGCCGCCCTCGTCGTCGGTGGCGATGTGCTTGACCACCGAGTTGGTGGGGATGTAGCCGCTCGCGTAGCTCTTCGTGACGGCACCGGTGGTCGCGTTGACCACGGCCAGCGCGTGGCTGTTGGCGCCGTTGACGGAGAAGAAGTCGCCGCCGATGATCACGTTCGCGCCGTCGGGCGTGACGGCGATGGCGCGGCCGGGCTCGTCGGCGTTGGCCGTGAACGGCTTCAGGGCGCCGGTGGAGGCGTCGACGGCGGCGAAGCGCTGTCGGGTCGCGCCCTCGACGGTGCCGAAGTCGCCGGCCGCGTAGAGGGTGTCGTCCGTGACGGCGAGCGCGCGGACGGTGGCCGGGAAGGCCGGGTGGAACGCAGCCTTGGGGGTGCAGCTCTCGATGTCGATGGCCGCGACGCTGCTGACCGGGACGTTGTTGACGGCACCGAAGTAGCCGCCCGCGTACAGCGTCTTGCCGTCCTTGGAGACGGCGAGCGCGCGGACCGTCGCGGAGCCCTCACCGACGGTGAAGGACAGTTCGCAGTCGGTCGGCGCGCCGGTCGCGGCGTCGAGCGCCACGAAGTTGACGGCCTCCTTCTCGGTGCCGCTGCCGCCCTCGGGCGGGGTGACGGCGGAGAAGGTGCCGCCCGCGAACACGGTGCCGTTGGCCTGCGCCATGGCGAACACGATGCCGTTGGTCTGCCAGGTCGGCAGCTCGTCGGCCGTGAAGGCCACGGGCGTGGTGATGGCGGACGCCTGAGGCATCACCATCAGCCCGATGCCGGCACCTGCGCCGGCGAGAGACAGGACGAGGGCGGCGGTCAGCCCTCTTGATCTACGCATGAGCCCCCCAGGGCAATTCGCCCGGTGATGAATGGCTGAAATTATCCGAACAGCCATATGTACTGGCGCAGATTAGGGCTCAAGTGAGGGCCCGGTCACCCCACTTGACCCATTGCATACCAATGGGCTCGAGCGAATCGGTGCACTGCGGACATACGGCACTACGGACATTCGAACGGCAGGTTCCGGCCACGACCGGGTGGGCGTGACCGGAACATGCAAACTCTAGGACCTCAGCGGTCGATCCGGACGGTTGCCCCGGCCAACTGGTCCTCGACCTGGCGGATGTCGGCGTCCACCATGATCCGCGCCAGCTCGTCCACCAGGACCGTCGCCTTCCAGCCGAGCAGCTCCTGGGCCTTGCTGGAGTCGCCGATCAGGGCGTCGACCTCGCTGGGGCGCTCGTACTTGGGGTCGTACCGCACGTGCTCGTTCCAGTCGAGGCCCGCGTGCGCGAACGAGGCTTCCACGAACTGGCGGACCGTGGCCGCGACTCCGGTGGCCACCACGTAGTCGGTGGGCTCGTCCTGCTGGAGCATCCGCCACATCGCGTCGACGTACTCCGGGGCGTAGCCCCAGTCGCGGACCGCGTCGAGGTTGCCCAGGTACAGCTTGTCCTGGAGGCCCGTCTTGATCCGCGCCACGGCGCGGGTGATCTTGCGGGTCACGAAGGTCTCGCCGCGGCGCGGGGACTCGTGGTTGAAGAGGATGCCGTTGACGGCGTACATGTCGTACGCCTCGCGGTAGTTCACGGTGGCCCAGTACGCGAAGACCTTCGCGGCGCCGTAGGGGCTGCGCGGGTGGAACGGGGTGGACTCGTTCTGCGGCGGCGGGGTGGAGCCGAACATCTCGGACGAGGACGCCTGGTAGATGCGGGTGTTCACGCCGCTCGCCCGGATCGCCTCCAGCAGCCGCAGCGCGCCGAGGCCCGTGACGTCGCCGGTGTACAGCGGGGCGTCGAAGGAGACGCGGACGTGGGACTGGGCGCCCAGGTTGTAGACCTCGTCGGGCTGTATCTCGCGCAGCAGGTTCACCAGGGCCACGCCGTCGGACAGGTCCGCGTGGTGCAGCACGAAGGAGCGGTTGGCCGTCTGCGGGTCCTGGTAGACGTGGTCGATCCGCTCGGTGTTGAAGCTGGACGACCGCCGCACGAGCCCGTGCACCGTGTAGCCCTTCGAGAGCAGGAGCTCGGCCAGGTACGAGCCGTCCTGTCCCGTCACGCCGGTGATCAGTGCGGTCTTGCTCATGCGGGTTCCCCCAGGATCGTTGTTGTTCGTACTGAAATACGGGGTTGGTCCCCTGCGGGTGAAGCGGGTTTGACATCATCCGACGCATGACTGCATCGATGCCGTACCTGCCCACGCACGCCCGCGTCTTCGTCGCGGGTCACCGCGGCCTCGTGGGCTCCGCCGTGGCCCGGCGGCTCACCGCCGACGGCCACGAGGTGATCACCCGTGGCCGCGCCGAGCTGGACCTCCGCGACGCGGCGGCCACGGAGGCCTTCCTCAAGGACGTCCGGCCCGACGCTGTGGTTCTCGCCGCCGCCAAGGTGGGCGGCATCATGGCGAACAGCACCTACCCGGTGCAGTTCCTCGAGGACAACCTGAAGATCCAGCTGAGCGTCATCGCCGGGGCGCACGCCGCCGGCGTCGGCCGCCTGCTGTTCCTCGGCTCCTCGTGCATCTACCCGAAGCTGGCGCCGCAGCCGATCAGCGAGGACGCCCTGCTGACCGGCCCGCTGGAGCCGACCAACGAGGCGTACGCGCTGGCCAAGATCGCCGGCATCGTCCAGGTCCAGTCGTACCGGAAGCAGTACGGCGCCTCGTACATCTCGGCCATGCCGACGAACCTCTACGGCCCGGGCGACAACTTCGACCTGGAGACCTCGCACGTGCTGCCCGCCCTGATCCGCCGCTTCCACGAGGCGGCGGCCGAGGGGCGCGAGGAGGTCACGCTGTGGGGATCGGGCACGCCGCGCCGCGAGTTCCTGCACGTGGACGACCTGGCGGCCGCGTGCGCGGTGCTGCTGGCCTCGTACGACGGCGACGAGCCCGTCAACATCGGCTGCGGCGAGGACCTGACCATCCGGGAACTCGCCGAGACCGTGGCCGACGTGACCGGCTTCCGCGGCCGGCTCGCCTGGGACACGAGCAAGCCCGACGGCACGCCGCGCAAGCTGCTGGACGTGTCCCGGCTGACCTCCCTCGGCTGGAAGCCCGGGATCCCGCTGCGGGACGGCATCGCGTCCACCTACCGGTGGTGGCGCGAGCAGAGCTGAACTCATCCGTGGTGCTCCTCAGTACGCTCCGCGCCCGTCGACGACGGCGCGGAACGTACGGGCCACCAGGTCGACGTCACTGGTGAAGGACCAGTTGTCGACGTACTGGAGGTCGAGCTGGATGGTCTCGTCCCAGGACAGGTCGGAGCGGCCGCTGATCTGCCACAGGCCGGTCATGCCGGGGCGGACCGTCAGGCGGCGCAGCTCGACCTCGTCGTACTCGGCGACCTCCTCGGGCAGCGGCGGCCGGGGGCCGACCAGCGACATCCGGCCGGTGAGCACGTTGATGAGCTGCGGCAGTTCGTCGAGAGAGGTACGGCGCAGGAAGCGGCCGACCCGGGTGATCCGGGGGTCGCGGCGCATCTTGAACATGTGGCCGTCGTTCTCGTTGGCCCCGGCCAGCTCCGCCTTGCGCTGGTCGGCGTCGACGACCATGGTGCGGAACTTCCACATGACGAACGGGACGCCGTCCCGGCCGATGCGGCGCTGCCGGTAGAAGGCGGGGCCGGGCGAGCCCAGCCGGATCGCGGTCACGAGGGCGAGGAAGACGGGCGCCAGGACCAGCAGGCCGAGGCCGGCGCCGGCCCGGTCGAGCACCGACTTCAGTACGGGCTGCACGCCGCGGCGCACCGGGGGCGCGACCCGCAGCACGGCGAGGCCGCCCGCGGACAGGGTCTCCAGACGCTTGACGGAGATCTCGACCAGGCCCGGGAACACGGCCAGTTCCAGGCCGGCGTCGTGCAGGGCCCAGGCCACGCGGCGCAGCCGCTCGCCGGCCAGCCGGGCGCCGGGGGCGACGAGGACGAGGTCGGCGCGCAGGCCGCGGACCGCGGCGAGGACCGTGTCGGCGTCCCCGGCCGGGGCCGCGGGCATCTCGTGGGCGAGGCGGGCGGGCACCGGTACGCCGCTGGTCGTGCGGCCCGGGCCGACGGGGAGGGCGCCCACGACGACGTACGGGTGGTCGGTGCGGCCGGCCAGGTGGGCGATGACGCTCTCGGCGGCGTCCGGCTCCCCGATGACCAGCACCCGGCTGACGGCCTGGGCCTCGCGGCGGGCCGCGGCGAGGTGACGGTAGGTCAGCTTGTGGCAGACGAGGGTGACCAGGAGGGCCGGCAGCAGGGCCGCCAGGGAGACCAGCGGGTGACTGGACTCGCCCGTGGCGGCCCGGGCAACGGCCAGGACACCGAGCAGAATCAGCCAGTCGTGGAGTACGGGCAGCGCTCCCCGGGACTCGCCCAGCGCGCGGGCGGAGTAGCGCCGGCGGAGCGTCTGGACACCCGCCCAGGCGAACGCGGCACCGACGGCGCAGATTATGGGACGCGGCTGGTGGGAGGCCTCGAAGGCCAGGGCGACCGGGACCCCGGCGCCGAGCAGGTCGGAGCTCAGCGCGGCGGGCAGGTACCAGCGGGCCTTGTCACCGAGGCCGCGCGGGGCAGCTCCCGACACCGGCTCTGATCTGGCCACTCTCGGAGCGGGAACGTGAACATGCCTCATGGGCCCCCCTGGCACGTGTGGTCTCTACGTGTCGCGCTCGTCCACCGCTTCCCCTGGCGGTGGACGTCTGACGCACCGGGAAACAGTACGACAAACACCCGTACGGTTAGTGCCGTTTACGGCAAAGAGACATCTCGTTGCCCAGTCGTTAACACCCGGTACCTCTCATTCCAGATGCCGGACGCCCGGCCATCCACCCGGCCGCCCATAAGGAGATGAACGGTTCGTATAGCGGACATGCCGCTTCGGACAACGAACCATTTCTGGCCAACCTTGTGACGCGCCCCTGACATGTTCATGCCTCTGATGGCACTCTTCACTCCGTTCTGCGCACTGCCTGCTCTGCCCGGTGGCCCACCCAGCCGTCCGGAACCCCCCTGCAGAAGGAGTCCTGCGTTGAGTCCCACCCCCCATAGGCGTGCCACCGCGGCCGGCGCGCTCGTTGCCGCTGCGGCCATGCTCGCCGTCGGCATCCAGGCCGGTTCCGCCACCGCCGACGCCACCGCGTCGAACGCGGCCCAGGCCGCCCGCCCGAACCCGGGCGCCGCTGCCGTCAAGCTGACCCCCTCCCAGCGTGCGACGCTGATCGCGGAGGCGGGATCCGGCACCGCCCAGGCCGCCAAGGCCCTCGGGCTCGGCGGCCAGGAGAAGCTCATCGTCCGCGACGTGGCCAAGGACGCCGACGGCACGACGCACACCACGTACGAGCGGACCTTCGCCGGACTGCCCGTGCTCGGCGGTGACCTGACGGTCCATGCCCGCAACGGCGTGACCAAGTCCGTCACCAAGGCCACCCACCACACCATCAGCGTGCCGACGACCTCCGCCACGGTGGCCGCCTCGGCCGCCGAGAAGCAGGCGATCGGCGCCGCGAAGGCCGAGGGCGGCAAGGACGCCAAGCCTTCCCGGGCCGCCCGCAAGGTCGTCTGGGCCGCCTCCGGCGCCCCCGTCCTCGCGTACGAGACCGTCGTCGGCGGCCTCCAGCACGACGGCACGCCGAGCGAGCTGCACGTGGTCACCAACGCCAAGACCGGCGCGAAGATAGCCGAGTGGCAGGGCGTCGAGACCGGTACCGGCAACACCATGTACAGCGGCACCGTGACGCTGGGCACCTCGCAGTCGGGCAGCACCTACAACCTGACCGACGCGACGCGCGGCAACCACAAGACGTACAACCTCAACCGGGGCACCTCCGGCACCGGCACGCTGTTCTCCGGATCCGACGACGTCTGGGGCAACGGCTCGCCTTCCAACCTGGAGACGGCCGGCGCCGACGCCCACTACGGCGCCGCCCTGACCTGGGACTACTACAAGAACGTGCACGGCCGCAACGGCCTGCGCAACGACGGTGTCGCACCCTACACCCGGGTCCACTACGGCAACGCCTACGTCAACGCGTTCTGGCAGGACTCCTGCTTCTGCATGACGTACGGCGACGGTGACGGCAACGTCAAGCCGCTCACGTCGATCGACGTGGCCGCGCACGAGATGACCCACGGCATGACCTCGGTCACCGGCAACATGACCTACTCGGGCGAGCCCGGCGGTCTGAACGAGGCCACCTCCGACATCTTCGCGGCGGCGGTCGAGTTCTACGGCGGCAACTCCAACGACGTGGGCGACTACCTCGTCGGCGAGAAGATCGACATCCGCGGCAACGGCACCCCGCTGCGCTACATGGACAAGCCGAGCAAGGACGGCTCGTCCAAGGACGCGTGGTACTCCGGCATCGGCTCCATCGACGTCCACTACTCCTCGGGCCCGGCGAACCACTGGTTCTACCTCGCCTCCGAGGGCAGCGGCCCGAAGGTGATCAACGGCGTGAGCTACGACTCGCCGACCTCCGACGGCCAGCCGGTGACGCCGATCGGCCGCGCCGCCGCCGAGAAGATCTGGTTCCGCGCGCTGACCGTGGGCTACTTCAAGTCCACGACCAACTACGCGGACGCCCGCGTCCAGACCCTGAAGGCCGCGGCCGACCTGTACGGCCAGGGCTCCGCCACGTACAACAACGTCGCGAACGCCTGGGCCGCCATCAACGTCGGCGCGCGCATCGTCAACGGCGTCTCGGTCACCAACCCGGGCAACCAGAACACCGTCATCAACACGGCGGCCAGCCTGCAGATCCAGGCGACCTCCACCAACCCGGGCGCGCTGAGCTACTCGGCCACCGGCCTCCCGGCCGGCCTGTCGATCAACTCCTCCACCGGTCTGATCTCCGGCACCGCCACCACCGCGGGCACCTCCAACGTCACGGTGACGGTCACGGACTCGACCAACGCGACCGGTACCGCGTCGTTCACCTGGACGGTCGGCACCAACCAGCAGAACGTCTTCGAGAACACCAACGACTACACGATCAGCGACAACTCGACCGTGGAGTCGCCGATCGCCGTCACCCGGACGGGCAACGCGTCGTCGGCCCTGAAGGTGGACGTGAACATCGTCCACACCTACGTCGGTGACCTGAAGGTCGACCTCGTCGCCCCCGACGGCTCCGTCTACAACCTGCGCAACCGCACCGGCGGCAGCGCGGACAACATCGTGCAGTCGTTCACGGTGAACGCCTCCTCCGAGGTGGCCCAGGGCACCTGGAAGCTCCGTGTCGCGGACCTCGCGGCCCTCGACACCGGCTACATCAACAGCTGGAAGCTCACCTTCTGACCGGGGGCGAGTGACGGCAGCACCACCTGAGTGACCCACAGAACGGCCCGGGGACCATCCCCGGGCCGTTCCGCACGTCCGGGCAGCGAAATCCGCACCCCCACCACGCCGCACCCGGAATCGCACCGCACCCGCCACGGGACCGGCACCCGGCACGGGACCCGCACCCGGCACAGGAACGGCAACGAACCGCACCCGGCACGGGCCCCGCACCCCCGGAGGGCTACCGCAGCGGCGGCGGCGCGGCCGTCGACGCCGTCGTCGACGGGGCGGCCAGCAGCCCCAGCTCCGCCCCGTGGGCCAGCAGCCCGTGGGACGGCAGGATCCGCACCGTGTAGCCGAAGGGCCCGGTGCGGTCCAGGGCCAGCGGCCCCTCGTACAGCCAGCGGCCCTCCAGGTCCGGGCCACCCGCCGGCTTGAGCGGGAACACCCGCGCGTCGGTGATCACGTCCTCCGCGTCCACCCGGCCGGCCAGCGCCTGCACCTCCACGTCGTCCGGCCCGAGCGCGTCCAGGCTCACCTGCACCCGCAGGCTCAGCGTGGCGCCCAGCTGGGCGGTGCCGTTGACCGGGGTGGCCGCGAGGGCCTCCACGTGGTCCACCGCCACCCCCGCCCAGGCGGCCCGCACCCGGGACTTCCAGTCGGCCAGTTCGCGGGCGGCGTCCGGTACCAGGGCGCGGTGGGCCCGGGCGGCCGGCGCGTACAGCCGCTCCACGTACTCGCGCACCATCCGGCCCGCCAGCACCTTCGGTCCCAGCGACACCAGCGTCCTGCGGACCATCTCGATCCACCGGCCCGGCAGGTTGCCGCCGCCGGAGCGGTCGTAGAAGCGCGGCACCACACGGCGCTCGATCAGCTCGTAGAGGGCCGCCGCCTCCAGGTCGTCGCGGCGGTCCTCGTCCGTGCCGGCGCCGTCGGCCGTCGGGATGGCCCAGCCGAAGTCCGGCTCGAACCACTCGTCCCACCAGCCGTCCAGCACCGACAGGTTGAGGCAGCCGTTCAGCGCCGCCTTCATGCCGCTGGTCCCGCAGGCCTCCAGCGGCCGCAGCGGGTTGTTCAGCCACACGTCGCAGCCCGGGTAGAGCTTCTGGGCCATCGCCATGCCGTAGTCGGGCAGGAAGACGATGCGGTGCCGCACGCGCGGGTCGTCGGAGAACCGCACCAGCTCCTGCACCAGCCGCTTGCCCCCGTCGTCGGCGGGATGGGCCTTCCCCGCCACCACGATCTGGACCGGCCGCTCCGGGTCGAGCAGCAGCCTCCTCAGCCGCTCCGGATCCCGCAGCATCAGCGTCAGCCGCTTGTACGAGGGCACCCGGCGCGCGAACCCGATGGTCAGCACGTCCGGGTCCAGCACCGAGTCGACCCAGCCGAGTTCCGCGGCCCCGGCGCCGCGCTGCCGCCAGGATGCCCGCAGCCGCTCGCGCACCTCCTGCACCAGCTGCTCGCGCAGCCCCCGGCGCAGGTCCCAGACGTCCGCGTCCGGGATGTCCGCCACGGCGTCCCAGCGCGCCGAGCCGCCCACCGACAGGGCGTCCTCGGCCCGTCCGGCACCGATCTGGCGGGCGCCGAGCCGCATCACCTCGGGCGCCACCCAGGTCGGCGCGTGCACGCCGTTGGTGATGGAGGTGATCGGCACGTCGGCGGGGTCGAACCCGGGCCACAGGCCCGCGAACATGCCGCGGCTGACGGCCCCGTGCAGGGTGGAGACGCCGTTGGCGCGCTGCGCCAGCCGCAGTCCCATCACGGCCATGTTGAAGATGCCGGGGTCGCCGCCCTCGTAGGTCTCCAGGCCGAGCTCGAGGATGCGGTCGACGGGGATGCCGGCCAGTTCGCCGCCCTCGCCGAAGTGGCGGGCGACCAGGGCGCGGTCGAAGCGGTCGATGCCGGCGGGGACGGGGGTGTGGGTGGTGAAGACGGTCCCCGCCCGGACCGTCTCCAGCGCGGCGTCGAAGCCCAGGCCTTCGACCGCGAGTTCCCTTATGCGCTCCAGGCCGAGGAAGCCGGCGTGTCCCTCGTTCGTGTGGAAGACCTCGGGTTCCGGGTGACCGGTCAGGGAGCAGTACGTGCGGACCGCGCGCACCCCGCCGATGCCCAGCAGCATCTCCTGGAGCAGCCGGTGGTCGCTGCCGCCGCCGTAGAGCCGGTCGGTCACCTCGCGGGCGGCGGCGTCGTTGTCCTCGACGTCGGAGTCGAGCAGCAGCAGCGGCACGCGGCCCACCCGCGCCTGCCAGACGTGGGCGTGCAGGGTGCGGCCGGAGGGGAGCTGGAGGGTGATCCGGCAGGGGTCGCCGTCGGGCTGGCGGAGCAGGGAGACGGGCAGCTCGTTCGGGTCGAGCACGGGGTAGTGCTCCTGCTGCCAGCCGTCCCGGGAGAGGGACTGGCGGAAGTAGCCGTGGCGGTAGAGCAGCCCGACCCCGATGAGCGGGGCGCCGAGGTCGCTGGCGGCCTTGAGGTGGTCCCCGGCGAGGATCCCGAGGCCGCCGGAGTACTGCGGCAGCGCGGCGGTGATCCCGAACTCGGGCGAGAAGTAGGCGACGGCGGCGGGCAGTTCCGGGGCGTTCTCCTGGTTCTGGTACCAGCGGTCGCCGCGGAGGTAGTCGTCGAGGTCGGCGGAGACGGCGGCCAGCCGGCGCAGGAACCTGCGGTCCTGGGACAGCTCGGCGAGCCGGGCGGCGGAGACGGAGCCGAGCAGCCGGACGGGGTCGCCGCCCGCCGCGTGCCAGCCCTCGGGGTCGACGGATTGGAAGAGTTCGCGGGTCTCCGCGTGCCAGGACCAGCGCAGGTTGCGCGCGAGGCCGTGGAGCGGCTGGAGGGGTTCCGGCAGGACGGGGCGCACGGTGAATCGACGGATTGCCTTCACGTGTCCACCTTCGCAGGGGAGGTACGGATCGTCATGGACGCACCACGCTGTGCGTTCCGGCTTCACCCCAGGAAAGGTAGCCGCGTCGAACTCCCGCCATTCCCGTTACGTATGAGTAGTTGACCCGAAGACCGGATTGCACCGCCCGAACGCGGGGAAAGGCTGACCGCGTGCCTCCCCCGCCGGGAGTGCACCGTGCACCCGCCCCCCACTTCCCGCCACCCGAGTGAACGCGGACAGGAGCGGCCATGCCCGCACTTCAGCCGTCGTTGGAGCGGCTAGAAACAGACCGAGCAGAGCGCGCCGCCCCGGCGCGTCTCGGACCATGCCCCCGGAACCACCCCCAGGTGATCTCATGATCGGTCGCATTCCCGTGCTGGACGTCCGCCCTGCCGTCGACTGCGGTGCCAGGCCCGCGAAAGCGGTGGTGGACGAGGTGTTCGAGGTGTCGGCGACGGTCTTCCGCGAAGGGCACGAGTGCGTCGCGGCGCACCTGGTGCTGCGGGACCCCGCCGGCAAGGAGCAGCCGCCCGTCCCGATGCGGGAGCTGGCCCCCGGGACCGACCGGTGGGGGGCGCGGATCTCGGCACCGACGGAGGGCCGCTGGACGTACACGGTGGAGGCGTGGAGCGATCCGCTGGCGACCTGGCGGGAGCACGCGGGCATCAAGATCCCGGCCGGGATCGACACGGCCCTGGTGCTGATGGAGGGCGCGGAGCTGTTCGACCGGGCCGCCACGGGCGTGCCGAAGCGGGACGGCCGCGAGGTGGTGCTGGCGGCTGCGGACGCGCTGCGGGACGAGGGGCGTCCGGCGGCCGAGCGGCTGGCGGCCGCGGTGGCGCCCGAGGTGACGGAGGTGCTGGCGCGGTTCCCGCTGCGGGAGCTGGTGACGCCGTCGAAGGCACTGCCGCTGCTGGTGGAGCGCAAGCGGGCGCTGTTCGGCTCCTGGTACGAGATGTTCCCGCGCTCGGAGGGCGCGGTGCTGCCGACCGGCAACCGGCGCAAGCCGAAGAGCGGCACCTTCCGCACGGCCGCCGAGCGGCTGCCCGCGGTGGCCGCGATGGGCTTCGACGTGGTCTACCTGCCGCCGGTCCACCCCATCGGCACGACCTTCCGGAAGGGGCCGAACAACGCCCTGAAGGCCGGGCGTTACGACGTGGGGGTGCCGTGGGCGATCGGTTCGCCGGAGGGCGGCCACGACGCGGTCCACCCGGACCTGGGCACCCTCGAAGACTTCGACCGCTTCGTGGCCCGGGCCGCCGAGCTGCGCATGGAGATCGCGCTGGACTTCGCGCTCCAGTGCTCGCCGGACCACCCGTGGGTGGAGAAGCACCCGGAGTGGTTCCGGCACCGGGCCGACGGCACGATCGCGTACGCGGAGAACCCGCCGAAGAAGTACCAGGACATCTATCCCCTGGACTTCGACCGTGACATGGACGGGCTGGTCGAGGAGACGGTACGGATCCTGCGGTTCTGGATGGACCACGGGGTGCGCATCTTCCGGGTGGACAATCCGCACACCAAGCCGGTGGTGTTCTGGGAACGGGTGATCGCGGAGGTCAACCACAGGGACCCGGACGTGATCTTCCTGGCCGAGGCGTTCACCCGGCCGGCGATGATGCGGACGCTGGCCGCGGTGGGCTTCCAGCAGTCGTACACGTACTTCACCTGGCGCAACACCAAGGCGGAGCTGACGGAGTACCTGACGGAGCTGTCGGGTGAATCCGCTGCGGCCATGCGGCCCAACCTCTTCGTCAACACGCCGGACATCCTGCACGCCTACCTGCAGCACGGCGGCCGCCCGGCGTTCGAGGTACGCGCCGTGCTGGCGGCCACCCTGTCCCCCACCTGGGGGGTGTACGCGGGCTACGAGCTGTGCGAGAACACCGCGCTGAAGGAGGGCGGCGAGGAGTACCTGGATTCGGAGAAGTACCAGCTCAGGCCGCGTGACTGGGCGGCGGCGGACCGCGAGGGGCGGACCATCGCGCCGCTGATCACCTCGCTCAACCGGCTGCGCCGCCGCAACCCCGCGCTCCAGCAGCTGCGCGACCTGCACTTCCACGAGACCGACAACGAGCAGGTGATCGCCTACTCGAAGACGGCGGAGACGCCGCAGGGCCGGAACACCGTGCTCGTGGTCGTCAACCTGGACCCGCACCACACCCAGGAGGCGACCGTCTCGTTGGACATGCCGGTACTCGGGCTCGACTGGCACGGGTCCCTCCCGGTGCGCGACGAGCTCACCGGCGACACCTACTACTGGGGCAGGGCGAACTACGTGCGCCTCGAACCGGGCCGCTCGCCCGCGCACGTACTGGCGGCCCTGCGACCGTCCCCGCCGAACGGAGGGTCACCCGCCTCATGATGATCAACGATCCCGTCCACGACACCTTCGAGGACACCCCCGCCAAGGACCGCGATCCCGAGTGGTTCAAGCGGGCGGTCTTCTACGAGGTCCTGGTCCGCTCCTTCCACGACAGCAACGGGGACGGCGTAGGGGACCTCAAGGGGCTGACCGCCAAGCTGGACTACCTCCAGTGGCTGGGCGTGGACTGCCTCTGGCTGCCGCCGTTCTTCAAGTCCCCCCTGCGGGACGGCGGTTACGACGTCTCGGACTACACGGCCGTGCTGCCGGAGTTCGGCGACCTGGCGGACTTCGTGGAGTTCGTCGACGCGGCGCACCAGCGCGGGATGCGGGTGATCATCGACTTCGTCATGAACCACACGAGCGACCAGCACGAGTGGTTCCAGCAGTCGCGGATGCATCCGGACGGCCCGTACGGCGACTACTACATGTGGGCCGACAACGACAAGCAGTACCAGGACGCCCGCATCATCTTCGTCGACACGGAGACCTCGAACTGGACGTACGACCCGGTACGCAAGCAGTACTACTGGCACCGCTTCTTCTCGCACCAGCCGGACCTCAACTTCGAGAACCCCGCCGTCCAGGAGGAGATCGTCTCCGCCCTGCGCTTCTGGCTGGACCTCGGCATCGACGGCTTCCGGCTGGACGCGGTCCCGTACCTGTACGCGGAGGAGGGGACGAACTGCGAGAACCTCCCCCGCACCCACACGCTGCTGAAGCGGATCCGGGCCGAGATCGACGCGCACTACCCGGACACCGTGCTGCTGGCCGAGGCCAACCAGTGGCCCGAGGACGTGGTCGACTACTTCGGCGACTTCGCCAAGGGCGGCGACGAGTGCCACATGGCCTTCCACTTCCCGGTGATGCCGCGCATCTTCATGGCGGTGCGGCGGGAGTCGCGGTACCCGGTCTCCGAGATCCTGGCCAAGACCCCGGCCATCCCGTCGGGCTGCCAGTGGGGCATCTTCCTCCGCAACCACGACGAGCTGACCCTCGAAATGGTCACGGACGAAGAGCGCGACTACATGTACGCGGAGTACGCCAAGGACCCGCGGATGCGCGCCAACATCGGCATCCGCCGCCGGCTCGCCCCGCTGCTGGACAACGACCGCAAGCAGATGGAGCTGTTCACCGCCCTGCTGCTGTCGCTGCCCGGCTCGCCCGTCCTCTACTACGGGGACGAGATCGGGATGGGCGACAACATCTGGCTGGGCGACCGGGACGGCGTCCGCACCCCGATGCAGTGGACCCCCGACCGGAACGCGGGTTTCTCCTCCTGCGACCCGGGCAGGCTGAACCTGCCGGTCATCATGGACCCGGTCTACGGGTACACGGTGACCAACGTCGAGGCCGCGATGTCCTCCCCGTCCTCGCTCCTGCACTGGACGCGCCGGCTGATCGAGATCCGGAAGCAGAACCCCGCCTTCGGACTCGGTTCGTACACAGAACTGCCGTCGTCCAACCCGGCGGTGATCGCGTTCCTGCGGGAGTACGGGGACGACCTGGTCCTCTGCGTGCACAACTTCTCGCGCTTCGCCCAGCCGACCGAGCTGGACCTGCGGTCGTTCAACGGACGGGTGCCGATGGAACTGACCGGGGAGATCCGCTTCCCCCCGATCGGCGAGTGGCCGTACCTGCTGACCCTGGCGGGCCACGGCTTCTACTGGTTCCGGCTGCGCGGGGAGTCCTGACCGCGTCCGCGCGGTCGGCGCGTACGACCTCACCAAGTGCACAGCGGCTCGCGGCGAACGGGTCAACCGCCGTCCCTGTACGGACCATCCTGACCCGACACTCGCTCACGACCGGACAGCAACTGCCGTGATCCGGGACACTCTGCGCATTCTGTGGCGGGCCCGGGGAAAGGACGCGATGCCATGTCAGAGGCTGCATCCGCCCGGGCGCTGGAACCCCTGCTGCGCGGCTGGCTGCCGCGCCAGCGGTGGTTCGCGGGCAAGGGGAGGGCCATTGCGCGGATCGAGGTGGTCTCGGCGGCCGAACTGCTGCCGCCGGGCACCTCGCCACGGCTGCTCCACCTGCTGGTCGACGTCGACGACGACTGCTACCAGCTGCTGCTCGGGCTGCGCCGGACCCTGCCCCCCGCCCTCGCGCCGGCCCTGATCGGCCGGGTCGAGGCGGGGGCGTCGGGCGCGTACGCCGGACTGACGGTGTACGAGGGCCTCGGCGACCCGCGGCTGGCGGGGCTGCTGCTGGAGCGGCTGCGCACGCCGGGCCAGCTCGGGCCGCTGCGGTTCGCCCGGGACGAGGACGTGCGGATCCCGGCCGGGCTGGCTCCCAGACCCCTGTCGGGCGAGCAGTCGAACTCCTCGCTCATCTACGGGGATACGTTCATCCTGAAGGTGTTCCGCCGGGTCGGCCCGGGCACCAACCCGGACCTGGAGCTGCCCAGGGCCCTGGCCGGGGCGGGCTGCGCGCGCGTCCCGGCGCCGGTGGCCTGGTACGAGGCCGAGCCGCCGGGACCCGCCGGAACGGGCGAGCCGCTGACCCTCGGCGTGCTCCAGCCGTACCTGCGCGGCTCCGACGACGGCTGGCAGCTGGCGCTGCGCCGGCTCGGGGCCGGCGACGCCTTCACGGACGAGGCGTACGAGATGGGGCGCGCCACGGCCGAAGTGCACAGCGCGCTGGCCGCCGCCCTGCCGACGGTGCGGCTCGGTCCCGCCGAGACGGCGCGGCTGGCGGCGGCGATGACCGCCCGGCTCGCCTCGACCGTCCGTGAGGTGCCGGCGCTGCGGCCCTACGAGGCCGGGCTGCGGGCCGCGTTCGACGCGCTGGCCCTGGTGCCCGGCGGGCGCGGCGGCCGGGGCGGCTGGGCCCAGCGGATCCACGGCGACCTGCACCTCGGCCAGACCCTGCGGGCCGCCGACGGCAGCTGGCGGCTGATCGACTTCGAGGGCGAACCGGCCCGTCCGCTGGCCGAGCGGCGCTGCCCCGAGCCGGCGGTCAAGGACGTGGCGGGGATGCTGCGCTCCTTCGACTACGCGGCCCGCTCCCACGAACCCTGGTCCCCCGCCTGGGCCGAGGCCTGCCGGGCCGCCTTCTGCTCGGGCTACGCGGCGACCACCGGCCGCGACCCGCGCGAGGACCCGGTGCTGCTGCGTGCCTTCGAGACCGACAAGGCCGTGTACGAGGCCCGGTACGAGTACCGGCACCGGCCGGACTGGCTGCACGTGCCGATGGCCGCCATCCGGCGGCTGGCCGCGGGCGGCGAGGCGGCGGTCAACCCCGCCACCTCCCGCGCGCCCGCCGACCGGCCCCCGCGCCGCAGCCGCACCCCCGGACCGGCCAAGCCGGCCAACAACCCCGCCCCTGGCTCCCTCCCGACCCCCCACCGCCCGCAGCCCCCGAGGAGGCCGCACACGTGACCCCCGCCCGTCAGCCGTCCCGTACCGTCGCCAAGCAGCCCGCGAAACAGTCCGCCAAGTCGCCCAGGAGCGCGGCCGGGCCGGACGAGCGGCCCGACGGGGTCCCGCCGGGCCGGGTCGGCACGCTCGACGCGGAAGAGCCCCCGGCCGGCCCGGACACCGCCGGCCCGGACGCCGCCGGCCTGGACGCCCCGGCCGAGCCCCCCGCGGCCAAGACCGCCACCCGCAGGACCGGAACCGCCAAGGCCGGAACCGCGAAGGCGGCCGCCGGGGCCTCGGCCGCCAAGCCGCCCCGCGCCCGGCGGGCCCCCGCGGCCCGCCGCACCCGGCCGGCACCGGCGCTGTCCGACGAGGACCGCGGCCGGCTGCTGTCCGGCACCCACCACGACCCGCACGCCCTGCTGGGGGCCCGGGTCTGCCGGGGCGGGGTGGCCTTCCGCGCGCTGCGCCCGTACGCCCGCGGGGTCACGGTCGTGGCCAAGGGCCTGCGGGCCCCGCTGCACGACGACGGGGACGGGCTGTTCTCGGGGCTGCTGCCGCTGGCCGCGGTGCCCGACTACCGGCTGCTCGTGACGTACGAGAACGACGAGATCGAGGTCGAGGACCCGTACCGGTTCCTGCCCGCGCTCGGCGAGCTGGACCTGCACCTGATCGGCGAGGGCCGGCACGAGCAGCTGTGGAAGGCCCTCGGCGCGCAGCCGATGGTGCACGAGGGGGTGGCCGGCACCCGGTTCACGGTGTGGGCGCCCAACGCCCGCGGCGTGCGGGTCACCGGCGACTTCTCGTACTGGGACGCCACCGCCTCCCCGATGCGCTCGCTCGGCTCGACCGGCGTGTGGGAGCTGTTCCTGCCGGGCGTGGGCGAGGGGGCGCTGTACAAGTTCGACATCGCCCGCCCCGACGGCAGCCACACCCTGCGCGCCGACCCGATGGCCCGGCGCACCGAGGTGCCGCCCGCGAACGCGTCGGTCGTGGCCGGCTCCCGCCACGAGTGGGGCGACGCGGAGTGGATGGAGCGGCGCGGGGACCGCCCGGCGCACACCTCGCCGTTCTCCGTGTACGAGGTGCACCTGGCGTCCTGGCGGCCGGGGCTCACGTACCGCCAGCTCGCCGAGCAGCTGCCGGCGTACGTGAAGGAGCTGGGCTTCACGCACGTGGAGCTGATGCCCGTCGCCGAGCACCCCTTCGGCGGGTCCTGGGGCTACCAGGTCACCGGCTTCTACGCGCCGACCTCGCGGATGGGCACGCCGGACGACTTCCGGTTCCTGGTGGACGCGCTGCACCGGGCCGGGATCGGCGTGATCGTCGACTGGGTGCCGGCGCACTTCCCTCGGGACGAGTGGGCGCTGGCGGAGTTCGACGGGCGGCCGCTGTACGAGCCGCAGGACCCGAAGCGGGCCGCGCACCCGGACTGGGGGACGCTGGAGTTCGACTACGGCCGCAAGGAGGTCCGCAACTTCCTGGTGGCCAACGCCGTGTACTGGTGCGAGGAGTTCCACGTCGACGGCCTGCGCGTGGACGCGGTGGCCTCGATGCTCTACCTGGACTACTCGCGCGGGCCCGGCGAGTGGTCGCCGAACGAGCATGGCGGGCGGGAGAACCAGGACGCCGTGGCCTTCCTCCAGGAGATGAACGCCACCGTGTACCGGCGCTGCCCCGGGGTGGTGACCATCGCGGAGGAGTCCACTGCCTGGGACGGGGTGACCCGTCCGACGCACCACGTGGGCGCGGGCGGCTTCGGCGGCCTGGGCTTCGGCCTGAAGTGGAACATGGGCTGGATGCACGACTCGCTGGGGTACGTGGCGCACGAGCCGGTGCACCGGAAGTACCACCACCACGAGATGACCTTCTCGATGGTCTACGCGTACAGCGAGAACTACGTGCTGCCGATCTCGCACGACGAGGTGGTGCACGGCAAGCGGTCGCTGGTGTCGAAGATGCCGGGCGACTGGTGGCAGCAGCGGGCCTGCCACCGCGCGTACCTCGGCTTCATGTGGGCCCACCCGGGCAAGCAGCTGCTGTTCATGGGGCAGGAGTTCGCGCAGGGTGCCGAGTGGTCGGAGGCGCACGGTCCCGACTGGTGGCTGGTGGACCCGTCGTACGCGGCGGCGGCCGACCACATCGGGGTGCGGGACCTGGTGCGCGAGCTGAACACGGTGTACGCGCAGGCGCCGGCCCTGTGGGAGCGGGACACCGTGCCCGAGGGCTTCGCGTGGGTCGTGGGGGACGCGGCGGAGGACAACGTCTTCGCGTTCCTGCGGTACGACGCCCAGGGCGCCCCGCTGCTGTCGGTGAGCAACTTCTCGCCGGTGGTCCGGCACGACTACCGGCTGGGCGTGCCTGACCCGGACGCGGTGCCCGCCTGGAGCGAGGTGCTGAACACGGACGCGGCCCGGTTCGGCGGCAGCGGGGTGCTCAACCCCGGGCCGGTCAAGCCGGACGAGGTGCCGGCGCACGGGCGGGGGGCCAGCCTGCGGCTGACCCTCCCGCCGCTGGCGACGGTCTGGTTCCGGCCGGCGTGACCCGGCCGGTGTGACGCCCGTCAGGCGGCCAGGGCCTCGTCGATCTCCTGGAGGAGCTTGCGCTTGGCGCGGGCGCCGACCATCTGCCTGACGGGCTCGCCCCGCCGGAAGACGAGCAGGGTCGGCATGGACAGCACCCCGTACCGGGACTGGGTGACGGGGTTGCTGTCCACGTCGATCTGCACGACCTTGATCCGCCCGGCCTCCTCGGCGGCCACCGCGCTGAGCACGGGGGCCAGCTGGCGGCAGGGGCCGCACCAGTCCGCCGTGAACTCGACGAGCACCGGCAGCCCGGCCGCCAGCACCTCCGCCTCGAAGTCCGCGTCCGTCACTTCGGGCACTCCGGCCGCACGCACCATGGGTCTCTCTCCTATCCGGTCATCCGGGGTCATCCGGTCAGTTCACAGCGCGGCTCCGGACCGCCCGGGGCCTCCGCCTCGGCGGCCAGCTCCGCGCTCGCGAGCTGGCGCGCCACCTGCTGTCGTACGTCCGTCAACTGGCCGATCAGCTCGTCGAGTTCGGCGAGCTTGCGGCGGTACACGGCGAGCGAGGCGGGACAGCTGTCCCCGGCCGGGTGGCCCGCCCTGAGGCAGTCCACGAAGGGCCGGGTCTCCTCCAGGCCGAAGCCGAAGTCCTGGAGGGTGCGGATCTGCCGCAGCAGCCGCAGGTCCTCCTCGCCGTACTCGCGGTACCCGTTGACGGCCCGGCGGGCGGGCAGCAGCCCCCGCGACTCGTAGTAGCGGAGGGTCCGCGTGGTGGTCCCGGCCCGTGCGGCCAGCTCGCCGATGCGCATGGCCACGACCGTAATCCTTGACGCCCGCGTCAAGGCAAGGGAACAGCGGGCGGCCCCGGGCGCTTGTAGGAGGGGCACGGCGGTATCGAGGAGCGGGGGACGCGTGAGCAGGGTGTGTGTCATCGGGGGCAGCCGGTACTTCGGCAAGCGGCTGATCCGGCGGCTGCTGGAGCGGGGCGACGAGGTGACGGTGGTCAACCGGGGCTCGGCGCCGGCGCCCGAGGGGGTGGAGCTGCTGGTGGCGGACCGGAACGACGAGGCCGCGCTGCGGGCGGCGGTCGGGGACCGGCACTTCGACGTGGTGGTGGACCAGGTCTGCTACACGCCGGTGCAGGCCGCGATCGCCCGCCGGGTCTTCGAGGGCCGCACCGCGCGGTACGTGATGACCTCGACGATCGAGGTGTACGAGCACGAGGACGCGCCCGGCGGGGTGCCGGAGGACGCGATCGACCTGTCGGCGGTGACGGTCCGGCCGGAGCTGCCGTGGGGCGACCCGGTCTTCCTGGACGAGCACTACGGCGAGGGCAAGCGGCAGGCCGAGGCGGTGTTCGCGGCGGCGCCGGCGTTCCCGTACGTCACGGTCCGCGTGGCGCACGTGCTGGGCGGCGCGGACGACTTCACCGGGCGGCTGGAGCACTACGCGGACCGGCTGCGGGCGGGCGAGCCGATCGCGGTCGACGTGCCGGGCCACCCGTCGACGTACATCCACGTCGAGGAGATCGCGGACTTCCTGGCCTGGGTGGCGGGGGCGGAGTTCACCGGGCCGGTGAACGCGCACGCGCACGGCCCGCTGGACACGGCCGACGTGGTGGCGGCGGTCCGGGCGGTCACGGGCGGGCCCGAGCCGGTCTACCGGCCGGTGGCGGCGGGCGAGCCGGCCTCGCCGTTCTCCTTCGCTCGGGCGTACGGCATGTCCAACGCGCGGGCGGAGGGCCTGGGCTTCCGGTTCTCGCACACCGGGGACTGGCTGACCGCCGCGGTGGCGGAGAGCCTGACGCGCTGACGGGGCCTCCACGACCCCCGTACGCGGAGGCCCCGCTCCGGGAACCACGTACGGCAGGGCCTTCCGGTTCGGCCGGCCGGCGGAGAGGTCCGGTACCGGAACGTCTCCGACAACGACACCGAACACACGCGGACGGCCGCCGGGGGGCGCCGGTACACGGACACGCCGAGCACGCACTACGCGGACCTCGGACGCGAGGATTTCGTGGACGTGCGCTGGGAAGTTACCGTGTCGTACGGGTGGCGGAGGCCGGAAGTCCACCTCCATAGTGGATCTTCACCCAGCATGGTTACCGGACAGTCGCGGGGGAAACGGGCGAAAGCGCCGGGCTTCCTCGTACGTTCATACGAGTTGTGACCTTGGGGGAACAGCCCGTAGTCATCACAACTCCGCCACTTCTAGCGTGTGCCTCGTGCACCAGAGCCCACCCTTTGACGCCCTCGCCGCCCGCCGCCTGCGGGCGGCCCTGGGCATGGCGCCCGGCCACGTCGCGTACGGCCTCCACGCGCAGTACGGACTGCTCGTCACCCCCGAGACGGTGATGGCGTGGGAGCGCGGGGAGATCCCGCCCACCTCCGCCGAGGTCACCGCGCTCGCCGGCGTGCTGTGGTGTTCGCCCGGCGAACTGCTGGCCCGGCCCCGCACCCTGCGCGAGCACCGCATCGCCAAGGGCATGGCCGTCGAGGAGCTGGCCAGGCGGCTGGGCATCGACGCGTCCTCGTACCAGAAGATGGAGGACTCGGGACGGTGGAAGGGGAACGAGCGGCAGACCGCGGCCCTCTCCTACGCCCTCTCCCTGAGCCTGCCGGACCTGGTGACCGCCCTCGGCAAGGAGGAGGAGCTGGCGGAGGTGCTGCGGAACGCGGTCACCACGCGCTGGCAGGCCTACGTCAAGCCGCTGGTCAAGCTGATCCCGGTCCCCCGGCAGCAGCTGGAGGGGATCGTGGAGCAGCTCTACGACGAGTACCAGTCGAAGATGGTCGCCACCCTGAGCTGGGGCGGCGGCGGTGGCCAGGCCGGCAGCGGCGACGCGGGCCGCGAGTTCCTGGCGCAGATCGTCGAGCGGTTCTGGGAGCTGGCGGGCGGTGCACAGCCCTCCTGAGGCGGTCCCGCACGAACGGCCCCGGCGCGCTCCCGGACGGAGCGGACCGGGGCCGTTCGGCGCGGAAGTGGGGCCGGAGGTCCCGGCCCGCCGGGTCAGAAGACCGACTCGGCCTCGAACATGCGGGCCTCGGGCACCCGCTTGAGCTCGGTGACCGCGGAGGCCAGCGGGGCCATGACGATGTCGGTGCCGCGCAGGGCGGTCATGTTGCCGAAGTCGCCGCGGTGGGCGGCCTCGACCGCGTGCCAGCCGAAGCGCGTCGCGAGGACGCGGTCGTAGGCAGTGGGGACGCCACCGCGCTGGACGTGGCCGAGGATGACGGGGCGGGCCTCCTTGCCGAGGCGGCGCTCCAGCTCGACGGCGAGGCGGTTGCCGATGCCGGCGAACCGCTCGTGGCCGTACTGGTCGATCTCGCCCTTCTCGTACGGCATGGAGCCCTCGGCCGGGTGGGCGCCCTCGGCGACGCACACGACGGCGAACTTCTTGCCGCGGTCGAAGCGCTCCTCGACCATCTTGACCAGGTCGTCCACCTGGAAGGGGCGTTCGGGCAGGCAGATGCCGTGGGCGCCGCCGGCCATGCCGGACTCCAGGGCGATCCAGCCGGCGTGCCGGCCCATGACCTCGACGACCATGACGCGCTGGTGGGACTCGGCGGTGGTCTTGAGGCGGTCTATGGCCTCGGTGGCCACGGTGACGGCCGTGTCGAAGCCGAAGGTGCGGTCGGTGGCGGAGATGTCGTTGTCGATGGTCTTCGGAACGCCGACCACGGGCATGCCGGCGTCGGAGAGGATCCGGGAGGCGGTCAGCGTGCCCTCGCCGCCGATCGGGATGAGCACGTCGAGGCCGTAGCGCGTGCGCAACTCCGCGCAGTTCTCGGCGGCTTCGCTCAGGCGGGCGCGCTCCATGCGGGCCGAGCCGAGGATGGTGCCGCCACGGGCCAGGATGCCGCTGACCGCGTTGAGGTCGAGTGGGCGGTAGTGGCCGTCGAGGAGGCCCTTGAAACCGTCCTCGAAGCCGATGACCTCGTCGCCGTGACCGACCAGCGCACGGTGCACGACGGACCGGATGACGGCGTTCAGGCCGGGGCAGTCTCCGCCTGCGGTGAGGACTCCGATACGCATCGTGCTCTGTCTCCTGCTTCTCGTCGTACAAGTGCGGTAGTACGGGTCGGACTGTCCGATTGTTCCACGCACCCCGGAAGGGGCGCGCTCCGTACTGCTCCGCCCGAAGGGACTTCCGGCCCTCGTCCGGGGCCTTTCAGCCCGGGGCGTTCCGCGCATCCGGAGGGCCTTCTTCCGGGGGCGCCTGCACCATGGCGAGGGGTATTGTCAAGGGGGCAAGCCCACACTAACTGGGAAATTCAACTCGTAAAGCCGCTGCCGGACCGGACAGCGAACAGGGATGGAGAGCACGCGTGACCCGCAGCGTGTACGTGACCGGCATCGACCGCGGAGACGGCCGGCAGGTCGTCGAGCTGGGAATCATGGAGCTGCTGGCCCGCCAGACGGGCCGCGTGGGGGTCTTCCGCCCGCTGCTGCACGACGGACCCGACCGGCTGTTCGACCTGCTGAAGGCGCGCTACCGGCTGGAGCAGGACCCGGCGACCGTGCACGGCATGGAGTACCACGAGGCGACCGCGATCCTCGCCGAGAAGGGCACCGACGAGCTGGTCTCGCGGCTGGTCGACCGCTTCCACCGGATCTCCCGCGACTACGACGTGATGCTCGTGCTCGGCACCGACTTCGCCGACACCAGCCTCCCGGACGAACTGGCCCTCAACGCCCGGCTGGCCAACGAGCTGGGCGCGGTCGTCGTCCCGGTGGTCGGCGGCACCACCCAGACCGCGGAGTCGGTGCGCGAGGAGGCCCGCAACGCCCACCGCGCGTACGAGAGCCTGGGCTGCCAGGTGGTGGCGATGGTGGTCAACCGGGTGGCCCCGGGCGACCGCGATGTCATAGCCGAGCGGCTCGCCGCCCGGCTCCCCGTGCCCTGCTACGTGCTGCCGGACGACAAGTCGCTCTCCGCCCCCACCGTCGACCAGATCCGCCGCGCCCTGGACGGCGAGGTGCTGCTGGGCGACGAGGCCGGACTGGCCCGGGACGCCCTGGACTTCGTGTTCGGCGGCGCGCACCTGCCGAACTTCCTCAACGCCCTGACCCCCGGCTGCCTGGTGGTCACCCCCGGGGACCGCTCGGACCTGGTCGTCGGCGCGCTGGCCGCGCACACCTCGGGCACCCCGCCGATCGCGGGCGTGCTGCTCACCCTCAACGAGCGGCCGGCCCAGCACGTGCTGACCCTGGCCTCGAAGCTGGCCCCCGGCACCCCCGTGGTCTCGGTCGCGGGCAACAGCTTCCCCACCGCGGGCGAACTCTTCGCGCTCCAGAGCCGGCTGAACTCCGCGACCCCGCGCAAGCTGGAGACCGCCCTCGGCCTCTTCGAGCGCCACGTCGACACCGCCGAGCTGCGCGACCGGATCTCCGTGGCCCGCTCGACCCGCGTCACCCCGATGATGTTCGAGCACCAGCTGCTGGAGCGGGCCCGCTCCGAGCGCCGCCGCGTGGTGCTGCCGGAGGGCACCGAGGACCGGGTGCTGCGCGCCGCCGACGTTGTGCTGCGCCGGGGGGTCTGTGACCTGACGCTGCTGGGCGACGAGAAGGCCATCCTCAAGAAGGCCGGCGACCTCGGCATCGACATCTCGGCCGCGCAGCTGATCGACCCGCTGACCTCTCCCCTGCGGGAACGTTTCGCCGAGTTCTACGCCAAGGCCCGTGCCCACAAGGGCATGACGGTCGAGCTGGCCAACGACGTGGTGACCGACGTCAACTACTTCGGCACGCTGATGGTCCAGGAGGGCCTGGCCGACGGCATGGTGTCCGGCTCGGTGCACTCCACGGCCGCGACCATCCGCCCGGCCTTCGAGATCATCAAGACCAAGCCGGAAGCCTCGATCGTCTCCTCCGTCTTCTTCATGTGCCTGGCCGACAAGGTGCTCGTGTACGGCGACTGCGCGGTCAACCCGGACCCCGACGCCGAGCAGCTGGCCGACATCGCGGTCCAGTCGGCCGCCACCGCCGCCGCGTTCGGCGTCGAGCCGCGGATCGCGATGCTCTCGTACTCCACCGGCACCTCGGGCACCGGGGCGGACGTGGACAAGGTCCGCAAGGCCACCGAGCTCGTCCGCGCACAGCGGCCCGACCTGCTGATCGAGGGTCCGATCCAGTACGACGCGGCCGTCGAGCCCTCGGTCGCCGCGACCAAGCTGCCGGAGTCCGACGTGGCCGGCCGCGCCACCGTGCTGATCTTCCCGGACCTCAACACCGGCAACAACACGTACAAGGCCGTGCAGCGTTCGGCCGGCGCCGTCGCGGTCGGCCCGGTGCTCCAGGGTCTGCGCAAGCCCGTCAACGACCTCTCCCGGGGCGCCCTGGTCCAGGACATCGTCACCACCGTGGCGATCACCGCGATCCAGGCACAGGGCGGCAACGCCCCCGCGCACCCGGCCGTATGACCTCCCCTCACCCAGAAAGCTCCGCACCTGTGACCGCATCGCGCGTACTCGTCCTCAACTCCGGCTCCTCCTCGGTCAAGTACCAGCTGCTGGACATGGCCGACCGCACCCGGCTGGCCGTCGGCCTGGTCGAGCGCATCGGCGAGGAGACCTCCCGGCTCGTCCACACCCCGCTGACCGGCGGCGGCGCCAAGCGGGAGCAGACCGGGCCGATCGCGGACCACGGAGCCGCGCTCAAGGCGGTGGCGGCCGAGCTGGCCGCCGACGGACTCGGCCTCGACTCCCCCGAGCTGGCCGCGGTGGGCCACCGCGTGGTGCACGGCGGCACCCGGTTCACCCGGCCGACGGTGATCGACGACGAGGTGCTGGCCGAGGTCAGGAAGCTGGTGCCGCTGGCGCCGCTGCACAACCCGGCCAACGTCACGGGCATCGAAGTGGCGCGCTCGCTGCGCCCCGACATCCCGCAGGTGGCGGTCTTCGACACCGCCTTCCACGCGACGATGCCCGAGTACGCGGCCCGGTACGCGATCGACACCGAGGTCGCCGACCGGCTCTCGATCCGCCGGTACGGCTTCCACGGCACCTCCCACGCCTACGTCTCGCGAGCCACGGCGGCCCTGCTGGGCAAGGCCCCGGGCGAGGTCAACGTGATCGTCCTGCACCTGGGCAACGGCGCCTCGGCCTCGGCGGTGCGCGCCGGCGTCTGCGTGGACACCTCGATGGGGCTGACCCCGCTGGAGGGCCTGGTCATGGGCACCCGCTCCGGCGACCTGGACCCGGCCGTGATCTTCCACCTGGCACGGGTGGGCGGGCTGTCGGTGGACGAGATCGACGACCTGCTGAACAAGCGGAGCGGCCTGCTGGGGCTGTGCGGCGACAACGACATGCGGGAGATCCTGCGGCGCGCGGGCGAGGGCGACCGGGCGGCGCGGACGGCGTTCGAGACGTACGTCCACCGGCTGAAGAAGTACATCGGCGCGTACGCGGCGGTGCTCGGGCGGGTGGACGCGGTGGCCTTCACGGCGGGGGTCGGCGAGAACGCGGCCGCCGTACGGGAAGCTGCGGTCAGCGGCCTGGAGGAGCTGGGACTGGCGGTGGACGCCGGGCTGAACTCCGTACGGGCGGACGAGCCGCGGCTGATCTCCCCGGAGTACGCGCGGGTGGCGGTCGCGGTGGTGCCCACGGACGAGGAGCTGGAGATCGCCACCCAGGCCTACGAGCTGGTTACCCATTAGTCACTTGGACTTTCCACCAGACGGAATATTCCGCTACGAAACAAACCGGATAGGATCCGCTCCATGCGCCGTTCCAAAATCGTCTGCACGCTGGGCCCCGCCGTCGACTCGCTCGAGCAGCTGAAAGCTCTCATCGAGGCCGGTATGAACGTGGCCCGATTCAACTTCAGCCACGGTTCCCAGGCAGAGCACCAGGAGCGGTACGACCGCGTCCGGCAGGCCGCGGAAGAGACCGGCCGGGCCATCGGCGTCCTCGCCGACCTCCAGGGCCCCAAGATCCGTCTGGAGACCTTCGCCGAGGGTCCCGTCGAGCTGGTGCGCGGTGACGAGTTCACCATCACCACCGAGGACGTCCCCGGCGACAAGTCCATCTGCGGCACCACCTACAAGGGCCTGCCCGGGGACGTCTCCAAGGGCGACCAGGTCCTGATCAACGACGGCAACGTCGAGCTCCAGGTGACGGCGGTCGAGGGCCCCCGGGTCAAGACCATCGTCATCGAGGGCGGCGTCATCTCGGACCACAAGGGCATCAACCTGCCCGGTGCCGCGGTGAACGTCCCCGCCCTGTCCGAGAAGGACGTCGAGGACCTCCGCTTCGCGCTCCGCATGGGCTGCGACATGGTCGCGCTGTCCTTCGTCCGCGACGCCAACGACGTCAAGGACGTCCACAAGGTGATGGACGAGGTGGGCCGCCGGGTCCCCGTCATCGCCAAGGTGGAGAAGCCGCAGGCCGTCGAGAACATGGAGGCCGTGGTCCTGGCCTTCGACGCGGTCATGGTGGCCCGCGGCGACCTCGCCGTGGAGTACCCGCTGGAGCGCGTCCCGATGGTGCAGAAGCGCCTCATCGAGATGTGCCGCCGCAACGCCAAGCCGGTGATCGTCGCGACCCAGATGATGGAGTCGATGATCACCAACTCCCGCCCGACCCGCGCCGAGGCCTCCGACGTGGCCAACGCGATCCTGGACGGCGCGGACGCGGTCATGCTGTCCGCCGAGTCCTCGGTGGGCGCCTACCCGATCGAGACCGTCAAGACGATGTCGAAGATCGTCACGGCGGCCGAGGAGGAGCTGCTCTCCAAGGGGCTGCAGCCGCTGGTCCCGGGCAAGAAGCCGCGTACGCAGGGCGGCTCCGTCGCCCGCGCGGCCTGCGAGATCGCCGACTTCCTCGGCGGCAAGGCGCTGGTGGCCTTCACGCAGTCCGGTGACACCGCCCGCCGGCTCGCGCGCTACCGCACGACCCAGCCGATCCTGGCCTTCACCACCGACACCCACACCGCCAACCAGCTCACCCTGACCTGGGGCGTCGAGACGTTCGTCGTCCCGCACGTGGACAACACCGACGCCATGGTGGACCTGGTGGACGCCGAGATGCTGAAGCTCAAGCGCTTCAACGCCGGCGACACCATGATCATCACCGCCGGCTCGCCCCCCGGCGTCCCCGGCACCACCAACATGGTCCGCGTCCACCACCTGGGCGGCGCAGCCAACGGCTGATCCCCGCCCCTCCCCCGGGCTCCGTCCGGGGGGAACCCCGCCGCACGGACGACCGAGGGCGGCACCCCCTCAGGGGGTGCCGCCCTCGGCGTGTGCCGGCCGGGCCGTGCGAGGGCCTGACCTACTCGATCCAGTTGTGCAGGCCGGGCACCGTGAGGTTGCCGCCGAGCTGGCCGGCCTGGACGACCTTGGCGTTGGTGAAGAACGCGAAGGGGACGTTCAGCGGCGGCGGGGTCTCCGGGCTGAAGGTGACCGGGATGAGGCCGAAGAGGTTCCCCTTCAGCTCCTCGGTGTACATCGTCACCGTGCCGCCGCGGATGGTGGAGGTCGAACCGCTGCGGGCCTTCAGGTGGGCGACCTTCCGGGGCGGCTTGCCGACCCGCTGGTACAGGTCCTTGATGTCCACCGAGGACGCGGTGAACTTGAGGACCTTCTTGATCTTGCCGCCGGCCGTCTTCACCTCGACGATGCCGTGGTAGTCCAGGCCGTTCAGGGTCAGCAGCGAGCTGTCGAGGTACCAGGGCTCGTCCGGCAGCAGCGGGACACCGGTCTCCAGCTCCGCCGCGGCGAGGGCCTTCGGGTCGGGAGTCGGGCAGGGGAAGCGCTCCTTGCCGTCCTCGTCCTTGCCCTCGTCGTCGTCCTTGGTGTCCGCGCCGAGGACCGACTTCTTCTTTTTCTTCTTGCCGGTCTCGTCCTTGGGCTCGACCGCGGTCTTCCTGACCTCGTCCGAGAGGTCCTCGACCGTGGCGCCGGACTTCCTGGCCGCCTCGCGAATCGCGGACTCCGTCGACGAACCCGTGCCCGCGGTGCTCGCGGTGCTCGTCTTCGCCGTCGTGGTGGAGGTCGCAGTCGGGGTCGGGGTGGCCGACTTGCCCAGGCTGCCGAGGTCCTCGACGAGGTTCTGGAGCTTGTCGCCGACACCCAGCGGGTCGAGCAGGCCGGCGCCCGCGTCTCCCGTGGTGCGCTCGGTGTCGGTCGCCCCGGTGGTCTCCGCGGTCTTCGGCTCGCTCGTCGCGGAGGACCTGGCCGAGGGGGACTGGGAGGGCGACGGCTGCGTCGTCGCGCGGGGCGTGGCGGTCGGGGACGCGGAGGGCTCCGCGGTCTTCTTCTTCCGCTCGGCCTTCTTCGTCGCCTCGGCCTTCGGCGACTCCGACTCCGGGGGCTCGTCGGAGCGGGTGACGCACGGGCCGGGCGCGAAGGGTATTTCCTTGTCGTCGGCCAGGGCGAGCTTCGGGGCCATGCCCATGCCGACGAAGACGGCGGTCGGCATGGCGGCCAGGGCCATGGTCTTGCCGACGGGTATCTGCAGCTTGGTCAGCAGCGACTTACGGGGCGCCGCGTGGCGCGGGCCCTTCCTCTCACGGGACTCTGCGCCTGGGGCCACGGCCCGCTGCGTCTCGTCACCCCGCACTGTTCCTCCCGCCATTGGCGTGGGCAGTCGTCTCGGTCGCGTCGGGCTTCTCGAACGAGACGCTCTCGGCGTGCTCGTAGGGGAGCTCCTGCGGGTCCGTTTCCGTGCGGGGTCCGGGGACGTACTCCAGCTCGTGCGCACCGGCCTCGGCCGCGGCCTCGTCGGCGTCCTCGGCCTCGTCCTTGGGGACGCCCGGGGCCCAGGACAGCGCGAGGGCGCCGCCGAGCAGCGAGCAGAGGAAGCCCATGAAGAAGCCGCCCAGGTTCGACACCGGGAGCGAGACCAGCGCCAGCAGGATCGAGGCGATGCCGGCGAAGACCCGCATGCTCTGCTGGAACCACAGGCAGAAGCCCAGCGTGATCAGCAGGACGCCGATGATCAGCGAGCCCGCGCCCGCCGTCGTGGCCATCGCGATGGTGACGTTGCCCAACCGCATGTCGGCGTAGGGGAAGTAGGCGATCGGCACGCCGCCGAACAGGGTGAACAGTCCGGCCCAGAAGGGACGGCTGCCGCGCCAGTCGCGGAACACGCGCCGACCGGTCGCGAGCCAGTGTTCGTCCTTGTGGGAAACCGGGGCCTCGGCGTTCATTGGACAACAGCTCCCTGGAAACGGTGGTACGGAGAACTACGTGATGCCCGGCCGGGCGGGGGACGGCAGGCGCCTCCCGCCCGGCCGGATCAGGCCGCTAGGCGGTCAGGCCTAGTAGCAGGGCTTGTCGCCCGAGAGCAGACGCAGGTTCAGGTCGGGGAGGCTGAACGTCCCCGCCGTGGTCGCCCACGCCTTCTGCTCGACGTTCTTCAGCACGGCCTTCTTGGCGCGCTGCGAGAACGCGTACGGGCTCGCGACCGTACCCGGCTGCGGCTTCGTGGTGTGGCTGGAGTCGCCCACCGCGACACCGATGTCGAGCTGCTCGAAGTACGCGTCCGCGTCGAGCTCGGCGACGTCGAGGTAGATGTTGCTCGCGACGGCCGGCTCACCCTTGTGACCCGTGCGGAGCTGCAGGGTGATGTTGCCGAGGCCGGGCACCGGGGTGACCAGCGACTGGCACATGTTGGTGATCTCGGCCTTCTTGAAGCCAGAGATGGTCACCGGGTGGTGCTGGGGGTTGCCCTTGAGGTCGTGACCCTCGGCGACACCGCCGTACTGGATCAGGTCATCGCCCTCGAGCTTGTCCGCAGAGACCTTGAAGTCCTGACCGGACACGCTGAACGACGCGGCGAGCGCGCCCTGCGCGAGACCCACACCGACAGCAGCGGTGGCCGCGATGCTCGGCACCATGACGAGCGCGAAGCGCTTCCATCTGGTCCCACCACGAACCTGGGAATTCATTTCTCGTTCCTCCTTCTCGGACGTACATCTCCGGTCCGGGTCGAGCCCGTCCTGGGATGGGAGAAGTGCTACGTCCTCGGAGGAGCGCAGGCGACCGGAACGCGGAAACGCGTCCGAAACACCGGCGATCACCCCCGAGCGACAACCACTGGCCGCGCAGTCGCGCGGCCGAGGACAGGCCCCGCCGGTCGGCGGAGACCCCCCTGTCCAGACAGCCGGGGCAAGCCGCCGGCTCACTCGGTGGGGACCCATGTCCACGGCCCCGGGTGTGCGGGGGCTGCGGGATGGACCGAGCGTGGCCGATCGTGGTGCATTCGGAGCCGGGGCACAAGGGGGTTCGTTACTGGCTAGTAACGGCCCGATAACCGTGGTACGACACGGCGGCGTCGGGCGGGCACACAGGGTGTCGCCGGGGGCCACGACAGAAGGGGAGATCGAACAACAAACCGGGCAGATCCGGGGGTTCGATTTACTGCGAGTAACAGCGGCCGCGATTACCAAGTTTTGGCAAAGCGCGGCCGCTGTTTATCTCTGTGTCAACAAATCACCGGGGTCCGGCGGGGAGGAAGCGGAACCCTCCGCACCTCCCGGGCGGACCTCAGAAGAGCACGCGCGCGAGCGCGGTGCGAGCCCGCGTCACGCGGGGGTCGTCCGAGCCGATGACCTCGAACAGCTCCAGCAGGCGCAGGCGCGCCGCCTCGCGGTCGTCGCCCGCGGTCTGCCGGACCGTGTCGACGAGCCGGCCGAAGGCGTCCTCGACGTGACCGCCGACCAGGTCCAGGTCGGCCGCGGCGATCTGGGCCGCCGGGTCGGCGGGCCGCTCCGCGGCGTCCCTGCGGACCTGCTGCGGGTCCATGTGCTGGACGCGCGCGAGGAGTTCGGCCTGGGCCAGGCCCAGCTTCGCCTCGGGGTGCCCCGGGTCCTCCGCGAGCACGTTCTTGTACGCCTGCACGGCGCCGCCCAGATCACCGGCGTCCAGCGCCGAGACGGCCGCCTCCAGCAGGGCGTCGTACGGACCGACGGGCGCCTCGGCGGGCTCCCGGCCCGGTACGGCGTCGGCGTCGACGGCGATGCCGGTGAGCCCGAAGCGCTCCTCGGCCACCTGGATCAGCTGGGCCAGCGTCTCGCGGATCTGCTGCTCGGGCGCCGCGCCCTGGAACAGCGGCAGGGCCTGTCCGGCGACGACGGCGAAGACGGCCGGGATGCCCTGGATGCCGAACTGCTGCATCAGCATCTGGTTGGCGTCGACGTCGACCTTGGCCAGGACGAAGCGGCCGTTGGCCTCGACGGCCAGCCGCTCCAGCAGGGGGCCGAGCTGCTTGCAGGGCTCGCACCACTCGGCCCAGAAGTCGATGACGACCGGGACCTCGGTGGACCGCTGGAGCACGTCACGCTCGAAGCCGGCCTCGTCGACGTCGATGACCAGCGCGGAGGGCGGTACGGCCGCGGCGCCGCCCTGCCGGGCGGATTCCGCGCGGGCCTGCTCGGCCTTGGCCTTGGCCTCACCGGCCGCCTTCACAGCGGCGAGGTCGACCACGCCGCTCATGGACATGTTTCTGGGCTGCATGCGTACATCCTCCCCCCTGCGCGCGCGGCCGCGAAAAGACCGGCTGAAAACACGCTCCTCGACGGAACGCGTGATGATGAAAAGCTGCGGCGCACGGGTCCCCACCCGGCGCCAGTGGCTGTCGCTCTTACGCTACGAGTCGTAGCGTAACTAAACCGAGCCCTTCGCGCCCCGTGATCTGGGTCACGGCGCTTTCCCTACTGGCGGGTATGGTCACGGGATGCGCATCAGCTGTTCCCTCGGCAACTCCGGCGACTCCGGCCGCGGCAGCGGTTCCGGCGACGCCGGCAGGCCGCAGCCGTCCGGCCGCACGGGCCGGCCCCGCAACGCGGCGGCCGACGCGGCGATCCTCGCCGCCACCCGGGACGCGCTGGTGGAACTGGGCTGGTCCAAGCTGACGATGGGCGACGTCTCGGCCCGCGCCGGGGTCGCCAAGACCACCCTCTACCGCCGCTGGGCGGGCAAGAACGAGCTGGTCGTCGACGCCGTCGCCGAGCTCTTCGACGCGCTGGAGCTGCCGGACCGGGGCTCGCTGGAGGCGGACATCGAGTACGTGGTGCTCCAGTTCGCCGCCCTGCTGCACCGCCCCGAGGCCAAGACCGCGCTGATGGCCGTGGTCGCCGAGTCCACCCGGGACCCCGCCCTGCGCGACCGGATCCGGTCCGCCATCGTCGAGCGCCAGAAGCACCTGGTGGTCCTCGGACGCGAACGCGCCCAGGCCCGCGGCGAACTCCCCCGCGAGGAGGACGAGGCGCTCGCCGGCCACACCACCGACCTGATCTTCGACGTGATCGCGGGGACCGTGGTCCACCGCGCGCTGGTCAGCGCCGAGCCCGTCGACGAGCTGTGGGTGGCCACCTTCACCGCCCTCCTCATGCACGGCCTGAAGGGCGCGGCCCAGTAGGACCGCGCCCTCCCGGCGCACACGCGGACCGGCTCAGAAGCCCGCGGGTTCGGTGTACGTGCCCCACTCGTCGCGCAGCACGTTGCAGATCTCCCCGAGCGTGGCCTCGGCGCGCACGGCGTCGAGCATCGCGGGGATCATGTTCGAGCCGTCCCGGGCCGCCGCCAGCATGGCGTCCAGGGAGGCCTTCACCTTCGCGTCGTCCCGGCGCTCCTTGCGGTCGCCGAGCAGGCGCACCTGCTCCCACTCGACCTCGTGGCTGACGCGCAGGATCTCCAGGTCGCCGGTGACCGATCCGTGGTGGCAGTTGACGCCGACGACCCGCTTGTCGCCCTTCTCCAGCGACTGCTGGTAGCGGAAGGCCGACTCGGCGATCTCGCCGGTGAACCAGCCGTCCTCGATGCCGCGCAGGATGCCGGAGGTGATCGGACCGATGGGGTGCTTGCCGTCCGGGTGGGCGCGCAGGCCGCGCTCCCTGATCTGGTCGAAGATCTTCTCGGCGTCGGCCTCGATGCGGTCGGTGAGCTGCTCGACGTACCAGGAACCGCCCAGCGGGTCGGCCACGTTGGCGACGCCGGTCTCCTCCATCAGCACCTGCTGGGTGCGCAGGGCGATCTCGGCGGCCTGCTCGCTGGGGAGCGCGAGGGTCTCGTCGAGGGCGTTGGTGTGCAGGGAGTTGGTGCCGCCGAGGATCGCGGAGAGTGCCTCGACCGCGGTGCGCACCACGTTGTTGTACGGCTGCTGGGCCGTCAGCGAGACGCCGGCGGTCTGGGTGTGGAAGCGCAGCCACATCGCCTTGTCGGTCTTGGCGCCGTAGACCTCCTTCATCCAGCGGGCCCAGATCCGGCGGGCCGCACGGAACTTGGCGATCTCCTCGAAGAAGTCGAGGTGCGCGTCGAAGAAGAAGGACAGGCCCGGGGCGAAGACGTCCACGTCGAGCCCGCGGGACAGGCCCAGCTCCACGTAGCCGAAGCCGTCGGCGAGGGTGTACGCGAGCTCCTGCGCGGCCGTGGCCCCGGCCTCGCGGATGTGGTAGCCGGAGACCGAGAGGGGCTTGTACGCCGGGATGCCCTGGGCGCAGTACTCCATCAGGTCGCCGATGAGGCGCAGGTGGGGCTCGGGCTCGAAGAGCCACTCCTTCTGCGCGATGTACTCCTTGAAGATGTCGGTCTGGAGCGTGCCGTTGAGCACGGCCGGGTCGACGCCCTGGCGCTCGGCGGCGACCAGGTACATGCAGAAGGCGGGCACGGCGGGCCCGGAGATGGTCATCGAGGTGGTCACGTCGCCGAGCGGGATGTCCCGGAAGAGGACCTCCATGTCGGCGGCGGAGTCGATGGCCACGCCGCAGTGGCCGACCTCGCCGAGGGAGCGCGGGTCGTCCGAGTCACGGCCCATGAGGGTGGGCATGTCGAAGGCGACCGAGAGGCCGCCGCCGCCGGCGGCCAGGATCATCTTGTAGCGCTCGTTGGTCTGCTCCGCGTTGCCGAAGCCGGCGAACTGGCGGATGGTCCAGGTGCGGCCGCGGTAGCCGGTGGGGTGCAGGCCGCGGGTGAAGGGGTACTCCCCCGGCCAGCCGATGCGGTCGAAACCCTCGTACGTGTCGCCGGGCCGCGGCCCGTACACGGGCTCGACGGAGTCGCCGGAGAGGGTGGTGAAGTCGGCGTCCCGCTTGCGGGCCTTGTCGTAACGGGCCTGCCAGCGGAGGCGGCCCTGCTCGATGGCGTCAGCGTCCATGCCTTCGAATTTACTAGGACGTCCTAGTAAATGTCGATGGCAAACCCCCGGGAGTCACCCGGGGGCAGGTCACGATTGGGTCGGCGCGGGGTTCCGCGCCCCGGCGTCAGGCCTTGACGGGCGCCGGGCGGCCGTCGACGACCAGCGGCTCGACCTCTTCGCGGACCTTGCGCTCCACGAAGAAGGCGGCGAGCGGGATGGTGCCGGAGACCATCACCCAGAGCATCTTGCCGAAGGGCCACTTGGCCTTGGAGCTGAGGTCGAAGGCGAAGACCAGGTAGATCATGAAGAGGACGCCGTGGACCTGGGAGACCACGAAGGTCAGGTCGGCGCCCTTGTCGAAGCCGTACTTGAAAATCATGCACGTGCAGAGCACGAGCAGCATGACGGCGGTGGCGAAGGCCATCACCCGGTACCTGGTCAGCACGCTCTTCTTCATGCCCACGAGCGTAACCGCCCGTTTTAACAGATCTTGACCGCCCCCCGGGGGGGGCGGGGCGCCCGCTACTTCTCGTCGAAGTCGGCCGCGGCCACCCGCAGCGGGCGGAGCATGGCGAAGATCTCCGCGCACTCCTCCGCGTCGTAGACCCCGAGGCCGAAGTCCATCGCCATCAGGTCGCGGGTGGCGGCCTCGACGACCTCGCGGCCCTTGTCCGTGATGGAGGCGAGGGTGCCGCGGCCGTCGTTCGGGTTCGGGCGCTTGGCCACCAGGCCGGACCTGACCAGGCGGTCCACCGTGTTCGTCACCGAGGTGGGGTGCACCATCAGCCGCTCGCCGATCTTCGACATCGGCAGCTCGCCCTCCTTGGAGAAGGTGAGCAGGACCAGGGCCTCGTAGCGCGCGAAGGTCAGCCCGTACGGCTTGACGACCGCGTCCACCTCACCGAGCAGGATCTGGTGGGCGCGCATGATCGAGGTGATCGCGGCCATCGAGGGCGCGGCGCCCCAGCGTCGCTGCCAGAGTTCGTCGGCACGGGCGATCGGGTCGAAGGGAAGGCTCAGCGGCTTGGGCACGCACCCGACCTTACCGGCCGGTCATATGCTGGTCAGCCCCGTCTCGCTCCTCGGTCGCGCGCAGCTCGCGCAGGAGCAGCAGCACGCACGCGGTGCCGAGCAGTGCCGCCCCGGTGACCACGGTGTGCACGGCGAAGAACTCGGCGGCCAGGCCGGCCAGCGCCATGCCGACGCCCTGGAGGGTCATCAGGCCGGTGCTGAGCAGGGTCATCGCCCGGCCCCGCAGCTCCTCGGGAACGGCGTCGACGTACCACTGGTCGAGGCCCAGGGTGTACGCGTGGGCCAGTCCGGCGAGCAGCAGTGCGGCCAGCAGCGGCACGACCCCCGGCCGGACCGC
This sequence comes from Streptomyces sp. NPDC101118, assembly GCF_044759445.1. Taxonomy (NCBI): domain Bacteria; kingdom Bacillati; phylum Actinomycetota; class Actinomycetes; order Kitasatosporales; family Streptomycetaceae; genus Streptomyces; species Streptomyces sp. NPDC101118. Next base: position 326,124 of record NZ_JBIVZG010000001.1, on the reverse strand, counting down.
GTACACCAGCAGCGGCAGCAGGCTCACGGCCGCCAGCGGGCGGACGATCCGGGAGCGGGCGGCCGCACCGAGGGCGGAGCCGGCCCACAGCTCGCCGGCGATGGTGCCGACGGGCAGGGCGCACATCAGCAGGCCCAGGGCGACGGTGCCGGAGCCGATGCCCGTGGCGTACGGGGCCATCAGCGCCTCGGGGGCGATGGTGAAGACGGCGGGCACCCAGAACATCAGGGTGAGCGCGCGCATCCGGCGGTCGCCGAGCACGGCCCGCGCCCCGGCCAGCGGGGAGCGCCGGTCCCCGACGGCCCGGGCCGGGCGGCGGCGGGTGCCGAAGCGGAGCAGGGCGGCGGAGGCGAGGAAGGTGCCGGCGGTGACGCCGAGCGCGGCGCGCGGGGCGAGGACGGTGAGCAGCACGCCGCCGATGCCGAAGCCGGCGAGCTGGGCGGACTGGGCGACCATGCGGAGCAGGGAGCGGCCGAGTACGTACGCCTGCCCCTGGCCGAGGACGTCGGCGAGGGAGGCGTTGCGGGTGCCCTGGAAGAGGGGCGCGACGAAGGCCATGGCGCACCGCAGCACGAGCAGGGCGGCCACGGGGGTGCCGGGCAGCACCATGGCGGCGGCGCAGGCGGCGCACACCAGGTCGCAGACGACGAGCACCCGGCGGGCGGGGACGCGGTCCGCGACGCCCGCCAGCAGGGTCCCGCCGAGCACGTGGGGCAGGAACCCGAGGGCGAAGGTCAGCGCGCTCATGAGCGGCGACCCGGTGAGCCGGAAGACGAGGACGGTGAGGGAGATCTCGGCGACGACGAGCCCGAGCACGGACAGCAGGTGCGCGGCGAACACGGCCCGGAACTCCGGCACCCGGAACGCGACGCCGTACCCCGCCCGGCCGGCCTGACTGGCAACACTCATGCGCCCACCCTTCGGCCCCCGCCGGGCAAGGGGTATAGATTCGCCCCACTCCGAATCTCCCGCCCTCCCGCCCGCGCGCCCGAACAGAAGGGGATCCCCGTGCCCTTCCGGCTCCGCTTCGGCGACGGCGACCTGCTGCGGTGCCGCTTCGCGGTGTCGCCCCGCTGGGAGACGCAGGAGGCGGTGCGCACGCTCCAGCGGCCCGGCCGCCACGGCTACCACCTGCCCTGGCTCCGGGCGATCCGCGCCTCCGCGGCCTCCCTCGACCTGCGCCCCCTCTGGCTGCTGATGCCCCTCCGCGGCCACACCCCCGATTTCCTCGGCCCGCCTCCGATCGGCCCCGCGGCCTCCTTCGACGAGGAGATCGCCGCCATCCGCGCCGCCGACCCCGACGCGGCCCGCGAGGACATCGCCCGCTCCCTGGTCTGCACGCCCGGCGCGCACGAGAGCCGGCTGGGCCGGGCCATGCTGGCCGACCCGGCCCGCGCCGTACGCGACCTCGCGGATCTCACCGAGGCCGCCTGGCGCACCCTGGTCGAGCCGCACTGGCCCCGCCTGCGCGCCCTGCTGGAAGCGGACCTGGTCTTCCACTCGCGCCGGCTGGCCGAGGGCGGCCTCGAGGCCCTCTTCAACGGCCTCCACCCGTCCCTCACCTGGCACGACGGCACCCTCACCATCGACCGCCCCGGCACCCACGTACGCGAACTCGGCGGCCAGGGACTGGTCCTGATGCCCAGCGCCTTCGGCTGGCCCGACGTGGTCTCCGGCTTCGACCCGCCCTGGCAGCCCACGCTCGTCTATCCCGCCCGCGGCATCGGCGCGCTGTGGACCGAGGCGGGCACCCGCACCCCCGAGGCCCTCGCCCGGCTGCTCGGCAGGGGCCGGGCGGACGTGCTCTGCGCGCTGGAGGCACCGGAGGCGACCACCGCGCTCGCGCAGCGGCTCGGCATGGCGCCCTCCACCGTCTCCGCGCACCTGTCGGCGCTCCGCGACGCCGGACTGCTGCTGTCGCACCGGCACGGCCACCGGGTGCTGTACGAGCGCACGCCGCTCGGCATCGCGCTGGCCACGGGCGCCACCCCCTAGCCGGGACCGCGCGCCCCCCGCCAGAAGCCCCCGAAGGGCCCCGGTGTCGTACCGTCCACCCCACGTGTCCGTTATGTCACGATGACCCGGTCCCCTGTACCCCCACCCTGCCGAGGGGCCTGGATGTCCGGCCACAGACGAACCGCCCGGCGGCCCGCGAGCGGCCTGGCGCTGCTGCTCGCCCTCACCGCCGCCTGCTCCCCCGGGTCCGGGCCCTCGGACACCGCCACCGGCCGGACGCCCGCCCCGCCGGCCGCCACCGGCGGCCCCTCCACCGGGTCGCCCTTCTGGGTGGACCCGCAGAGCGACGCCGCCCGCCAGGTCGCCCGGTGGGAGCAGCAGGGCCGGAAGGGCGACGCGGAGGTGCTGCGCCGCATCTCCGAGCGGCCGATGGCCCTGTGGGGCCCGGGCGACGACCCCGGGCCGGAGATCCGGCGGGCGCGCGCCGGGGCGGCCGCGGAGGGCCGCACCCTGGTCCTCGTCGCGTACAACATCCCGCACCGCGACTGCGGCCAGCACTCGGCGGGCGGCGCCTGGAACGCGGACGCCTACCGCCGCTGGATCGGCGCCTTCGCGGACGCCATCGGCGACGCCCGGGCCATCGTGGTGCTCGAACCCGACGCGGTCCCCCACATCGTCGACGGCTGCACGCCCGCCGAGCACCACGACGAGCGCTACCGGCTCCTCTCGGAGGCCATCGGCCGGCTCAAGGCCCAGCCCAACACCCGGGTCTACCTGGACGCCGGGAACCCGGCGTGGATCCCGGACCCGGAGAAGCTCGTCGAGCCGCTGAAGCGGGCGGGCATCGACCGGGCCGACGGCTTCTCGCTCAACGTCTCCAACTTCCAGCCGGACGCGGCCGGACGCGCGTACGGGGAACGCATCTCGCGGGGCACGGGCGGCAAGCACTTCGTCATCGACACCAGCAGGAACGGCGACGGCCCGCTCCCGGGCAACCGGGACCAGGCCTGGTGCAACCCGCCGGGGCGGGCGCTCGGCGCGCCGCCCACCGACCGGACGGGCGACGCGCTCCTGGACGCGTACCTGTGGATCAAGCGCCCCGGCGAGTCGGACGGCACCTGCCGCGGCGGCCCGCAGGCCGGCCGCTGGTGGCCCGACTACGCCCTCGGGCTGGCCAGACGGGCCCGGCAGTAGGCACGGCCCGAGCGCCGGACCCGCGGCCGGGTGCGTGCACTCGACCCGTCAGTCCTCGTCCTCCGCGGCCGGCTTCTTCGGCGCCCGCACCTGGATCCACTTGGCCTCGGACGGGGTCCCGTCCGCGTCCGTGACGAACAGCATGTACCAGCCGGGCGGTACGAGCGTGGGGTCGGACGGCACGTCCACGGTCACCGAGTCCGCCGTCTTGCTGAGCCCCAGCGCGATGGACCGCTGCTCCACGTCGGTGGTGTGCGTGACGGCGCTGGGCCGCATCAGCCGGGCCCGCACGATCCGGTCGGTGTCCTCGGCCCGGAAGGTGGCCCGGCCGTTCTGGTCGACCTCGTCCGGTCCCGCGCCGAGGGCCGGCCGGAGGGCGGGGTTCCGGTGCAGGTAGGGCGGCGAGTAGACCTCCAGCCGGTGCTCGAACCTGCCGAGCTTGGTGTTGTCCTTGTCCGCGAAGAGCGGGTCGGAGCCGAAGGTGGCGACGCGCCCGTCGGGCAGCAGCAGGGCCTCGGAGTGGTAGTTGCGGCCGACGGCCGGGTCGGCGGCCGCGGTGAACCTGCCGTCGCGCGGCCAGTAGAACTGCGCCTTGTGGATGTCGCTGGCGCCGCGGCCCCGGTAGTCGCGGGCACCGCCGGTGGTGAACACCGAGTCGTCGGGCAGGATCACGCTGCTGAGGTAGCGGGTGCCCTGCGGGAGCCGGGGTCCGTCGCGCCAGGCGGGGGTGGCGGTCTTCAGGTCGACGATGGCCGTGCGGGCGGTGGACTTGGGGGACTCGCCGACGCCGCCGCCGCCGAGCACCATCACCTTCTGGTCCTGTGCCGGGGGCAGCAGCAGGGAGGCGGAGGTCTCCAGCTGGTCCGGGTCCGTCAGGCCCTTGACCGGCTCGAAGGTGTTGGTGCGCGGGTCCCACAGGCCCGGTGCGCGGCCCTTCTCGGCCGGTCCGTAGCCCGCGTTGGAGCCGGTGTAGAGCAGCTTGCCGCCCTGGGTGAGGAACAGCGCGGGGTAGGTCGGGAAGTAGCGGAACGGCCCCTTGGTCCACTTCTTGGTCCGCGGGTCGTAGATCTCGTTGTCGCCGGGCACGACGTCGCCGACGTCGTTGAGCCCCGAGACGGCGAGCACCCGGCCGTCCTGGAGGGTGACCAGGGTCGGGTACCAGCGGGCGTCCTTCATGGGGGCGACCGGGACGTACTTCTCCGCCTTCGGGTCGAACTCGTAGGCGGCCTTGATGCCCTGGAAGTCCTGCTTCGCGGTGCTCAGGCGTTCGGCGAGGCCGTAGACGTTGTCGGCGTCCTTGCCCTTGAGGCCGATGACCTCGTACTGGGCGGCCTCGGTGGTCAGTCCCTGGGGGCCCTCCTGGACCGCCTCGACGAAGACCCGCGCCTCGGCCGCCGTCACCTTCGTCTTCCAGGGCAGCATCCGGCCGCTCTTGGCGTACGAGATGAGGAACTCGCGCTTGGCCTTGGGCACGGTGACGTCGAACTTCGACACGTACTCGACCCCGGACGGCGAGCGGAAGCGGGTGCCCTTCCTGAGCGTGACGGTCTTGTCGGGGCTCTCGTTCTTGACCCGCATGCCGCCGCCGGCCCGGGTGACCTTGCCGTCGAGGACCTCGTAGCGGGCGGTGCCGCCGGCCACCAGCAGCCGGCCGTCGGGGAGCTGGCTGTGCCCGGCGCAGAAGAAGTCCTCGGGGGTGGGGATCCGCTTGAAGGTGTTCTTCGCGGGGTCCCACAGGACGGTGTCGAAGGTCCCCTTGTCGAACTTCTTCTGGTCGTTGCCGGAGCCGGCGATGAGCAGCACCTTGCCGGTGTGCAGCAGCGCCGCGTGCATGGCGTTGATGCGCTGGTCCTCGGGCAGGGCGACCAGGCCCCAGGAGCCGTACTGCGCCTTGTAGCCGGGCTGGGCGATCTTGTACGCGTGGTACCTGTCCTCGGCGAAGGAGAAGGCCGCGGGTGCGTTGAGCCCGGCCAGCAGGACCACCGCGCCCACTCCGAGGACGGTCTTCTTGAACTTCTTCGACGGCCGGTAGGCCATGGCTCAGTTCCCTCCTGTGGTCGTGGCGAGCGCGGGCTCCGGCTCGTCGCCCGGTCCGCCGCCGGGAGCGGCGACGGGGGCGGTCGCGGTCCTGGTCCCGCGGTCGCGGAACAGGGTCACGGTCCACACCACGACCGGTGAGAGGGCGATGAGCAGGGCGAGGACGGCCCAGGTCCGCATGGCCGCGTGCGTGTGGCCGTACCGGACCGAGGCGACGAGGGAGGCGGCGAGGACCGCCACCCAGAAGAGGTGGATGCGGAAGGTCAGCAGCCGGTCGGGCGAGGCGGTGCCGCCCTTCGGGGTGACGACGAAGCGGCCCCTGGTGCGGATCAGGGCCGAGCCGAGCGACCTGAGGTAGACCGGCGCGCAGATCGCGGACATCGCCATGCCCGCCAGGCCGCCGGAGCCCTCGGGCTCGTGGGGCGAGACGTTGTGGCGCCGGTTCCAGAGGTAGAGGCCGATCTGGAGGGCGGCGGCGTCGCTGTAGAGCATCAGCCACACCGAGGACGAGACCTGGGTGCCGGAGGCGCCGAGCCAGAGGAAGAGAACGCAGCTCAGCACGCCCAGCAGCCAGTTGACCGCGGTCATCGGGTAGTAGACGAGCATCAGCGTGTAGTTGAGGAGCCGGCCGGGCGGCACCCGGAACAGCGCCTTCCAGTACTGCCTGAAGAGGGTCTCGTAGGTCCCCCTGGACCAGCGGAGCTGCTGGGTGAAGAAGTCCGTCCAGGAGGCGGGGCCCTCGCCGACCGCGAGCACGTCGGGGGTGTAGACGGAGCGCCAGAACCGGCCGGTGCGCGGGTTCTTCCTGCGGTGCAGTTCGAAGCCGGTGGCCATGTCCTCGGTGATGGAGTCGTAGAGGCCGCCGACGCTCTTGAGCGCGCTCACCCGCACCGCGTTGTTGGTGCCGACGAACATCGGGGCGCCGTACCGGTTGCCGGCCCGCTGGATCAGGGCGTGGAAGAGGTACTGCTGGGACTCGGCGGCCTTGGTGACGTGCTCGGTGTAGTTCCCGTACACCTGGGGGCCGACGACGAAGGCGACGTCCGGGTCGCGGAAGTAGCCGAGCATCCGCTCCAGGAAGTTCGGCAGCGGCACGTGGTCGGTGTCGACGGAGGCGAAGTAGTCGTAGTCGTCCCCGTGCATCGCCAGCCAGGCGTTGTAGTTGCCGTGCTTGGTCTTCGCCCGGTGGGGGCCCTTCCTGCGGTTCCACTCGGGTACGTCTTTGCGGGTGAAATGCCGCACGCCCAGTTCGGCGCAGAGGGCCTTGGCCTCGGGGTCGTCGCCCTCGTCGAGGAGCCAGACGTCCAGCGGGCCGTCGTGGCGGACCCGGACGGCGCCTTCGAGGGTGGCGCGCACCATGGTGAGCGGTTCCTTGCCGGGGACGTACGTGGTGAGGAAGGCGACCCGCGTGCCGGGCTCGGCCTCCACCGGCACCGGGTCCCTGGCGACCATCGTGGCGTGGGCGATCGACACCACGTTGACCAGCATGAAGAACATGATCAGCGCGATGGAGACGAGCATCACGGTGTCGAACCGCACCAGCCAGCGGTCGCCTCCCTCGCGGACCGTCCAGTGGGTCGGCCAGACCAGGTAGAGCAGCAGCGCGGCGGAGAGCAGCGGCGCGAGCGTCATGAGGGCGACCGCGCGTATTCGGTGCGGCTCCTTCGAGAGCAGGGAGCGGTACTGCACGCGGTAGGCGTTGGGGTCCGCCTTCGTCAGCGGACCGGCGAGACGGCTGTGGGCCTCGTAGTCAATGCCTTCCGGCCGCACGGTGCCTCCAGAGCTTGGAGCCGAGGTTGATAATCCAACAAAAGTGGACAAACTCGGGCGTGTCGAACCGGATTCGGCCGTGCGAGGGGTTCTCCTGAACGTTTGCGTCCGCACCGCCGTTCGGGGGGCGGGCGGCCCGCGGCGGCCGTCCGGAGACGTACGGAGCCCCCGCTCCCGGCAGCTGTGCGACCGGGGGCGGGGGCTTCGCGGGAGGCCCTTCGGGGGGTCAGGAGGCCAGGTGGCGCTCCACCGTGGCGACCTTGGAGGTGAGGCCGTCCGTGACGCCGGGACGGATGTCGGCCTTCATGACCACCGAGACGCGCGGCGCCCGCTCCTCCACGGCCGCCACCGCACGCCTGACGACGTCCATCACTTCGTCCCACTCGCCCTCGACGGAGGTGAACATGGCGTCGGTGCGGTGGGGCAGCCCGGACTCGCGGACCACGCGGACCGCGTCGGCGACGTACTCGCCGACCTCTTCCCCCACGCCCAGCGGGGTGACCGAGAAGGCGACGATCACGCGGCGGCCTCTTCCTTGCGCGCGCGGGCGGCGACGACGCTGTCCGCCTCGTCGCGCTTGAGCAGCTTGTCGCCGTACAGGCCGCCGAAGGGGATGACTGCGAGCAGGAAGAACAGGGCGACCTTCTTCAGCGGCCACTTCGCCTTGTTCCACACGTCCAGCAGGAAGAGCGAGTAGAGCACGAACAGCACGCCGTGCAGCATGCCCAGCGGCATCACCAGGTTGACGTCCGAGATCCGGCTCAGCAGCGAGCCGAAGATCAGCAGCGCCGGGAACGAGAGGGCCTCGGGGATGGAGACGAGGCGCAGCCTGTGCAGGGCGGAAGCGGTCTTGATGTCCACGGTCAACCTTCGGGGCGGAGGGCGAAATGTCCGGCCCATTCTCCCAAGGCGGTTTACCCGATCTTGACCCGGGGTCGGGCCGGCGGGCACCCGGATGTCTCCGCCAGGTCTCGGCCGCGTCCCATCCCCGTCCCACCGGGGCCCTTATCGGCCATCGGGCCCTGTTCGGGTGCGCGCGCTGCCGTTAACGTCATCCCCGTGGCTCAGTTCCGACTCCAAGGCAGCAAGGTGCTCGCCGTCGACCTGTCCGGCGACGCCGTCAAAGCGAAGAACGGCTCGATGGTCGCGTACGACGGCCAGATGGCCTTCAAGAAGATGACCGGCGGCGGTGAGGGCATCCGCGGCATGGTGACCCGGCGCCTGACCGGCGAACAGATGACCGTGATGGAAGTGCAGGGGCACGGCACCTGCTACTTCGCCGACCGCGCGAGTGAGATCAATCTGGTCAATCTCCACGGTGAGAAGCTCTACGTCGAGTCCAGCAACCTGCTGTGCACCGACGGCGGGCTGCGCACCGGCACGACCTTCACCGGTCTGCGCGGCGGCGCGACGGGCAACGGCCTGTTCACGACCACCGTCGAGGGCACCGGCCAGGCGGCCATCATGTCCGACGGGCCGGCGGTCGTGCTCCGCGTCAGCGCCCAGTACCCCCTTTCCGTGGACCCGGGCGCGTACATCGCGCACACCGGCAACCTCCAGCAGCACTTCCAGTCCGGTGTGACGTTCCGCACGTTCATGGGCGAGGGCGGCGGCGAGGCCTTCCAGATCCGCTTCGAGGGCGAGGGGCTGGTCTACGTCCAGCCCAGCGAGCGCAACACGATCGGGGGCGACGTCTGATGCCGTTCACCCAGATCAACTCGAAGATGATCGAGGCCCAGGTGATCCCGGGCCAGCGGCTGTTCAGCCAGCGCGGCGCGATGCTCGCCTACCGCGGCGACGTCAGCTTCACCCCGAACCTGACCGGCGGTCAGGGCGGCGTCATGGGGATGATCGGCCGCCGGGTGGCCAACGAGCAGACCCCGCTGATGACCGTCGAGGGCCAGGGCACCGTGATGTTCGGCCACGGCGGGCACCACATCCACGTGGTGCAGCTCACCGGCGACACCATGTACGTCGAGGCGGACCGGCTGCTCGCCTTCGACGGCACCCTCCAGCAGGGCACCATGTTCATGGGCTCGCAGGGCGGCGTCATGGGCATGGTGCGCGGCCAGGTGACCGGGCAGGGCCTGTTCACCACCACGCTGGCCGGACACGGCTCGGTCGCGGTGATGGCCCACGGCGGCGTGATCGAGCTGCCGATCACCCCCCAGCGGCCGATCCACGTGGACCCGCAGGCGTACGTGGCCCACCGGGGCGACGTACGGAACAAGCTCTCCACCGCGCTCGGCTGGCGCGACATGGTGGGGCGTGGCTCGGGCGAGGCGTTCCAGCTGGAGCTCTCGGGCCACGGAGTCGTGTACGTGCAGGCCTCGGAGGAGAAGCTGTAATGACCGGACCCGTGGTCCTCGACCCGTACTCCCTGCCGTCCGACGACAACGTCAACCCGTACACCTTCTGCGTGGAACTCAAGGGGAGCCAGTGGTTCCTGCAGAAGGGCAAGATGATCTCCTACTACGGGCAGATCGAGTTCAACGGCATCGGCCACGGCCGCTTCGAGCGGCTGCTGCGCACGAGCTTCCACTCCCCGCTGCACGCGAGCGACTGGGTGGTCGCGGAGGGGTCGGGCAAGATGCTCCTCGCCGACCGCGCCTTCGACGTGAACTCGTACGACCTGGACAACGGCAACCTGACGATCCGCTCGGGCAACCTGCTCGCGTACCAGCCCTCGCTGGCCCTGAAGCAGTCGATCGTGCCGGGCTTCCTGACGCTGATCGGGACCGGCAAGTTCGTGGCCGCGTCGAACGGCCCGGTGGTCTTCATGGAGCCGCCGCTCAAGGTCGACCCGCAGGCGCTGGTGGGCTGGGCGGACTGCCCCTCGCCGTGCCACCACTACGACCACGGCTACATGCAGGGCGTGATGGGCGGCCTGCGGCAGCTGGCGGGCATCGGGGGCACCTCGGGCGAGGAGCACCAGTTCGAGTTCGTCGGGGCCGGCACGGTGCTGCTCCAGTCCACCGAGATGCTGATGGCGGAGCAGGCGGTCGGCGCGGTCGCGCACGAGCCCGGGGTGCCGCAGCAGCACGGGCCGCTGGGTCAGCTCGGGGGCCAGCTGGGCGTGCCGCGGATGCCCGGGCAGCTCGGCGACCTGCAGCGCCGCTTCGGACTGTGACCGATACGCTTCTTTCGGTCACGGACCGTGTCCGGATGTAGGAATTTTTGTACATAATTCAACTTCTTAGGTAGAGTCCTTGTATGGAGACTGAGACTGCCACCCGCTGGCTGAACGATGCCGAGCAGTGCACTTGGCGCACCTATCTGGACGTCAACAGACTTCTGACGCACCGGATGGAGAAGGATCTCCAGCCATTCGGACTGACCAACAACGACTACGAGATCCTCGTGAACCTCTCGGAGTCCGAGGACCACCGGATGCGGATGAGCGATCTCGCGACCGCCACCCTGCAGTCCAAGAGCCGCCTGTCCCACCAGATCACCCGCATGGAGAGTGCGGGCCTGGTGGTCCGGGCGAACTGCGAGTCCGACCGGCGCGGGCTGTACGCCGTGCTGACCGACCTGGGCATGGAGACCATGCGCAAGGTCGCCCCGCACCACGTGGCCTCCGTGCGGAAGCACTTCATCGACCTGCTTCCGCCCGAGGCCCTCGCGGACCTGCACGAGTCGCTCAAGCCGATCGCGGAGCACCTGCGCGACCAGCGCGGCAAGCTCTGACCCGGGCCCGGCGGCCCTCCCCTGACGCCGCCGTGTGACGCGGGTAGACCCCGTACCGGAACGCGCGAAGGGCCCGCCTCCCCCTCTTCGGGAGGCGGGCCCTTCGCGTCCGTACGGGTGCCCGGGGCGGGCTCAGCCCTCCGTCAGGCTCGCCAGCAGCGCGTCCGAGGCGGCGTACGGGTCCAGCTCGCCCGCCACGACCCGCTCGGCCAGCGCGTCCAGGTGGCGGTCGCCGTGCAGGTCCCCGATCCGGGAGCGCAGGGCCGTGACGGTGATCGTCTCGACCTCGCGGGCGGCACGGGCGATCCGGCGGCGGGCCAGCACCCCGTGCTCCTCCATCCACGCCCGGTGCTTCTCCAGGGCCTCCACGACCTCGTCGACGCCCTCGGAGCGGGCGGCCACCGTCTTGACGATCGGCGGGCGCCAGTCGCCGGGACCGCGGGCCTCCCCGAGACCGAGCATGTGGTTCAGCTCGCGGGCGGTGGCGTCGGCGCCGTCCCGGTCCGCCTTGTTCACCACGTACAGGTCGCCGATCTCCAGGATGCCGGCCTTGGCCGCCTGGATGCCGTCGCCCATGCCCGGGGCGAGCAGCACCACGGAGGTGTCGGCCTGGGAGGCGATCTCCACCTCCGACTGGCCCACGCCCACGGTCTCGACCAGGACCACGTCGCAGCCGGCCGCGTCCAGGACGCGGATGGCCTGCGGCGCGGCCCAGGCCAGGCCGCCCAGGTGCCCGCGGGTGGCCATGGAGCGGATGTACACCCCCGGGTCGGAGGCGTGGTCCGACATGCGCACCCGGTCGCCGAGCAGCGCACCGCCGGAGAACGGCGAGGACGGGTCGACGGCGAGCACGCCGACCCGCTTGCCCGCCTTGCGGTACGCCGTCACGAGCGCCGAGGTCGAGGTGGACTTGCCCACGCCGGGCGAGCCGGTCAGGCCCACCACGTACGCGTTGCCGGTCAGCGGCGCCAGCGCCGCCATCACCTCGCGCAGCTGCGGGGACGCCCCCTCGACCAGTGAGATCAGCCGGGCCACCGCCCGTGGCCTGCCCTCGCGGGCCTGGTCCACCAGCTGGGGGACGTCCACCGCCATGCCTGTCTGCCTCCTGCCGTGGGTTACGGGACCGCCCGTGGGGTTACGGGCGGCCCGTGGGTTGCGGGACTACGCCTTGGGAACGCGGACGATCAGCGCGTCGCCCTGGCCGCCGCCGCCGCACAGCGCGGCCGCGCCGACACCGCCGCCGCGGCGCTTGAGCTCCAGGGCCAGGTGCAGCACCACGCGGGCGCCGGACATGCCGATGGGGTGGCCCAGGGCGATGGCACCGCCGTTGACGTTCACCTTTTCCGGGGTCACGCCCAGGTCCTTCATTGACTGGACGGCGACCGCGGCGAAGGCCTCGTTGATCTCGATCAGGTCGAGGTCCTCGACCCCCAGGCCCTCCTTCTTCAGGGCGTGCTGGATGGCGTTGGACGGCTGCGACTGGAGCGAGTTGTCCGGGCCCGCCACGTTGCCGTGGGCGCCGATCTCGGCCAGCCACTCCAGGCCCAGCTCCTCGGCCTTGGCCTTGCTCATCACGACCACCGCGGCGGCGCCGTCGGAGATCTGCGAGGAGGTGCCGGCCGTGATCGTGCCGTCCTTGGCGAAGGCCGGGCGCAGCTTGCCCAGGGACTCCACGGTGGTCTCGGGGCGGACGCCCTCGTCCACGGAGAAGACCACCGGCTCGCCCTTGCGCTGCGGGATCTCGACCGGGGTGATCTCGGCCTCGAAGATGCCGTTCTTCTGGGCGGCGGCCGCGCGCTGGTGCGAGGCGGCGGCGATCTCGTCCTGCGCGGCGCGCTCGATGCCCAGGCGGGTGTTGTGCTTCTCGGTGGACTCGCCCATCGCGATGTTCTCGAAGGCGTCGGTCAGGCCGTCGTACGCCATCGCGTCGAGCATCTCGATCGCGCCGTACTTGTAGCCCTCGCGGGACTTCGGGAGCAGGTGGGGGGCGTTCGTCATGGACTCCTGGCCGCCCGCGACCACGATGTCGAACTCGCCGGCGCGGATCAGCTGGTCGGCCAGGGCGATGGCGTCGAGGCCCGAGAGGCAGACCTTGTTGATCGTCAGGGCGGGCACGTTCATCGGGATGCCGGCCTTGACCGCGGCCTGGCGGGCCGGGATCTGGCCCGCGCCGGCCTGGAGGACCTGGCCCATGATCACGTACTGGACCTGGTCGCCGGAGATGCCGGCCCGCTCCAGGGCGGACTTGATGGCGAAGCCGCCGAGGTCGGCGCCCGAGAAGGACTTGAGCGAGCCCAGCAGCCGCCCCATGGGCGTGCGGGCCCCAGCGACGATCACCGAAGTAGTGCTGTTCGTTCCGGACATGAGGCACAGCCCCTTGGATGAGGAGTGAACGAGGGTTTACCTGAATGTACTGAGAGGCACTCGGTGCCGTCACCGGGCATCCGGTGTGATCGCGCGCACGTTGCGTAACCACCCTGTCGACCGCTCCACTGGAGGCATGCTGACGCGAATCGACCACATCGGGATCGCCTGTTTCGACCTCGACAAGACTGTCGAGTTCTACCGTGCCACGTACGGATTCGAGGTGTTCCACACCGAGGTCAACGAAGAGCAGGGCGTGCGCGAGGCCATGCTCAAGATCAACGAGACGTCCGACGGCGGCGCCTCCTACCTCCAGCTGCTGGAACCCACCCGCGAGGACTCCGCGGTGGGCAAGTGGCTGGCCAAGAACGGCGAGGGCGTGCACCACATCGCCTTCGGCACCGCGGACGTCGACGGCGACGCGGAGGCCATCCGCGGCAAGGGCGTACGGGTCCTCTACGACGAGCCGCGGATCGGGTCGATGGGGTCCCGGATCACGTTCCTGCACCCCAAGGACTGCCACGGCGTCCTCACCGAACTGGTCACTTCCAACCCCTCCTCCCACACGGAGCACTGACCGCCGGATTCCCCGGCCGGTAGAGTGGCGGTGGCTCGGCCGGGGTTTGGTGTGTTTGCCGAGGGGTCGGGGCCTTCTGACACGCGGCAAGAAGTCTGACACCATTCCCCGGGGGCGCCGTTCAGCGGGCGGACGGTGCTCTTGGGAGAGAGCTTGCGACCAGGGGACGGATGGGACCGCGCCGTGCGGGGCTACGAACGCCAGGAGAGTATTCAGGCTGAGGCCGACCATCTCTCGCGCTTCGAGGCCGAGATGGAGCGGCTGAAGAAGGAACGCGAGAAGGCCGTCCAGCACGCCGACGACCTCGGCTACCAGGTCGAGGTGCTGCGGGCCAAGCTCCACGAGGCGCGCCGCGCCCTGGCGTCCCGCCCCGCCTACGACTCCGCGGACATCGGCTACCAGGCCGAGCAGCTGCTGCGGAACGCCCAGGTCCAGGCCGACCAGATGCGCTCCGACGCGGAGCGCGAGCTGCGCGAGGCCCGTGCCCAGACCCAGCGCATCCTCCAGGAGCACGCGGAGCACCAGGCCCGCCTCCAGGCGGAGCTGCACACCGAGGCCGTCAACCGCCGGCAGCGGCTGGACCAGGAGCTGAACGAGCGCCGCCAGACCGTCGAGGCGCACGTCAACGAGAACGTCGCGTGGGCCGAGCAGCTGCGGGCCCGTACGGAGTCCCAGGCCCGCCGCCTGATGGAGGAGTCGCGCGCCGAGGCCGAGCAGGCCCTGAACGCCGCCCGCGCCGAGGCCGCCCGGGTCGCCGAGGAGACCCGGCGCCGGATGTCCTCCGAGGCGGAGGCCGCCCGTACCGAGGCCGAAGCCACCCTGCTGCGCGCCCGCAAGGAGGCCGAGCGGCTGCTGACCGCCGCCTCCGCGCAGGCCCAGGAGGCCACCGAGCACGCCGAGCGGCTGCGCTCCACCGCGAGCGCGGAGTCCGAGCAGACCCGCCAGCAGACCATGGACCTGGGCCGGGTCGCCGAGCAGCGGGTGCAGGAGGCCGACGGCGCGCTGCGCGAGGCCCGCGCCGAGGCCGAGAAGGTGCTCGCCGAGGCCAAGGAGAGCGCCGCCCGGCAGCTCGCCTCCGCCGAGTCCGTGAACGAGCAGCGCACCCGCACCGCGAAGGAGCAGGTGGCGCGGCTGGTCGGCGAGGCCACCAAGGAGGCCGAGGACCTCAAGGCCGAGGCCGAGCAGGCGCTGGCCGACGCCCGTGCCGAGGCCGAGCGGCTGATCGCCGAGGCCGGGGAGAAGGGCCGTACCGCCGCCGCCGAGGACACCGCGGCACAGCTGGCGAAGGCCGCCCGTACCGCCGAGGACGTGCTGAACAAGGCCTCCGAGGACGCCCGGGCCACCCGCAAGGCCGCGGCGGACGAGGCCGACCGGATCCGCCGCGAGGCGGAGGCCGAGTCCGACCGGCTGCGCGCGCAGGCCGCGGCCACGGCCGAGCAGCTCAAGGGCGCGGCCAAGGACGACACCGAGGAGTACCGCGCCAAGACCGTCGAGCTCCAGGAGGAGGCCCGGCGGCTGCGCGGCGAGGCGGAGCAGCTGCGCGCCGAGGCCGTCGCCGAGGGCGAGCGGATCCGCGGCGAGGCCCGCCGCGAGGCCGTCCAGCAGATCGAGGAGGCGGCCAAGACCGCCGAGGAGCTGCTGACCAAGGCCAAGGCGGACGCGGACGAGCTGCGCGGCGGTGCCACCGCCGAGAGCGAGCGCGTCCGGGCCGAGGCCATCGAGCGCGCCACCACCCTGCGCAAGCAGGCCGAGGAGACCCTGGAGCGCACCCGCGCCGAGGCCGACCGGCTGCGCGCGGAGGCCGAGGAGCGGGCCGAGACCGTACGGGCCGAGGCCGACGCCACGGCCCGGCAGCGCCACGAGGAGACCGACCGCGCCCTGGCGGCCAAGCGGACCGAGGCCGACACCGAGCTGTCCCGGCTCCACGAGGAGGCCGAGACCCGGCTGACCACCGCCGAGCAGACCCTGCGCGACGCCCGCCAGGCGGCCGAGGGCATCCGCCGCGAGGCCGCGGAGGAGACCGACCGGCTGCGCACCGAGTCCGCCGAGCGGATCCGTACGCTCCGGACGCAGGCCGAGGCCGAGGCCGGCCGGCAGCGCACGGAGGCCGCGGAGGACGCCGGCCGGATGCGTGCCGAGGCCGAGCAGACCGCCGCGCGGCTGACCGGCGAGGCCGAGGCCGAGGCCGAGCGGGTGCGCACCGAGGCCCAGGAGACCGCCGACCGGGTGCGTGCCGAGGCCAAGGCTGCCGCCGAGCGGGTGGCCGAGGAGGCCGCCGAGGCACTGGCCGCCGCCCAGGAGGAGGCCACGCGGCGCCGCCGCGAGGCCGAGGAGACGCTGGGCTCCGCCCGCGAGGAGGCCGAGCGCGAGCGCGCCCAGGCCCGCGAGCAGAGCGAGGAGCTGCTGGCCGCCGCCCGCAAGCGGGTGGAGGAGGCCCAGGCCGAGGCGACCCGCCTGGTCGAGGAGGCGGACGCCCGCGCGACCGAGCTGGTCTCGGCCGCCGAGCAGACCGCCCGCGAGGTGCGCGAGTCCGTGGCCGGCCTGCACGAGCAGGCCGAGGAGGAGGTCGCCGGGCTGCGCAGCGCCGCCGAGCACGCGGCCGAGCGCACCCGCGCCGAGGCCGAGGAGGAGGCGGACCGGGTCCGCTCCGACGCCTACGCCGAGCGGGAGCGGGCCACCGAGGACGCCAACCGGATCCGCACCGAGGCGCGCACCGAGACGGACGCCGCCAAGGCGCTCGCCGAGCGCACGGTCACGGACGCGATCGCGGAGGCCGAGCAGCTGCGCTCGGACACCGCCGAGTACGCCCAGCGGATCCGTACCGAGGCCACCGACGCGCTGGCCGAGGCCGAGCAGACGGCCGCGCGCACCCGCGCCGACGCCCGCGAGGACGCCAACCGGATCCGTTCCGAGGCCGCCGAGAAGGCCGGCCAGGTGGTGGCCGAGGCCGAGGAGGCCGCGGAGGCGACGCGCGCCGAGGCGGCGACGGTCCTGGAGGACGCCCGCGCGGAGGGGGCCCGCCTGATCGGCGAGGCCACCGCCGAGACCGAGCGGATGACGGTCGAGACGCGGGCCGCGAACGACCGTACCGTCGGCGAGGCGGCCGAGGAGGCCGAGCGGCTGCGCGCCGAGGCCGCGCAGCTCCTGGAGGACGCGCGCGGCGAGGGCGGCCGGATCGTCGGCGAAGCCACCGCCGAGGCGGAGCGGGTCACCGTCGCCGCCGGCGAGACGCTGGCCACGGCCGAGCGCGAGGCCGAGCAGACGATGGACGAGGCGCGCGCCGAGGCCAACCGGCTGCGCACCGAGGCGGCCGAGCAGGCCGACCAGCTCATCGGCGAGGCCACCGCGGAGGCGGAGCGGCTCACCGAGCGCACCCGCGCGGAGAACGAGCGGACCGTCGGCGAGGCCGCCGACGAGGCCGAACTGCTGCGCGCGGAGGCGGCCGAGAACCTGTCGTCCGCCCAGGAGCACGCCACCCGTACCCGCGAGGAGGCCGAGCGGGTCAAGGCGGAGGCGGCGGCGGAGGCCGAGCGGCTGCGCACGGAGGCCCGCGAGGAGACCGAGCGGCTGCTGGACGAGGCCCGCGAGGCGGCGAACAAGCGGCGCACCGAGGCGGCCGAGCAGGTCGACCGGCTGATCTCGGAGACCGCCGCCGAGGTCGAGAACCTCACGGCGGAGGCGCAGCAGCAGGCCCTGGCGACGACCACGGCCGCCGAGGAGCAGGCCGACTCGATGGTGGACGCGGCCCGCAAGGAGGCGGCGCGCATCACCTCCGAGGCGACGGTCGAGGGGAACACCCTGGTCGAGAAGGCCCGCACGGACGCGGACGAGCTGCTCGTCGGCGCCCGCCGGGACGCGACGGCCATAAGGGAGCGGGCCGACGAGCTGCGCACCCGGGTCGAGTCCGAGATCGAGGAGCTGCACGAGCGGGCCCGCCGCGAGTCGGCGGAGCAGATGAAGTCCGCCGGCGAGCGGGTGGACAAGCTGGTCAAGGCCGCCACCGAGCAGAGCGCCCAGGCCGAGACGAAGGCCAAGAACCTGGTGTCGGAGGCGAGCAGCGAGGCGAGCAAGGTCCGCATCGCCGCGGTCAAGAAGGCCGAGCAGCTGCTCAAGGAGGCCGAGCAGAAGAAGGCCGAGGCGGTCCGCGAGTCCGAGCGCATGCGCACCGAGGCGGAGGCCGAGGCGGCCCGGCTGGTCGAAGAGGGCCGCCGTGAGCTGGAGGTACTCGTCCGCCGCCGGGAGGACATTCAGGCCGAGATCTCCCGTGTCCAGGACGTGCTTGAGGCGTTGGAATCATTCGAGGCGCCCTCGGGTGGCGGAAAGTCGCCGTCCGGCGGTCCGGCCGGTGGCGGTGTGAAGGCCGGAGCGGCCGCGGGATCCACTCGTTCGGGTGGCAAGACGTCAGAGGGCTAGAAAGTTCACTTGATTCTGTGCTCCTGATGGAGGTTCAGGCGAACGGGTGACAAGCGTTCTGGCGCCTTGCCACTCAAAAGGGGTGTCATTGTCCAGATCAAACGCGGATTGACTCGATGACACGCCGCTCGGGCGCCTAGGATTCCCCTAACACCTCACCGGTCTCATTCGACAGGAACCCCATGAGCGACACTTCCTCCCCCTTCGGCTTCGAGCTCGTGCGGCGTGGTTACGACCGCGGTCAGGTGGACGACCGCATTACCAAGCTCGTCGCCGACCGTGACAGCGCCCTGTCCCGCATCAACTCCCTGGAGAAGCGCATCGAGGAACTCCACCTCGAGACGCAGAACGCCCAGGCCCAGGTCAACGACGCGGAGCCGTCGTACGCCGGTCTCGGCGCCCGGGTCGAGAAGATCCTGCGGCTCGCCGAGGAGGAGGCGAAGGACCTGCGCGAGGAGGCCCGCCGGGCCGCGGAGCAGCACCGCGAGCTCGCCGAGTCGGCCGCCCAGCAGGTCCGCAACGACGCCGAGTCGTTCGCCGCCGAGCGCAAGGCGAAGGCCGAGGACGAGGGCGTCCGCATCGTCGAGAAGGCCAAGGGCGACGCCTCGACCCTGCGCGCCGAGGCGCAGAAGGACGCGCAGTCGAAGCGCGAGGAGGCCGACGCGCTGTTCGAGGAGACCCGCGCCAAGGCCGCGCAGGCCGCCGCGGACTTCGAGACCAACCTGGCCAAGCGCCGCGAGCAGTCCGAGCGCGACCTGGCCTCCCGTCAGGCCAAGGCGGAGAAGCGTCTCGCCGAGATCGAGCACCGCGCCGAGCAGCTGCGCCTGGAGGCCGAGAAGCTCCGTACGGACGCCGAGCGCCGGGCCCGCCAGACGGTGGAGACCGCGCAGCGCCAGGCCGAGGACATCGTGGCCGACGCCAACGCCAAGGCGGACCGCATCCGCAGCGAATCCGAGCGCGAGCTGGCGGCGCTGACGAACCGCCGCGACTCCATCAACGCGCAGCTGACCAACGTCCGCGAGATGCTGGCGACGCTGACGGGTGCCGCCGTGGCCGCGGCCGGCTCCCCGATGGACGACGAGCCCGTCACCCGCGGCGTCCCCGCGCAGCAGAGCCGCTAGTCCCCCCGGGCGGCCGCGCGGCCCGCTCCCCCGGGCGGCTCCGCGACGCACCCCGCGCAGCGCAGCAGTACCCCGTGCCCCAGGGCCCTCCGTCACTCCGGTGGCGGGGGGCCCTGGGCCGTTCTAGCGTGAACCGCATGATCGAGCTTGAGGGCCTGACGAAGCGCTTCGGCGCCAAGATCGCCGTCGACGACCTCAGCTTCCAGGTCAGACCGGGAGTGGTGACGGGCTTTCTCGGGCCCAACGGGGCGGGCAAGTCGACCACGATGCGGATGATGCTCGATCTCGACAACCCCACCAGCGGGACGGTTCGGATCGACGGGAAGCACTACCGGGACCTCGACGAGCCGCTGAAGTACATCGGGGCGCTGCTGGACGCCAAGGCGATGCACGGCGGCCGCAGCGCGTACAACAACCTGCTCTGCCTCGCGCAGTCGAACCGGATCCCGGCGAGCAGGGTGGACGAGGTGCTGGACACGGTGGGGCTGACGGCCGTGGCCGGAAAGAAGTCGAAGGGGTTCTCCCTGGGCATGGGCCAGCGGCTGGGCATCGCCTCGGCGCTGCTGGGAGATCCGGAGATCCTCATGTTCGACGAACCCGTCAATGGTCTGGACCCCGAGGGAATTCACTGGATCCGAAATCTGATGAAAGGTCTGGCGGCCGAAGGAAGGACGATCTTCGTTTCCAGCCATCTGATGAGCGAAATGGCACTCACGGCCGACCATTTGATCGTGATCGGACAGGGCCGGCTGCTCGCGGACACCAGCATGGCCGATTTCATCCAGCAGAACTCGCGCAGTTATGTCCGGGTCCGCTCTCCCCAGCAGGAACGACTCCGGGACGTACTGGCGGGTAACGGAATTCCCGCCGTGAGCACGGGTTCGGGAGCTCTGGAGATCGACGCGGTTTCGGCCGAGGATCTGGGAGAACTTGCGGCGAAACACCAGATCGTGCTGCACGAACTGAGCCCGCAGCGCGCTTCCCTGGAGGAGGCCTTCATGCGGATGACGGCGGGCACGGTCGAGTACCACGCCCACTCGCCCGGCGAGGACGCCTCGGGCCTGCCGGGACCCGTGCCGCCCCTGCCGCCCGGCGGGGCACCGGACGCGGCCGGCGGAGCCGGCTGGGGCGGCGACTGGACGCCCTCCAAGAAGAAGGGGGCCTGAACCGTGGCCGCCGCACCCGCCGTGCTGAAGTCCGAGTGGACCAAGATCCGTACGGTCTCCTCGACCACCTGGACCCTGATCAGCGCCCTCGTCGTGACCGTCGCGCTCAGCGCTGCGCTGTCGGCGCTGATGAAATCGCAGTTCGAGAACCTCTCCGACCTGGAGCGGGCCACCTTCGACCCGACCCTGATCAGCTTCTCCGGCATGGTGCTCGGCCAGCTCGCCATGGTCGTCTTCGGCGTGATGGTCGTCGGCACCGAGTACAGCTCCGGCATGATCCGCACCTCGCTCGCCGCCGTGCCGCAGCGCGCCGCCTTCCTCTTCAGCAAGATCGCGGTGGCCGGGCTGCTGGCCCTGGGGGTGGGCCTTGCCACCAGCTTCCTGTCCTTCTTCCTCGGCCAGGCGCTGCTCGGCACGCACCACACATCGATCGGCGAGCCCAACGTGCTGCGCGCGGTGATCGGCGCCGGGCTCTACATGGCGCTGATCGCGGTCTTCTCGATGGGCGTGACCGCGATGCTGCGCAGCTCGATGCTCTCGCTGGGCATCCTGGTGCCGTTCTTCTTCCTGATCTCGCAGATCCTGTCGGCCGTGCCGAAGGCCAAGGAGGTGGCCCGGTACTTCCCCGACCAGGCCGGCGCCAAGATCATGCAGGTCGTGCCCAACGCCATGGGCGGCGACGAGGCGCCGTACGGGCCCTGGGGCGGGCTCGGCATCATGCTGATCTGGGTCGCCGCCTCCCTCGTCGGCGGCTACCTCGTGCTCAAGCGCCGGGACGCCTAGCCGCGGGCGGATCCCGGGGGCCGGCGGCCAGGCGTGACACGGGACCCGGCCTAGGGGTTGTCCCTGATTCGTCCCTGAACCGGGGCCTCCGGAGCACCGGGGGCCCCGGGAACCGTCAAGGCGCCGATATCCTCTTACTTCCTGCGGCGGGCGAGAGCCGTCCCGGCGGACGAGGGCGAGAGAGCATGATCGAGGCAGTCGGACTGACCAAGCGCTACGGCGCCAAGACCGCCGTCGACGAGCTCTCCTTCCAGGTCAGGCCCGGTGCCGTGACCGGGTTCCTGGGCCCCAACGGCTCCGGCAAGTCCACCACCATGCGCATGATCGTCGGCCTGGACCGCCCCACCGCGGGCCGCGTGACGATCAACGGCCTGCCGTACGGCGCGCTGCCCAACGCCCAGCGGATCGTCGGCGCCCTCCTCGACGCCAAGGCACTGCACGGCGGCCGCCGCGCCCGGAACCACCTGCTCGCCCTCGCCCAGCTCTCCGGCATCCCCGAGCGCCGCGTCGACGAGGTGCTCGGCGTGGTCGGCCTCCAGGACGTGGCCGAGCAGCGCACGAAGGGCTTCTCGCTGGGCATGGGCCAGCGGCTCGGCATCGCCGCCGCCCTGCTCGGCGACCCCCAGGTGCTGCTCTTCGACGAGCCGGTCAACGGCCTCGACCCCGAGGGCATTCTCTGGGTGCGCAATCTCATGAAACAGCTGGCCGCGGAGGGGCGTACGGTCTTCGTCTCCTCGCACCTGATGAGCGAGATGGCACTGACCGCCGACCACCTGATCGTGATCGGCCGGGGCCGGCTGCTGGCGGACATGGGCGTCCAGGACTTCATCTCGCACAACTCGTCCGGATTCGCCCGGGTCCGCACGGCCGACACCGAGCCCGGCGCCGACGACACCCTCGCCGCGACGCTCTCCCGCGCCGGCGCCCGCGTCCTGCACGAGCCGGACGGCGCCCTGCGCGTCACCGGTCTGCCGCTGCCCCGGATCAGCGACCTGGCGCACGAGGCCGGCGTACGCCTGTGGGAGCTCTCGCCGCACCGGGCCTCGCTGGAGGAGGCGTACATGCGGATGACCCAGAGCTCGGTGGAGTTCACCTCCTCCGACGACCCCAAGGCGGAGCTGCGCACCCCTGACCCGCACCCCGCGGACCCGTGGGCGGAGGCGGAGCCGGAGCGGATCCCCTCCGAGGGCTGGTACGCTCCCCCGCCGCCGGACGCGGGAGGCGCGCCCTTCCTGATGCCGGCCCAGCCCGGGGACCTCGCGACGGGGTCCGCGCAGGGCCGGGAGTCCGGCCCCCGGTCAGGCCCGCAGCCACAGAAGACGGAGGAGGCGCGATGAGCGGGATCCAGGCCCGGCAGGGGTACGTCTCCGACATCCCGATCGTCCGGCCGACGCTGGTCCACGCGCTCCAGTCGGAGTGGACCAAGGTCAAGACGGTCCGCTCGACGGTCTGGTCGCTGATCGCCACGGTCGGCGTGACGGTCGGCATCGGCCTGCTGATGGCGGCGAACACGGACGACACCGACTACTCGATGAACCCGTTCACGCTGCCGTCGCTGTTCGGGATCATGCTCGGCCAGGTCGGCGTGATCACGCTGGGCGTCCTGATGGTGGCCTCGGAGCACGGCACCGGGCTGATCCGCACCACCTTCACCGCCGCTCCCGAGCGGTACCGCGTGCTCACCGCGAAGTACCTGGTCTTCTCGGCGCTGGCGTTCACCGTGACCTTCGGCTCCGTGACGCTGGTGACCCTGCTGACGATGGTGCTGCACGGCGGCCCGGGGGCGGGGCCGCACTCGCTCGGCGTCTCCGCGCGGGGGCTGCTCGGCGGCAGCCTGTACGTCACGCTGCTCGGCATCCTGGCGCTGGCGGCCGGAGCGCTGCTGCGGCACTCGGTGGGCGCCGTCACGGCGATGCTGGGCGTGGTCACCATCCCCACGATCATGCCGACCGTCCTGCTGTACTGGGAGACCACCACGGGCCTCGGGCGCTGGCTGATCGGGTACAGCGCGCCGGTCGCCATCTCCACGCTGTACGGCCTGCCGGCCGACGAGTTGAGCGCCTCGGGTCCGTGGCAGCTGCTGGTGCTGGCGGTCGTGACCGCGGCCGCGGTGGTCGCCTCGTACCGTACGGTCCGCAGCCGGGACGTCTGAGGCCGGACCGGCACCTGAGGCGGTGCCCCGGCGCTGCCGGCTCCGGGGGCCCGCCCGGCTCAGTGCCGGGGAGCGTTACGGGACCGCTGCACCCGCGAGGTGCGGCGGTCCTTCGCGTTCCAGCAGGCCTTGTGCCAGTGGCGCCGGTCGTCCACGCCGCCGTAGTCGGGCCAGGCGACCACGTGCGGGACGCCGGACGGGATCTCCTGGTCGCAGCCGGGGCAGCGGTACCGCTTGCCCTGCGCGCTCGCGCCCGAGACGTGGCGGACCCGCCACTCCTCGCCCTGCCATTCCTCCGTGCGCTCCAGGCCGTAGCGGTCGTACCCGGCGCTGGGGCGCTCGGCCGGACTCTCGCCGCCCCTGGGGCGGTTGTGGCGCGGTGACACGTATACCTCACGAAGCGGCGGGCGGAAGGGACTTTCCCCCAGCCTACGCGCCGCGCCTGAGGGTACCCGCATGGTTGCGGACAGGGACCGGCGGCGAACCCGGCTTCCACGGGAGTGATTCCCCGACAATCTCAATAACTTCTGTCCCTGCCCGTGCCTTTGGCACGTGTCAGACGTTGTTGCCATGGGGGAAGCCGCGTCAGCCGCAAGGAGGCAGAGGGCGATGCGTGTTGGAGCGTTTGTACTGGCGGCCCAGTTCCCGGGCCAGGGGCAGGGGGAGGCACTGCACCGGGCGGTGCGGACCGCCGAGGTGTCGGAGGAGGCGGGGCTCGATGCCGTCTGGCTCGCCGAGCACCACTTCGTGCCGTACGGGGTCTGCCCGTCGGCAGTGACCCTGGCGGCCGTGCTGCTGGGGCGCACCCGGCGGATCAGGGTGGGGACGGCGGTGAGCGTGCTGCCGAGCACCCACCCGGTGGCCCTCGGGGAACAGGCCGCCCTGCTGCACCTGACCTCGGGCGGGCGGTTCTCGCTCGGCGTGGGCAGGGGCGGCCCCTGGGTGGACCTGGAGGTGTTCGGCTCCGGTCTGGAGGCGTACGAACAGGGCTTCCCGGAGGCACTCGACCTGCTGCGGCGCTGGCTGCGGGAACCGCGGGTCGGAGCCGCCGGGGAGCGGTACGCCTTCCGCGAGGTGGCCGTCGTACCGCGGCCGGCGGAGACCCTGGAGGGCGATCCCGGCGGGCCGGAGGTGATCGTGGCGTGCACCTCGCCCGACTCGGTGCGGCTGGCCGCGGAGCGGGGGCTGCCGATGCTGCTGGGCATGCACTGCGGGGACGAGGACAAGGCCGCGATGGTGGAGCTGTGGCGGCGCACGGCCCTGGACGCCGGGCACGACCCGGACGCGGTGGCGGCGGCCGGCCACGTGTCGGCCGGGGTGGTGCAGCTGGCGGACCGTACGGAGGACGCGGCCGAGACGCTGGTGAAGGCGATGCCCGGCTGGCTGAAGCAGGGGCTGGACGCCCATGTGACGGTGGACGGGCGGACGCGGACCATGCGGGACCCCGTCGCGTACACGGAGCTGCTGTGCTCCCTGCACCCGGTGGGAACTCCCAGGCTGGCCGCGGACCGGCTGGCGGCGACGGCCGAGCGCACGGGCATCAGGCGTTTCGCGCTGCTCGTCGAGGGCTCCGGGGATCTCGCGGCGACCGAGGAGAACGTCCGCAGGCTCGGTGCCGAGGTCCTGCCCCACCTCGGGTGACCGTGCGCGCGTGCGCCGTGGACGACGCGTGGGGCTGCCGCTCCGGTATCAGTTGCACCTCCCGCGATACGGAGCGGCAGCGGAGCACTAGCAGTCCCGCAGCTCCGGCGACTGGTTGAGCAGCTGCCCCCTGATGGAGGTGAAGCGGGCCAGGCGCTCATCGGACGAGGAGTCGAGCGGGAAGACCGCCACTCGGTGGCAGTTCTGGAACGCGAGGCGGACGCCGAAGTGCCGCTGGAGCGCACCCCGTATCGCGTCGCTCGCGAGAGCGCGGAGCAGCTGGCCACGCGCCTGCTCGTCCGGCGGCGGCGTCTGGTTGTCGGCGAACTCCCCGCCGTCCACCTTCAGCTGGGCCACCAGAGAGCTGATCATCTCCCATGCGTAGGGCAGGGAGGTCCGGACGCAGTCGACGAAAGCGGCTTCGTCGACCTCGCCTCGCTCGGCCTGTTCCAGTAGGGCCGGTGAGACGTCGAGCGACATGGGTTCTCCTCTCGCGACCCCGGGTGACCGAGGTCTTACGGGCAGGGAAGGAGGCCGCGACGCAGCGTGCACGTTCCGCAACCTCCCGCTAACACGTTAGGCGCCCACTGGGTAGCGCACCAGGAGAATGCGCATACAACGAGCCACTAACGAAGGGGGCTTTCGGGGGCGAATCGCGTACGGGCGCCCCGGTCGAGTAGCGTTGCGGACCATGCGTCTCGTCATCGCCCGCTGCTCCGTCGACTACGCGGGCCGGCTCACCGCCCACCTGCCCTCCGCACCCCGTCTGATCCTCGTGAAGGCCGACGGCAGTGTCTCGATCCACGCGGACGACCGGGCGTACAAACCCCTCAACTGGATGTCTCCTCCGTGCACCCTCAAGGAGGGGAGCGGTGATGAGGCGGGCGTCTGGACCGTCGTCAACAAGGCGGGCGAGAAGCTCATCATCACCATGGAAGAAGTCCTGCACGACTCCTCGCACGAGCTCGGCGTCGACCCCGGTCTCATCAAGGACGGCGTGGAGGCCCACCTCCAGGAGCTGCTCGCCGACCGGATCGAGACGCTCGGCGAGGGCTACAGCCTGATCCGCCGCGAGTACATGACCGCGATCGGGCCCGTGGACATCCTGTGCCGGGACGCCGACGGCGCCACCGTGGCGGTGGAGATCAAGCGGCGCGGTGAGATCGACGGCGTCGAGCAGCTGACCCGCTACCTGGAGCTGCTCAACCGCGACCCGCACCTGGCGCCGGTGAAGGGCGTGTTCGCCGCCCAGGAGATCAAGCCCCAGGCCCGCGTGCTCGCGACGGACCGCGGCATGGAGTGCGTGGTGCTGGACTACGACGCGATGCGCGGCATCGAGGACGACAAGCTGCGGCTGTTCTGAGCCGGCCGGGACATCCGGGCCGGGCATGACGGAGGGGCTGGATTTCTCCAGCCCCTCCGTCATGTCCGGGACCGGTCCGGTGTGTCCGGATGTCCCGCGTGATCTATCCCACGTCCTCGGGGGTGGTGCCGGTGGAACTCGCGTTGTTCGTGCCGTTGGTGGCCCCGCCCGTGGGCGTGGTGCCGGTGGGCGCGGTGGCCGTGGGTCCGGTCGGCACGGTCTTGGTCGGCTCGGGCTCGCCCGTCGGGCCCGGCGAGCGGGTGGGCCCGGTGGGTGCCGGCGAGGAGGCCGGCGGGCGCGAGGCGGTCGGCTTGCGGGTGGCGGTGGGCGCGGGGGCCGACGGCGAGACCGTGGGGTCCGTGCTGCGGGTGCGGCCGGGCGTGGGCTCCCCGGTGGTCCCGGGGGTGCGCGCCCCGGGGGTGGTTCCGGGGTCCTGGGGGTCCGCGGACGCGTCCGGGTCCCCTCCCTCGGTGGGGCCGCCGGGCTCGGCGTCGTCGCCGGTGATCGACTGCTCCGTGCGCGTCCGCTTCGCAGGGTCGTCCTCGGTGTTCGAGGTCAGGCCGAGGGTGACGACCGTGCCGAGCACGGCGACGAGCACGGCGCCGGCCGCGGCGGCCACGACGTTGCGCCGGGCGCCGGTCAGTACGGCGCGCCGGGCGTCCCGGACGGCCGGGCGCCGGGCCTGGTGCGGGGCGGGGGCGCCCGACGGGCTCACCGTGGCCAGCGGCACCGGCGGGGTCGCCGCGACGTCGCCGCGGGGCGGGGCGAGGGTCGGGAAGGCGGACTTGACCACGTCCGGCTCGGGTTCCGGGTCCGCCGTCGGGCGGAGCACCTGGGTGAGCGCCTCCGAGGCGGGGGTGGCGGCGGCCGTGGGTGCCGGGGCCTCCAGGACCAGCGGCGGCGAGACGGGCCCGCCGTCGCGGTCGGCGACCAGCGCCAGGGAACGGCGGCCGGCCACGGTGCCCCGCTTGTCGGCGAGGGCGCCGCGCAGCCCGATCGAGGCCTCCAGCTCGGCGCGGGCCCGGTCGAGGTGGCCGCGGCAGAGCGCGAGGATGCCGAGCTCGTGGTGGAAGTACGCCTCCTCGGCGACCTCCCCGGCGATCCGGGCGGCCTCCTGGCCGGCCCGCAGCACCCGCTCCCAGGCGCTCCAGTGCATCCCGCCGGCGAAGGCGGGGGCGGCGGTACGGGCGAGCAGCACGGCGGCGCTCTGCTGGCCGTCCCGCGCCCCGGAGGACACCAGCGCGGCCAGGGCGGCCAGCACGGCGTCCGCCTCGGCGGCGGCGCGCTCGGGGCTGACCGAGGGGTGCCCGGTCCACCAGGCGTAGTGCTGGGCGGCCGTCAGGGCGTACGTGGCGGCCTCGTCCGCGTAACCGGCCTCCTCCAGCTGGCGCTGGACGCCGGGGGCCAGCCGGTAGCGGGCTCCGGTGACGCTGAGCAGGCCGCAGGCGAGCAGCTCCCCGACGGCGGTGTCGGCGTGGGTGTCGCCGACGAGGGCCGGGAGGTGGGCCTGGTGGGGCATCTCGCCGCCGAGGGCCACCGCGAAACGGAGGGCTGCGCGGGCGGACTCGCCGAGGCGGGAGGCCAGCAGTTCGGCGGGGGCGGCGCTCTCGGCCAGGCCGGGCAGCGCGATCTTCCGGGTCCGCTCCTCGAAGACCCCGGGCTCCTCGTCGGACTCCTCGGTGTCCTCGGGGGCGGGTGCGGCGGCGCCGCTCAGCTCGTCCCGCTGGCGCAGCAGGGCGCCGGCCTGGACGAAGCGCAGGGGCAGGCCCTCGGAGGCGAACCAGAGGTCGCCGGCCCAGGCGGTCTCCTCGTCGCTGAGGCTGCGTCCGACGGCTGCGGCGAGCAGCATGGCGCAGGCGGTGCGGCCGAGTCCGCCGAGGGTGACCTCTTCGAGGTGGGACTCCTCGGCCGGGGCGGGGGCGTCGGGGACTGCGGCGAGCAGGAAGGCGCACTCGGGGGTGGCGCCGAGCAGCTCGTCGAGCGCGGTGCCGCCGAACTCCAGGTCGTCGAGGAGGACGACGGCGCCGATCTCGCGGACCCGGGCGAGGAGTTCGGTGCGGTCGGGCCGGTGGCCGGCGGTGTCGTACACCGCGGCGTGCAGCGCGTACAGCAGGTCGGTGGGGCTCTGGCGGTGGCCGGAGAGGCGGACCACGCCGTCGGGGGCGAGGTCGGCGCAGGCGTCGGCGACGGCGTCGAGGAGGGCGGACCGGCCGGAGCCGGCGGGGCCGGTGAGGCGTACGGAGCGACCGCGGCTGAGCAGCCGGACGAGGCGGTCGCGCTCTTCCTCGCGCTCCAGGAGCGGCAGGATGGGGGCGGGCGGACCCGAGGGGGCGGGCGGCTGGGCCGCCGTGCGTATCGCGGCGCGGGACCTGGCGTCCCGCTTCCTGCGGGCCGGGGCCTCGGCGTCGGGTCGGCGGGCCTCTATCTCGCTGCCGTCGACGGGGTTGACGGTGAGCAGGAAGTCGCCGGTGACCAGCCGGGTGATGCGGGCCGGGCCCGACTTGGTGGATCCCTTGACCAGCGAGTGGCGCACCGCGCCGGTGGCGTCCGCGCCCGTGTCCTGGGCGGCGTCGCCGGTCTCCTCCGGTCCGCCGTGTATCCGGTCCATTGGCCTGACCCCCCGATCGCGGCGTGCGCCGTCGTCCCTCCCGGCCTTCGCGCACTTCGCTGTAGCTTCTGGTCCGGCGTCCGCCCCGCGGATTGACGGTGGCCGACGGCCGAAACCCTAGACGTTGGGCCAGTATCCAGGAACAGCCGGGGTGCTTTCCCCACCGGTTCATCACGTTCCGGCCTCAACACGGGGCACGGACCACGGGGGGCGGGTGAACGGCGGGGGCGGGCGCCGGTGGGGCCGCAGTGGCGCAGGTGACGGGTGGCGGGCGGCCGGGGGGCGTCAGACCCGCGGCAGCGACTCGGCGGCGAGGCCGCCCTCGATGGCCAGGATCCGGTGCAGCCGGGTCGCGACGAGCAGCCGCTGCATCTGCGGCGGCACCCCGCGCAGGACGAGCCGCCGGCCGGTGCGGCCGGCCCGCCGGTGGGCACCCATGATCACGCCGAGTCCGGTGGCGTCCCAGGAGTCCAGCCCGGTGAGGTCGAGGACGAGGTCGCCGGCGCCGTCGTCGAGCGCGCTGTGCAGGGCGGTGCGGGCGTCCGCCGCGCTGCGCACGTCGAGGCGGCCGCCGACTGCGAGTTCGGTGTGGTCGCCCCTGATGTGCATGTGTGCTCCCCGGCAGAACTGCGTGCGTGCGTATGGTCGGCAACTCTCACCGCTACTGACTGCCTCAGGCGGGGTGAAGTTGCCGACCGTGAGCGAACCGATACCGAATTCACCCTCAGGGGTGAGTCCGGTCGGTCGAACGGACCGGCGTGCGCCGGTCGTGCCCGGTGCGGCGGACGCCGGCCGCGGGTCCGCGGACCGCTCAGTGCTTGTAGAAGCCCTGTCCGCTCTTGCGGCCGATGTCGCCCGCGTCGACCATGCGGCGCATGAGCTCCGGCGGCGCGAACTTCTCGTCCTGGCACTCGGTGTAGATGTTGCTGGTGGCGTGCAGCAGGATGTCGACGCCCGTCAGGTCGGCGGTCGCCAGCGGTCCCATCGCGTGCCCGAATCCCAGCTTGCAGGCGATGTCGATGTCCTCGGCGGACGCCACGCCCGATTCGTACAGCTTCGCCGCCTCGACGACGAGCGCGGAGATCAGACGGGTCGTCACGAAACCGGCCACGTCGCGGTTGACGACGATGCAGGTCTTGCCGACCGACTCGGCGAACGCGCGGGTCGCGGCCAGGGTCTCGTCGCTCGTCTTGTAGCCGCGGACCAGCTCGCAGAGCTGCATCATCGGGACGGGCGAGAAGAAGTGGGCGCCGACGACGCGCTCGGGGCGCTTCGTCACCGCGGCGATCTTGGTGATCGGGATGGCGGAGGTGTTGGAGGCGAGGACGGTGTCCTCGCGCACGATCTCGTCGAGGCTCCGGAAGATCTCGTGCTTGACCTCGAGCTTCTCGAAGACGGCCTCGACGACGATGTCGGCGTCGGCCACGTCGCCGAGGTCGGTGGTCGTGGTGATGCGGCCGAGGGCCGCCTCCGCGTCCTCCGCGGACAGCTTGCCCTTCGAGACGAACTTGTCGTACGAGGCCTTGATGCCGTCGGTGCCACGGGTCAGGGCCGCGTCGGTGACGTCGCGCAGTACGACGTCCCAGCCCGCCTGAGCGGACACCTGCGCGATACCGGAACCCATGAGTCCGGCACCGATGACGGCGAGCTTCCCAGCCACTGCACACCCCTTGTTCTCTTGACGCAGGCACGCGTTCCACAACTGCTCTCCGGCGGAGATTAGCGCCCGTGAGGGGCCGTGTGACCCGGAAGTAATACGCGTCACGTCTCAAATGACGGACATCACACCGGGATGCCCCAGCGCGCGCCGGAGGCCCCGCAGTTGGGGCCCGTCGGCCGTCCCGCGCGGTCCGGGCGCGTCTACGCTGGCCGCATGGTGAATCTGACGCGCATCTACACCCGTACCGGCGACAAGGGCACCACCGCCCTCGGCGACATGAGCCGCACCGCCAAGACGGACCTGAGGATCTCGGCGTACGCGGACGCCAACGAGGCGAACGCCGTCATCGGCACCGCGATCGCCCTGGGGCAGCTGCCCGAGGAGGTGGTCGGCGTCCTGGTCCGCGTCCAGAACGACCTCTTCGACGTCGGCGCCGACCTCGCCACCCCGGTCGTGCCGGATCCGGAGTACCCGCCGCTGCGGGTCGAGCAGTTCTACGTCGACAAGCTGGAGGCGGACTGCGACCGCTTCAACGAGGAGCTGGAGAAGCTGCGCAGCTTCATCCTCCCCGGCGGCACCCCCGGCGCCGCCCTGCTGCACCAGGCCTGCACGGTGGTCCGCCGCGCCGAGCGGTCCACCTGGGCCGCGATGGAGGTGCACGGCGAGACGATGAACCCGCTCACCGCCACCTACCTGAACCGGCTGTCCGACCTGCTCTTCATCCTGGCCAGGACGGCCAACAAGGAGGTCGGCGACGTGCTGTGGGTGCCGGGCGGCGAGCGCTAGGCACCCGGTCCGGCCGGGGCGGGCGCGGGCTCAGTGCCGCGCCCGGGGCCCGGCCGCGTCGGCCTGCACCGCGTCGTCCCGCACCGCGTCGTCCCGCCCCAGATCGGCCGCAGACCCGTCGGCCGCCACCGACCGCGGCTCCGCCGGCTTCTTGGGGAAGAGCGTGTACGACAGGGCGATCACCAGGTTGATGCCGATCACCCAGAGCATCTTCTGCTGCCACATGCGCAGCGTCCCGGTCGCCGCGTCCCCGCCGACGTACCAGACGGCGGCCTGGAGCAGGGCGATGGCGACGCCCGCGGCGAGGATCCAGCGGCCGGCCGTCCGCCACTCGTGCACGGCGCGCTCGCGGGCGCCGGCCGGGGGCTTCGGCGGCTTCGGGCCGCCGGCGAAGCGGTGGGCGACGTGGGCGTCGACCCAGCGGATGGTGGCGCGGCCCAGGCCGACCGTGTAGCCGATGTAGACGGCCGCCAGCCCGTGCCTCCAGTCGGGCTCGGCGCCGTTCTTCAGGTCGACGGCGGTGGCCACCAGCAGCACCAGTTCCAGCACCGGCTCACACAGCAGTACGGCGGCCCCGGCCCTCGGCATCTTCGCGAGGTAGCGCAGGGCGAGCCCGCCGGCCAGCAGCAGCCAGAACGCGACCTCGCAGACGACGATCAGCGTGACGATCACGGTTGTCCCCTCTCAACTCCCTTCCAATCTGCGGCACGTTCCGGCCCGGATCGTCATCGCAGCAGGTGAATCCCGACTGCATCCTTCGATGTACTCGGTCTCCGCCATGGCGCCGAGGACGCCCGGCCCCCGACCCTGTTGGATGGCGGGGTGAGAATCCCGCGCCCCCACCGCCACGACGTCGTGATCGCCGTCGCCGGACTGCTGTGCGGCCTCGGCCTCTACGGCCTGGACCTGCACGTCAACGCGCGCCGCGACCTGCTGCCCGAGTGGGCGGTGCTGGTCCCCCTCGTCGTGACCGCCGGCCTGGAACTGCTGCGGCGGACCGCGCCGCGGCCGGCGCTGATCGCCGGCACGGTGGCCGTCGTCGCGAACGAGTTCACGGTCGGCAGCCTGGTCACCATCGTGATGTTCACCGACCTGATGTACGCGGCCGTGGTGTACGGCAAGCCGGCGATGGCCCGGCGGCTGCCGTTCGTCACCGGAGCGCTCACGATCGCGGCGACCGTGGCCGCCGTGCTCTGGTGGCGGGACGCAGAGGCACTGATGGCGGGCGTGCTGGTCGGCATCGTCTGCTTCGGCCCGGCGGTCACCGGAGCCGCGGTGCGCAACCACCGCGAGGCCGCCGAGACGGCCCGGCTGCGGGCCGAGCAGACGGCACTGCTGGCGGAGATGGACCGGGTGCAGGCCGTCACGGCCGAGCGCGCCCGGATGGCCAGGGAGCTGCACGACATGGTGGCCAACCACCTGTCGGCCATCGCGATCCACTCCACCGCCGCCCTGTCGATCGGTTCGGCGGACACCAGCCGCGAGGCGCTGACCGTGATCCGGGAGAACAGCGTGCAGGGGCTGGCCGAGATGCGGCGGCTGATCGGGCTGCTGCGGGCGACCACGGGGGAAGCGGCCCCGGTGGCGGCACCCACGCTGGACGGCCTGGGGACGCTGGTCGAGCAGGCGCGGGTGAACGGCGCGGCGAGCGGGCTGGAGGTCGTACTGGAGGACGTGCGGCCGGGGGCGGGGCCGCGGCTGCCCGCCCCGGTCGGGCTGGCCGCTTACCGGATCGTCCAGGAGTCCCTGACCAATGCGGTGAAGCACGCCGCGCCGGGCCGGGTGCGCGTGCGCCTGTCACTGGACGGAGGGGTGCTCACGGTCGAGATCGACAGTCCGTACGGTGAGCAGCGCTCCGGTCCGAGAGCACCGGGCTCGGGAGCGGGTCTGGTCGGCATGCGGGAGCGGGTCGCCCTGCTCGGCGGGGAGTTCTCGGCGGGCGCGGAGACGGACGGGACGGCGGGCCGGGAGGGCCCCCGATGGCGGGTGCGGGCGCTGCTGCCCGCCGACGAGAAGGCGGTACGGGCATGACGATCCGGGTCCTGGTGGCGGAGGACCAGTCCGCCGTGCGCGCGGGGCTGGTGCTGATCCTGCGCAGCGCGGGCGACATCGAGGTGGCCGGCGAGGCCGCCGACGGGGAGGAGGCGGTGCGGCTGGCCCGTGAGCTGCGGCCCGACCTGGTCCTCATGGACGTCCAGATGCCGAAGCTGGACGGGGTGTCGGCCACCCGCCAGGTCGTGTCCGAGGGCCTGGCCGACGTCCTCGTGCTGACCACCTTCGACCTCGACGAGTACGTGTTCGGGGCCCTGCGCGCGGGCGCCGCGGGCTTCCTGCTCAAGAACGCGGAAGCGGCCGAGCTGATCGAGGCGGTGCGCACCGTCGCGCGCGGCGAGGGGCTGATCTCGCCGGCCGTCACCCGCCGCCTCATCGCGGAGTTCGCCTCGCCGGCCCAGCCCGTACGCAGTGTGACCGGCCCCGAGCCGGCCGGCCTGGACACGCTCACCCGCCGGGAGCGCGAGGTGCTGGGCTGCCTCGGCGAGGGGCTGTCCAACGCGGAGATCGCCGTACGCCTGGACATGGCGGAGGCCACGGTGAAGACGCACGTCAGCCGACTGCTCGGGAAGCTCGGGCTGCGGAGCCGGGTGCAGGCGGCCGTGCTGGCCCAGGAGCGGGGCCTCTAGAACACCGCTCGCAGGAAGGTCTGGACCTCTTGACGCTTGGTCCAGACCTTTCTACGCTCGCCGCAACTGTGGTGAGCGTGCCATGACAAAGCGTGCTCACGGGCGGCGCAGGTCCCACCCCCATGTCGATGCCGTGCCCCGGCCCCGACGGACCTACGGAGGAGCACCCTTGAGCACAGCACCCCCACGCAAGCGCCTGATGTCGAGAATCGCGGCCACGGTCGCCGCGTTCGCCCTCCCCCTCGCCGGCCTCGTCGGCCTCGCCTCCCCCGCGCAGGCCGCCACCTCGGCGACCGCGACGTACCAGAAGGTCTCGGACTGGGGCACCGGCTTCGAGGGCAAGTGGACGGTCAAGAACACCGGCACCACCACCATCACCAGCTGGACCGTGGAGTGGGACTACCCCACGGGCACCCGCGTCACCTCCGCCTGGGACGCCACCGTCACCAGCTCCGGCAACCACTGGACCGGCAAGAACGTCGGCTGGAACGGCACCCTCTCCCCCGGCGCCAGCGTCAGCTTCGGCTTCAACGGCACCGGCAGCGGCGCCCCGAGCGGCTGCAAGGTCAACGGCGCCTCCTGTGACGGCAGCCAGCCCGGCGACACCCCGCCCTCGGCCCCCGGCGCCCCCACCGCGAGCAACGTCCAGGAGACCTCCCTCACCCTCTCCTGGGGCGCGGCCACGGACGACAAGGGCGTCAAGAACTACGACGTCTACCGCAACGGGTCGAAGATCGCGACGGTCACCGGGACGAGCCACCCCGACACCGGCCTGACCAAGGGCACCACGTACACCTACAGCGTCACCGCGCGCGACACCGCCGACCAGACCGGCCCCTCCTCCGGCGAGCTGTCCGTCACCACCCCCGGCGGCACGATCCCGCCCGACCCCGGCGGCAAGGTCAAGCTGGGCTACTTCACCGACTGGGGCGTCTACCAGCGCAACTACCACGTGAAGAACCTGGTCACCTCCGGTACGGCGGCCAAGATCACGCACATCAACTTCGCCTTCGGCAACGTCCAGGGCGGCCGGTGCACCGTCGGTGACTCGTACGCCGACTACGAGAAGGCCTACACCGCCGACCAGAGCGTCGACGGCGTCGCCGACACCTGGGACCAGCCCCTGCGCGGCAGCTTCAACCAGCTCCGCAAGCTGAAGAAGCAGTACCCGAACATCAAGGTCCTGTGGTCCTTCGGCGGCTGGACCTGGTCCGGCGGCTTCGGCCAGGCCGCCGCGAGCCCCGCGGCCTTCGCGGACTCCTGCTACGCCCTGGTCGAGGACCCCCGCTGGGCGGACGTCTTCGACGGCATCGACCTGGACTGGGAGTACCCGAACGCCTGCGGCCTGTCCTGCGACACCTCGGGTCCCGCCGCGTTCAAGAACCTGATGCAGGCCGTACGGGCCAGGTTCGGCTCGAACAACCTCGTCACCGCCGCCATCACCGCCGACGCGTCCAACGGCGGCAAGATCGACAAGGCCGACTACGCGGGCGCCGCCCAGTACGTCGACTTCTACAACGTGATGACGTACGACTTCTTCGGCGCCTGGGCCGCCCAGGGCCCGACCGCGCCGCACTCCCCGCTCACCGCGTACGCCGGCATCCCCCAGGAGGGCTTCAACTCCGAGGCCGCGATCACCAAGCTCAAGGGCAAGGGCGTCCCCGGCTCCAAGCTCAACCTCGGCATCGGCTTCTACGGCCGCGGCTGGACCGGCGTCACCCAGGCCGCCCCGGGCGGCACGGCCACCGGCCCGGCCCCCGGCACGTACGAGCAGGGCATCGAGGACTACAAGGTCCTCAAGGGCAGCTGCCCGGTCACCGGCACGGTGGCCGGCACCGCCTACGCCAAGTGCGGCAGCAACTGGTGGAGCTACGACACCCCGTCCACCATCGCCGGGAAGATGACCTGGGCCAAGCAGCAGGGCCTCAAGGGCGCCTTCTTCTGGGAGTTCAGCGGCGACACCGCCAACGGCGAGCTCGCCAACGCGATCCACACCGGGCTCCAGTAACCCCACGCACGGGGTCCCGGACAGACGGAAGCCGGGGAGAGGGGTCCGCCCTCCTCTCCCCGGCTTCTCCACGTCGTGGGAGCGGCCTCAGGCCACGTTCACCCGCTGCCCGGGCGGTGCGGCCTCCAGCCAGGCCAGGAAGCCCGTCAGCGCGTCCTCGCTCATCGCCAGCTCAAGGCGCGTCTTCTGGTGGAGACAGCCGAGCACGACGGCGTCGGACAGCAGCGCCAGCTCCTCCTCGCCCTCGGGGGCGCGGCGGGCCAGCACCTCGATGGAGGCCCGCTCCAGCAGCCGGCGCGGCCTGGGCGAGTACGAGAAGACGCGGAACCACTCCACGCGGTCACCGCTGTAGCGGGCGACGCCGTACACCCAGCCCTTGCCGGACGCGTCGCCCCCTTCGGGCACGTCCCAGCGCAGGCTGCAGTCGAAGGTGCCGCCGGAACGCTGGATGAGGCGGCGGCGCAGGCCGAAGACGAAGAGCCCGATCACCACCAGGGCGACTACCAGGCCGCTCACAAGCAGAGCGAGGAGCATGTTCACCGACCTCCTCGCTCATCCACGTGAAGCAACGAATACAGCACAACGCACCTGCATCGCCTCAGCCGCGACCCGCTCCGGAAAATTCCGGTCGGGCCGCGGCTGAGGGGTAAAGCTCTGTCGGCGCGGGACTCAGTGTCCCGCGACCGCGCGCAGCCGGACATCGGCACGCCGCTCGGCGGCCGCGTCGGCCTCCGTCTTGGCGCGCTCCAGTGCCCGCTCCGCACGCTGGACATCGATCTCGTCCGCGAGCTCGGCGATCTCGGCGAGCAGGGAGAGCTTGTTGTCCGCGAAGGAGATGAATCCGCCGTGCACCGCGGCGACGACGGTTCCACCCTCGCTGGTACGGATGGTCACCGGGCCCGACTCCAGCACACCGAGCAGCGGCTGGTGACCGGGCATGACGCCGATGTCGCCGGACGTGGTGCGCGCGACAACGAGAGTGGCCTCGCCGGACCAGACACTGCGGTCCGCGGCGACCAGCTCGACGTGCAGCTCAGCAGCCAAGGTGGCTCCTCGGGTCTCCACCCGGCGGGTCGGCCGGGTGTTGGGTCAAATTCTAATGGGCGTGGGGAGGGGGACGGGACGCGCCCGTCCCCCTCCGTCAAGCAGCTGTGCTCAGTGAAGAGCCCGGCTTCAGGAGACGCCCAGCTCCTTGGCGTTGGCCTTCAGGTCCTCGAGGCCACCGCACATGAAGAACGCCTGCTCGGGGAAGTGGTCGTACTCACCGTCGCAGATCTGGTTGAACGCGGCGATCGACTCGTCGAGCGGGACGTCCGAACCGTCGACGCCGGTGAACTGCTTGGCGACGTGCGTGTTCTGCGACAGGAAGCGCTCGACGCGACGGGCACGGTGGACAACGAGCTTGTCCTCCTCGCCCAGCTCGTCGATACCGAGGATCGCGATGATGTCCTGGAGGTCCTTGTACTTCTGCAGGATTCCCTTGACGCGCATCGCGGCGTTGTAGTGGTCCTGCGCGATGTAGCGCGGGTCCAGGATCCGGGACGTGGAGTCCAGCGGGTCCACGGCCGGGTAGATGCCCTTCTCGGAGATCGGACGGGAGAGAACCGTCGTCGCGTCGAGGTGGGCGAAGGTGGTGGCCGGCGCCGGGTCGGTCAGGTCGTCCGCGGGGACGTAGATCGCCTGCATCGAGGTGATCGAGTGGCCACGCGTCGAGGTGATGCGCTCCTGCAGCAGACCCATCTCGTCAGCCAGGTTCGGCTGGTAACCCACGGCGGACGGCATGCGGCCCAGAAGGGTCGACACCTCCGAACCGGCCTGGGTGTAACGGAAGATGTTGTCGATGAAGAAGAGCACGTCCTGCTTCTGAACATCGCGGAAGTACTCCGCCATGGTCAGACCGGCCAGGGCGACGCGCAGACGGGTGCCCGGGGGCTCGTCCATCTGGCCGAAGACCAGCGCGGTCTTGTCGATGACGCCGGAGTCCGTCATCTCCTCGATGAGGTCGTTGCCCTCACGGGTACGCTCACCGACGCCCGCGAACACCGACACACCGTCGTGGTTGTTGGCGACGCGGTAGATCATCTCCTGGATCAGAACGGTCTTGCCGACACCGGCACCACCGAACAGACCGATCTTTCCACCCTTGACGTACGGGGTGAGGAGGTCGATGACCTTGACGCCCGTCTCGAACATCTCGGTCTTGGACTCGAGCTCGTCGAAGTTCGGGGCCTTGCGGTGGATCGCCCAGCGCTCGGTCACCTCGGAGTTGGCCTCCGGGTAGTTGAGCACCTCACCCAGGGTGTTGAAGACCTTGCCCTTGGTGAAGTCGCCGACCGGGACGGTGATGCCCGTGCCCGTGTCGGTCACCGGGGCCTGGCGGACCAGACCGTCGGTGGGCTGCATGGAGATGGTGCGGACCATGCCGTCACCGAGGTGCTGCGCGACCTCGAGGGTCAGCGTCTTCAGCGCGCCGTCCTCGGCCGGGTCGGCGACCTGCACGGTCAGCGCGTTGTAGATGTCGGGCATCGCGTCGACGGGGAACTCCACGTCGACGACCGGGCCGATGACCCGGGCGACGCGGCCCGTGGCGGCGGCCGTCTCAACAGAGGTCGTCATTACTTGTCACTCCCCGCGGTCGCGTCGGCCAGGGCGCTGGCGCCACCGACGATCTCGCTGATTTCCTGGGTGATTTCGGCCTGGCGGGCCGCGTTGGCAAGCCGGGAGAGGCTCTTGATGAGCTCACCGGCATTGTC
This sequence comes from Streptomyces sp. NPDC101118, assembly GCF_044759445.1. NCBI lineage: Bacteria > Bacillati > Actinomycetota > Actinomycetes > Kitasatosporales > Streptomycetaceae > Streptomyces > Streptomyces sp. NPDC101118. The sequence goes on along the minus strand of NZ_JBIVZG010000001.1, from coordinate 287,401 downwards.
GGTCGCCGACTTCATCGCGCGGCGGCGGGCGGCGTGCTCGGAAGCAGCGGCCTGCAGCAGCGCGTTGTAGATGCGGCTCTCGACGTAGCGCGGCAGCAGGGCGTCGAGGACGTCCTCCGCCGACGGCTCGAAGTCGAACAGGGGAAGGATCTCGCCCTTCGTCCCCGCCTCCTCCACAGCCTTGTCGAGGCTGAGCGGCAGCATCCGGTCGTCCACCGGGTTCTGCGTCATCATCGACACGAACTCCGTGTAGACGATGTGCAGCTCGTCGACCCCCCCCTCGGACGTCTCCTTGGAGACGGCCTCGATCAGGGGCGCCGCGACCGCCTTGGCGTTCGCGTAGGCGGGGCTGTCGGTGAACCCGGTCCAGCTGTCCGCGACCTTGCGCTCGCGGAAGCCGTAGTAGGACACACCCTTGCGGCCGACGATGTAGGTGTCGACCTCCTTGCCCTCGCCACGCAGCCGCTCGGTGAGACGCTCCGCCGCCTTGATGGCGTTGGAGGAGTAACCGCCGGCCAGACCGCGGTCGCTCGTGACGAGCAGGATCGCGGCGCGGGCCGGGGCGTCAGCCTCGGTGGTCAGCGGGTGCTTGGTGTTGGAGCCGGTCGCCACCGCGGTCACCGCGCGGGTGAGCTCGGTCGCGTACGGCGTGGAGGCGGCCACCTGGCGCTGCGCCTTGACGATGCGCGAGGCGGCGATCATCTCCATCGCCTTGGTGATCTTCTTGGTCGCGGTGACGGATCGGATGCGACGCTTGTAGACCCGGAGCTGAGCTCCCATGAGTCAGGTCCCTTCCGTCGTCACTTCGAGACGTTGACGGCCGCCGGAGCGTCCTCGCCCAGGAGCTTGCCGTCCGAGGTCTCGAACTGCTTCTTGAAGCCGGCGATGGCGTCGGCCACGGACTGCAGGGTGTCGTCGGACATCTTGCCGCCCTCGCGGATCGAGGTGAGGAGGTCCTTGCGCTCGCGGCGCAGGTGCTCCAGCAGCTCGGACTCGAAGCGACGGATGTCGGCGACCGGGACGTCGTCCATCTTGCCGGTGGTGCCGGCCCAGACGGAGACGACCTGCTCCTCGACGGGCATCGGCTGGTACTGGCCCTGCTTCAGCAGCTCGACCATGCGCTTGCCGCGCTCCAGCGAGGACTTCGACGCGGCGTCCAGGTCGGAACCGAAGGCGGCGAACGCCTCGAGCTCGCGGTACTGGGCCAGGTCGACACGAAGACGGCCGGAGACCTGCTTCATGGCCTTGTGCTGGGCCGAACCACCGACGCGGGAGACCGAGATACCGACGTTCAGGGCCGGGCGCTGACCGGCGTTGAACAGGTCGGACTCCAGGAAGCACTGGCCGTCGGTGATGGAGATGACGTTGGTCGGGATGAACGCCGAGACGTCGTTGGCCTTGGTCTCGACGATCGGCAGACCGGTCATCGAGCCGGCACCCATGTCGTCGGAGAGCTTGGCGCAGCGCTCCAGCAGACGCGAGTGCAGGTAGAAGACGTCACCCGGGTAGGCCTCACGGCCCGGCGGGCGGCGCAGCAGCAGCGACACGGCGCGGTAGGCGTCGGCCTGCTTCGACAGGTCGTCGAAGATGATCAGGACGTGCTTGCCCTGGTACATCCAGTGCTGGCCGATGGCGGAGCCGGTGTAGGGCGCCAGGTACTTGAAGCCGGCCGGGTCGGACGCCGGGGCGGCGACGATCGTCGTGTACTCGAGCGCGCCGGCCTCCTCCAGGGCGCCGCGCACGGACGCGATGGTGGAGCCCTTCTGGCCGATGGCGACGTAGATGCAGCGGACCTGCTTGTTCACGTCGCCGGAGCGCCAGTTGTCGCGCTGGTTGATGATCGTGTCGACGGCCAGAGCGGTCTTGCCGGTCTGACGGTCACCAATGATCAGCTGACGCTGGCCGCGGCCGATCGGCACCATGGCGTCGACGGCCTTGTAGCCGGTCTGCATGGGCTCGTGCACCGACTTACGGACCATGACGCCCGGGGCCTGCAGCTCGAGGGCGCGGCGGCCCTCGGTCGCGATCTCGCCGAGACCGTCGATCGGGTTGCCGAGCGGGTCGACAACGCGGCCGAGGTAGCCCTCGCCGACGGCGACGGACAGGACCTCTCCGGTGCGCTGCACCGGCTGGCCCTCCTCGATGCCGCTGAACTCGCCGAGGACGATCGCACCGATCTCGCGCTCCTCGAGGTTGAGGGCGAGACCGAGGGTGCCGTCCTCGAACTTCAGCAGCTCGTTCGCCATGGTGGAGGGCAGGCCCTCCACCTTCGCGATGCCGTCGCCGGCAACGCTGACCGTTCCGACCTCCTCGCGCGAGGCCGCGTCCGGCTTGTACGACTGGACAAAGTTCTCCAGCGCGTCCCGGATCTCCTCCGGCCGGATCGTGAGCTCCGCCATCTGGGTTCCCTGCTCTCCTTGTTGGGCCCGAAGTTTCTTAGGGGTCTGGGGGCGACCCCCAGGAATCTTCTGCAAGTTCTGCACGGCCCAACCGGGCCGCTGGAAATGCTTCTTGAGTTGGTGGCTTGGTCAGCCGGCCATGCGGCGGGACGCCTCTGCCAGGCGCTCCGCGATGCTGCCGTCGATGAGCTCGTCACCGACCCGCACCGAGATCCCGCCGAGGACCGCGGGGTCCACGTCGAGGTTCAGGTGCATCTGGCGGCCGTACAGCTTGGCCAGGACCGCACCGAGGCGCTGCTTCTGCACGTCGCTGAGCGGAACCGCGGTGGTCACGGTGGCGACCATGCGGTCACGGCGCTCGGCGGCGAGCTTGGAGAGGGACTCGAGTCCCGCTTCCAGGCTACGTCCACGCGGGGCCGTCACCAGACGCGTCACCAGACGCTCGGTGGCGGCGTTCGCCTTGCCGCCGAGCAGGCTGCGGAGCAGCTCGCCCTTGGCGGAGACGGCGGCCGTGCGGTCGGTCAGCGCGGCTCGCAGCTCGGTGTTCGAGGCGACGATCCGGCCGAACCGGAACAGCTCGTCCTCGACGTTGTCGAGCGCGTCAGCCTGCTGGGCGGCGGTGAGGTCGGCGGTGTCCGCCAGCTCCTCCAGCGCGTCCACCAGGTCACGCGACTGCGACCAGCGGGAGCGCACCATGCCGGACACCAGGTCGACGGTCTCGCCGCCCACCTGGCCGCCCAGCAGGCGCCCGGCCAGCTCGGCCTTGGCCTCGCCGGCCTGCGCCGGGTCGGTGATGACCCGACGCAGCGACACCTCGCGGTCGAGCAGAGCGGTGACGGCGGCCAGCTCACCGGCGAGCTTCGCCGCGTCGACGGACGTGTTGTCCGTCAGCGCGTCGAGACGCTCACGTGCGGCGGCCAGCGCCTCGCGGCTCGCTCCGTTCATCGCGCGGCCTCGGCCTTCTCCTCGAGCTCGTCGAGGAAGCGGTCGATGGTCCGGCTCTGCCGGGCGTGGTCCTCGAGGGACTCACCGACGAGCTTGCCGGCCAGGTCGGTGGCCAGCTTGCCGACGTCCTGGCGCAGCGCCTGGGACGCAGCGCGGCGGTCGGCCTCGATCTGGGCGTGACCGGCAGCGATGATCTCCTCACGCTGCCGCTGGCCCTCTGCGCGCAGCTCTTCCTTGAGCGCAGTGCCCTGCTCGAGCGCTTCCTGGCGCAGGCGCGCGGCCTCGTGACGGGCCTCGGCGAGCTGGGCCTTGTACTGCTCCAGCACGCTCTGGGCCTCGGTCTGAGCGGCCTCAGCCTTCTCGATACCGCCCTCGATGGCCGCGCGACGCTCGTCCAGAACCTTGTTGATGTTCGGGAGGAGCTTCTTCGCGAGGAAACCGAAGACGATGACGAAGGCGATCAGGCCGATGACCAGCTCGGGCCACGGCGGAATGAGGGGGTTTTCCTTACCCTCGGATGCGAGAACCAGGAGGTTCACATCAGTGCCTTTCGTCGAATCGGACTAGTGGTCGCGGTTCGTCAGCTGTAGACGAACGGCATAACCAGACCGATGAGGGCGAGCGCCTCACAGAAGGCGAAGCCGAGGATCTGGTTGGCGCGGATCAGACCGGCGGCCTCGGGCTGGCGGGCCAGGGCCTGGGTGCCGTTGCCGAAGATGATGCCGACGCCGACGCCGGGGCCGATGGCCGCGAGACCGTAGCCAACGGAGCTGAGGGAGCCGGTGACGGCGGCAAGGGTCTGGGACATGCCAGTTCTTCCTTCTCTTTCACGGACCGGTGGGGGTTGGCCACCGGACGAATCGGGGGGCTGAGCGGAGCGGGCCTGGCTCAGTGGTGCTCGGCGAGCGCGCCCTGGATGAAGCTGCAGGCCAGGAGGACGAAGACGTACGCCTGGACAGCCTGGATGAAGAGCTCGAAGGCGGTCATCACGATGACCATCACGAACGAGACGCCCGCGTAGGCGATGCCGATGCCGTTCAGCAGGTACCAGCTGGCGATCGTGAAGAGCAGCAGCAGGGTGTGACCCGCGAACATGTTGGCGAAGAGTCGGACCGCGTGGGTGAAGGGGCGGACCAGGACGTTCGAGAAGAACTCGATGACCATGACCAGCGGAAGGACGCCACCGAGCGACTTGTCGTAGCCGGTGAGGTTCTTCAGGCCGCCGACGAAGCCGTGGCGCTTGAAGGTGACCGACATCCAGATGGCGTAGACGATCAGGGCGAGGACCGCGGGGTACGCGATGATCGAGGTCACCGGGAACTGGGCGACCGGAATGATCGACCAGAGGTTCAGCATCCAGACGAAGAAGAACGTCGCGACCATGAAGGGGACGTACTTCTCGCCCTCCTTCTTGCCCAGCGTCTCGTAGACGATGCCGCGGCGGACGAAGTCGTAGCCGGCTTCGGCGACCATCTGGACCTTGCCGGGGACGACCTTCGGCTTGCGGAAGGCGGCCCAGAAGAAGCCCACGATGATGAGCGAGCCCAGCAGCGCCAGCAGCATCGGCTTGTTGAAGTACGCGCCGTTACCGTCGGCGTTTCCCCACAGCGGCTCGAAGAGGAACGAGTGCAGGCCCGGACCGGGGAAGCCACATCCGTCGAAGATGTGACAGTCGGTCTCGAAAGCGAGCACCTGCGTCAGGTCAGCACTCACCGCGGGCTCCTTCAGCGTGGCGCATAGGTACGGCAACCTCGTTGTGTCGGCGCGGCGCGCAGCCGCGGTTCGGCACTGGACTGGTGTTACGGATGTGGGGGCGGCTGTCAGGCATTGAGCCTCGCGAATGAGCAGGCGTCAGCTCAGATGCCCGCGCCCGCAGTGCCGCAGTTGGCACCGGACGATAGCAGGATCCCGAACGCGCACTTATCCCGGCCCTACCTTTCACGGCTTCGACCCCGAGTTTCCGGGCTTGTCAGCGTCGGAATCGGGTTCGACGTAAAGGATCTTGGCCTTCATGTGCGCCCGGGTCTGCGCGCCGATCCACACCAGGGTCGTGACCACCAGCGTGATCGCGAAGGCCTTGGGATGGAACAGCGTGGTGTTCTTGAACACGGCGACGAAGATGAACAGCAGCAGAATCTGGGCCGTATAGAGCATGAGCCCCATGGCCTGGAAAAGGTGCGGCAGAGAACGTGCCGTGCGCTGGAGTACGACCAGCCCGAGACCCATGAACAGGATCACCACCAGGGTGGCGACGACGGCGCCGACCGCACCCTTGCCGCCGGCGACCACGCCGCTGACGACTGCGGCGATGGCGCCGGCGACAGCGGTGGGTACGGCGGCGTGCAGGAGAGATCGGGCGTCATTCGACCGCATGACGGGTTACTCCGCGTGGTGGTGGGGGTGGTGCACAGGGGGTCTCGTACAGGCACGAGCGTAAGCCCGGACCGAGGTCGAGCCTCGGGCCGACGGACCGTCGCACTACGGTCCTTCGGCTCTGTCGCCGGGTTTAGTGAACGGTATCACAAACTATTTGATGAGGTCTTTACCTGCTGGGTGTGCCGACTGTCACACATGAGAGTTAATCCGCGCGTCTGTGCAAGACGAGCCTTTGGTTTGTCTGGTATAGGGCGCGGATGTCCCTTACGTCAGCGCGCCGATCCGGCCTTCCGCCGGTCGGGGAAGCGCGAACGGGGGCCCACGGCGGTCGCTCCGTTGACGCCCGAGACGCCGGCGACGACGGGCGTACGGACCGGCTCCTCGCCCGTGGCGTCCAGCGCGGCCGCCTCCGCGGCCGCCTCGGCCGCCCTCGCGGAGTGCCGGTAGCGCGGCGGGACCAGGCTCTCGGCCCAGCGCGGAGCACGCGGCGTGAAGCGCGGCAGGAGGAGCAGGACCAGCCCGACGGCACTCAGCGCGACGATCAGCAGCACGATCCACATCGAGGCGGAGTGCACCGAGTACGCCACCGCGCCGAAGGCGATCAGCGCCGACCAGAAGTACATGATCAGCACCGCGCGGCTGTGCGAATGTCCGATTTCCAGCAGCCGGTGGTGCAGGTGCCCGCGGTCGGCCGCGAAGGGCGACTGGCCGTTCCAGGTCCGCCGCACGATGGCCAGGATCAGGTCGGCCATCGGGATCGCGATGATCGTCAGCGGCAGCACCAGCGGGATGAAGACGGGCAGCATCGCGTGGGTCGCGTTCCGCTCGCCGCCGGCCCACAGGGCCATCGCGTCGGGGTCGACCTGGCCGGTGATGGAGATGGCCGCCGCCGCCAGCACCAGGCCGATCAGCATCGACCCGGAGTCGCCCATGAAGATCCGGGCCGGGTGCATGTTGTGCGGCAGGAAGCCCAGGCACATGCCCATCAGGATGGCCGCGAAGAGGGTCGCGGGGGCCGCCGCCTCGATGCCGTAGCCGAACCAGATGCGGTACGCGTACAGGAAGAACGCGGCCGAGGCGATGCACACCATGCCGGCCGCGAGTCCGTCCAGGCCGTCCACGAAGTTCACCGCGTTGATGGTGATGACCACCAGCGCCACCGTCAGCAGGTTGCCCTGCCACTGGGTGAGCGAGACCGTGCCGACGAACGGGATGGGCAGCCACAGGATGGTCAGGCCCTGCATGACCATCACGCCCGCCGAGATCATCTGCGCGCCGAGCTTGATCAGCGCGTCGATCTCGAACTTGTCGTCGAGGACGCCCACCAGCCAGATCAGCGCCGCTCCCGAGAGCAGCGCCCGTGGCTCGTTCGACAGCTCGAAGACGCCGTTGAGGTTCTCCAGGTGGTCCGCCACCAGCAGACCCGCGCACAGCCCGCCGAACATGGCGATGCCGCCGAGGCGCGGAGTCGGTTCGCGGTGCACGTCACGCGCCCGGATCTCCGGCATCGCCCCGGCCGCGATCGCGAACTTCCGCACGGGTCCGGTCAGCAGGTAGGTCACCGCGACCGTGACGCACAGCGTCAGCAGGTATTCACGCACGGGCTGCCCCAGATGTATCGCCGGCCATCTCAGCCCCACACATTAGCTGCGATGTCCCCAGAGGTGAGGACACACGTTCACCCCTGCCCGGTTGCGGACGGCTCAGTGCCCCTCCGGGACGGGATACGGGGGGAACGCACCGGCCAGCTCCGCGGCCTCCTCGGGCCCCGTGCTCTCGCCCCGCACGGCCGCGCCGAAGAAGCCCGCGATCCGCTCCATCTCCGCCTCCTCCATCCCCTGGGTGGTGACCGCCGCCGTGCCGAGCCGGAGGCCCCGCTGGTTCCCGTACGGCAGGGCGCAGGTGTCGAGGACCATCCCCGCGGCGGCCAGCCGGCCCCGGGCGGTCGGCCCGTCGACGCCCAGCGGCGCGGGATCCGCGGTGATCAGGTGGGTGTCGGTGCCGCCGGTGACGACCGACAGGCCCTCCCGCTCCAGGGCCGCCGCGAGAACCCTCGCATTGGTGACCACCTGATGGGCGTACGTGGTGAACGCGGGCGCCTCGGCCTCCCCGAACGCCACCGCCTTGGCCGCGATCGTGTGCATCTGCGCGCCGCCCTGCGTGAAGGGGAACACCGCGCGGTCGACCCGCTCCGCCAGGTTCGCGCCGCACAGGATCATCCCGCCGCGGGGGCCGCGCAGCACCTTGTGCGTCGTGGCGCAGACGACGTCGGCGTACGGGACGGGGCTCGGGGCCGCTCCGCCGGCCACCAGGCCGATCGGGTGCGCGGCGTCGGCGACCAGGTACGCGCCCAACTCGTCGGCGATCTCGCGGAAGGCGAGGTAGTCCGGGTGCCGCGGATACGAGATCGAGCCGACCACGATGGCCTTGGGGCGGTGCTTGTCGGCCAGCGCCCACACCTGCTCGTAGTCGATCAGCCCGGTCTCGGCGTCGACGCCGTACGGGACGAAGGAGAACCAGCGGCCGGAGAAGTTCGCGGGCGAGCCGTGGGTGAGGTGTCCGCCGAACGGGAGCCCCATCGCCAGCACGGTGTCCCCCGGCCGCAGCAGCGCGGCGTACACGGCCAGCACGGCCGCGGACCCGGAGTGCGGCTGGACGTTCGCGTGTTCGGCGCCGAACAGGGCGGTGGCCCGGTCACAGGCGATGCGCTCGGCCACGTCGACGTACTCGCAGCCGCCGTGGTGGCGCTTGCCCGGGTAGCCCTCGGCGTACTTGTTCGCCAGCGGCGAGCCCAGGGCGGCCAGTACGGCCGGGGAGTTGAAGTTCTCCGCGGCGATCAGCTGCAGCCCGCGCGCCTGCCGGCGGGTCTCCCCCAGCAGGACGTCGGCCAGCTCGGGGTCCTGCCGGCGCAGGGCGTCGAAGTCGGCTGCCCAGGGGCGGTGAACCTGTGTGACGGTCATGGCGCGGCTCCGGCGCGTGGGGGTGCAGTACGGCCACTGTAGGCCGCACCCCTCCCAAACGCACCGGAAACGGACGGATTACCCCCGTGCCGTGCCGTCCGGCCGACGCCTCAGTGGCGGGCGCCGACCCCGGTCAGGGCGGTGACCACCGGATCCAGGGCCTGCTGGATCTCGTCGCCGATGGAGCGGAAGAAGGAGATGGGTGCGCCGTACGGGTCGTACACCTCGTCCGCCTCGGCGCTGGGGGCCAGCAGCCACCCGCGCAGGGCCGCGGCGGCCCGTACGAGGGCCCTGGCGCGCTCCACCATGCCGTCGGTGCCCTCGTCCAGGGGCGGCAGCGTGGCGGGGTCTATGGCCCGCACCAGGCGGGTGAACTCCTTCAGCGTGAAGGTGCGCAGGCCCGCCGAGTGGCCCATGGAGATGACCTGCGCCCGGTGGTCCCGGGTGGCGGTCAGCACCAGGTCCGCCCGGATGACGTGCTCGTCCAGCAGCTCGCGCCCGGTGAACCCGGAGGCGTCGGCGCCGAAGTCGGCGAGGACCTCGGCGGCGTTGGCCTCCATGGGGGCACCCTCGTGCCCCCAGGTGCCCGCGCTCTCGACGATGAGGCCCCCGATGCGGTGGGTGCCGTCGGCGCCCGGGAGCGGCTCGCCGAGCCGCTCCACCAGGGCGTGCCGGGTCAGCCGCTCGGTGATCGGGGACCGGCAGACGTTGCCGGTGCTGACATGGAGGATGCGGAAGGCGGTCCCATCTATGCCACGGCCCTCAGGGCTCACGGCGCCACCTCGAGGTCGGGTACGACCTCCCGCAGCTGCTGCGCCGTCAGGGCACCTTCCCGCAGCAGGACGGGCACCTTGCCGGTGACGTCGACGATGGAGGACGGCTCGATGCCGGGGGTCGGGCCGCCGTCGAGGTAGACGGAGACGGAGTCGCCGAGCATCTCGCGGGCCGCGTCGCAGTCCTCCGGCGCCGGGTGGCCGGACAGGTTGGCCGAGGAGACGGCCATCGGGCCGACCTCGGTCAGCAGCTCGATCGCCACCGGGTGCAGCGGCATGCGGACGGCCACGGTGCCGCCGGTCTCGCCGAGGTCCCACTGGAGGGAGGGCTGGTGGCGCGCGACGAGCGTGAGGGCACCCGGCCAGAAGGCGTCGACCAGTTCCCAGGCCTGCTCGGAGAAGTCCGTGACGAGGCCGTGGAGGGTGTTCGGGGAGCCGATCAGCACGGGCGTGGGCATGTTGCGGCCCCGGCCCTTGGCGCGCAGCAGGTCGGCGACGGCCTCGGAGCTGAAGGCGTCGGCGCCGATGCCGTACAGGGTGTCCGTGGGGAGCACCACGAGCTCGCCGCGGCGCACGGCGGACGCGGCTTCGCGCAGGCCCGTCTTGCGGTCCGTCGCGTCGTTGCAGTCGTATCGCCGGGCCATCAGCGGGCCTCCTCGTGGAGCGTGGTCGGAACGGTGTCGGGGGTCATCACGGCAGCGCCTTGCGGGCGGTGGCGAAGCGCGGCCGGTTGTTCAGGTCGGGGTGGTCGGCCGCGTCGGCCCAGCCCCGCTCCTCGGCGAAGATCCACGGGACCTGGCCGCCCTGGGTGTCGGCGTGCTCGATCACGACGACGCCGCCGGGGCGCAGCAGCCGGTGCGCGGTGCGCTCCAGGCCGCGGATGGTGTCGAGGCCGTCCTCGCCCGAGAACAGCGCCATCTCGGGGTCGTGGTCCCGGGCCTCCGGGGCGACGTACTCCCACTCGGTGAGCGGGATGTACGGCGGGTTGGAGATCACCAGGTCCACCTGGCCGTCCAGCTCGGGGAGCGCGGTGAGCGCGTCGCCCTGGTGGACGGTGACCCGCGAGCCGTCCGCGTTCTTGCGCGTCCAGACCAGCGCGTCCTCGGACAGCTCGACGGCGTGCACCCGGGACCGCGGCACCTCCTGCGCCATGGCCAGCGCGATCGCGCCGGAGCCGGTGCACAGGTCCACGATCAGCGGCTCGACCACGTCCATCGCCCGTACGGCGTGTATGGCCCAGTCCACGACCGACTCGGTCTCGGGCCGGGGCACGAAGACGCCCGGGCCCACCTGGAGCTCCAGGTAGCGGAAGAAGGCGCGTCCGGTGATGTGCTGCAGCGGTTCGCGGGCCTCGCGGCGCGCCACCGCTTCCCAGTAGCGCGCGTCGAAGTCGGCGTCCTTGACGGTGTGCAGCTCTCCCCGTTTGACGCCGTGGACGAAGGCGGCGAGCTCCTCCGCGTCGAAGCGCGGTGAGGGCACGCCCGCGGCGGCCAGCCGCTGGGTGGCCTGGGCCACCTCCGCGAGCAGCAGGTTCACGCTTCCTCCAGCGAGTCCGTACGAGGTGTTACCGCGCGGTGTTACGGCGCGTCTTGCGTCTTACTGCGCGGCCGCGAGCTTCGCGGCGGAGTCGGCGTCGACGCAGGCCTGGATGACCGCATCGAGGTCGCCGTCGAGGACCTGGTCCAGGTTGTACGCCTTGAACCCGACCCGGTGGTCCGAGATCCGGTTCTCCGGGAAGTTGTACGTACGGATCTTCTCGGACCGATCGACGGTGCGCACCTGGCTGCGGCGGGCGTCGGCGGCCTCCTGCTCGGCGGCCTCCTGCGCGGCGGCCAGCAGCCGCGAGCGGAGGATGCGCATGGCCTGCTCCTTGTTCTGGAGCTGGCTCTTCTCGTTCTGGCAGGACGCCACGACGCCGGTCGGGAGGTGCGTGATGCGCACGGCGGAGTCGGTGGTGTTGACGGACTGGCCGCCGGGACCGGACGAGCGGTACACGTCGATGCGGAGGTCGTTCATGTTGATCTCGACGTCGACCTCCTCGGCCTCCGGGGTCACGAGGACGCCGGCGGCGGAGGTGTGGATCCGGCCCTGGGACTCGGTGGCCGGCACGCGCTGCACGCGGTGCACGCCGCCCTCGTACTTCAGGCGGGCCCAGACGCCCTGGCCGGGCTCGGTCGCGCCCTGGCCGCCCTTGGTCTTCACGGCGACCTGGACGTCCTTGTAGCCGCCGAGCTCGGACTCGGTGGAGTCGATGATCTCGGTCTTCCAGCCCACGCGCTCGGCGTACCGCAGGTACATGCGCAGCAGGTCGCCGGCGAACAGGGCGGACTCGTCGCCGCCCGCGCCCGCCTTGATCTCCAGGAGGACGTCCTTGTCGTCGCTCGGGTCGCGCGGCACCAGCAGCAGGCGGAGCTTCTCGGTGAGCTCCTCGCGCTGCGCGGTGAGCTCCTTGACCTCGGCCGCGAAGTCCGGGTCGTCGGCCGCGAACTCCTTGGCGGTGTCGATGTCGTCGCCGGTCTGCTTCCAGGCGCGGAAGGTGCCCACGATGGGGGTCAGCTCCGCGTAGCGCTTGTTCAGCCTGCGCGCGTTGGCCTGGTCGGAGTGGACCGACGGGTCGGCGAGCTGCTTCTCGAGGTCGGCGTGCTCGCCGACCAGTTCCTCGACCGCCTCGAACATCGGGGGACTCCTGGAGTGAATGAGCGAAAGGGCTGCGGGGGTGCGGGGGCCGCCGGCCGCGGGGGCGGCGTACGGGGCCACGCCCGCGGGACGACAAAGGCGCCGGTCGCGCCGCCCCCGGGAGAACGGGGGCGGCCGGCGACCGGCGCCGTGGCTCGCTACTTCTTGGAGCCGGCAGCCTTGCCGAAGCGGGCCTCGAAGCGGGCCACGCGGCCGCCGGTGTCGAGGATCTTCTGCTTGCCCGTGTAGAACGGGTGGCACTCGGAGCAGACCTCGGCACGGATGGTGCCCTCGGTCAGGGTGCTGCGGGTGGTGAACGACGCGCCACAGGTGCAGCTGACCTGGGTCTCGACGTACTCGGGGTGGATCTCGCGCTTCAAGGGTGTCTCCTAGTTTCGGGAGGGCTCCGGGTCGCAGGGGCCGAATTGCGCGCTGCGTGAACCGGGGCCGACGTACCAGTCTGCCAGGACCGGGACGCCTGTCAAAATTCCGGGACGCTGTCGTCAACCGACCCGGGTGCCCGGGTATTCCGGGGGCCTCCGGGTGCTACTTCAGGATGCCCTCGGCCTGGCCCTTCGCACCCGTCTCCAGCGCCGCGGCCGGCAGCGGCCGGTCCTGCAGGAGCGCGGCCCAGATGAGCCCGGTCTCCTTCTCCAGCGGGACGACGCGGTTGGGGTCGGCGGCGTCGGCGCCCACCGGGAGGGTGACCATCTGCATCCCGGAGGGCTCGATGCCCTCCAGCCCGGCCGCGAAGCCCATAAGGGACTTCACGTCCCCGAGCTTGCGGTCGGTGGTGATGGCCTTGGTGGCGGTGTCCGCCACGTCGAGCAGGCGCTTGGGGTCGTCGAACACCCCGATGCTCTTGACCTGCTTGATCAGTGCCTTGATGAAGGCCTGCTGGAGCTGGATGCGGCCGAGGTCGCTGCCGTCGCCGACGGTCTTGCGGGTGCGCACCAGGCCCAGGGACTGCTCGCCGTTGAGCTTGTGGGTGCCGGCGGCGAGGTTGAGGTGACTGGCCCCGTCCTTGATCGCCTTCGTGGTGGTGACCTCGACGCCGCCGAGCTTGTCGATGATCTTCTTGAAGCCGGTGAAGTCGACCTCGAGGTAGTGGTCCATGCGGATGCCGGACATCTTCTCGACGGTCTTCACGGCGCAGGCGGGGCCGCCCACGGTGAAGGACTCGTTGAACATCTGCCGCCGGCCGCCCGGGTCCGTGCCGCCGCCGTCGGTGCTGCAGGAGGGCCTCGTGACCAGGGTGTCCCGGGGTATGGATATGACCGCGGCCTTCTTGTGGCCCTCGTAGAGGTGGACGATCATCGCCGTGTCCGAGCGGGCGGAGCCGCCGTCGTCGGCGCCGTACTCCCCGTTGGCCCCGGAGCGGGAGTCGGATCCCAGGACCAGGATGTCCATCGAACCGTTGTCGACGTCGGCCGGGCGGTCGTCGCCGAGGGCCGCGTCGATGTCGACGCTCTTGAGGTTGCCGTTGAACTTCACGTACACGTAGCCGAGGCCCACGCCGCCGAGCGCCACCACGCCGGCGGCGGTCCACGCGGCGACGGTGAGCGCCCTGCGTCGCGTCGGCGGGCGCTTGCGCCGTCGGCCCTTGCCGTTCCCCGCGCGCGTGCTCTGCTCGGTCATGCTCTCCTCGTCTCCGCGATCGTCCCCGGGTCTGCTGCTACCCCTCCCGCGTTCCGCCAGGAGAGACGGGGGATCCCGCCGAAGGGTTGCACGACGCGCTGTGCCCACCGTGTGGAGACGGTGGGCACAGCGTGACGGTGCGGAGGAGGTGGCGCCGGGCTGTCGTCCGGCGCCCACCTGGGCTTTAACCGAGCAGGTCGTAACCGCCGAAACCGGTTCCGAATGCGACACGTGTGGCGAACGTCGCACTCGCGGTGGCCGAACCGGTGCCCTTGTAGAGCCACAGGGCGCCGGCGGAGTCGCGGGCCAGCAGGTCCGCGCGGCCGTCGGTGTTCACGTCGCCCACGGCGACGACCCGGTTGTACGTGTTCCAGCCGCCGCCGATCTTGACGCGGGCGGCGAAGGCCGAGGTCCCGGCGGTGCCGGTGCCCTTGTACAGCCACAGGTACCCGGAGGAGTCGCGGGCCACCAGGTCGGCCTTGCCGTCGCCGGTGAAGTCGCCGTGGCCGCGGACCATGCCGTACGCCTGCCAGCCGGGGCCGACCAGGACCGAGGCGGCGAAGGTGCCGTCGCCCTTGCCCGGGTGGATGTAGAGGTTGCCCGACTCGGTGACGCTGAGCAGGTCCGGCACGTCGTCGCCGGTCACGTCGCCGGGGGCGACGATCTGGCGGCGGGTGCTCCAGTCGCTGACGGTCTTGGTGTGCACCCAGCCGGTGCCGGAGACGTAGTGCGACCAGTAGACCGCTCCGCCGGTGTCACGGCGGATGACGTCCTGGCGGCCGTCGCGGTCGAGGTCGGTCTGGGTGATCAGGTTGGCCGAGCTCAGCGTGGTCCAGGCGCTCTGCCGGCTGTAGCTGGAGACCCGGGAGTGGAAGGGGTACACCGACTTGCTGGAGCTGCCGCGGGCGAGCAGGTCGGCCGTGGAGTCGCCGCTCCAGTTGGCGTCGTACACGCGGGCGCGGATCGGGCCGGCGTACGCGGTGACCTTGGCGTAGACCCCGTACGAGCCCTCGTTCACGCAGGTCACGGAGCCCCAGGAGACGATGCCGATCAGCCGGCCGCTGCGCACCAGCGGGCCGCCGGAGTCGCCCATGCAGGACGAGGTGGTACCGGCGTCCTTGCCGGAGGCCGGCGTGCCGGCGCAGAGCATGTGGCCCTTGATCAGCTGGTCGCCCCAGTAGTCGTCGCAGGTGGTGTCGGCGACCAGCGGGAGGTCCGCGCGCTTGAGGTACGGGGAGATGTCCTCGCTCGTCGAGCTGTAGCGGCCCCAGCCGTACACGCTGGCCGTGGCGCCCGTCTGGTACAGCGAGGTGTCCGTGGAGCGGGCGATCGGCAGGTTCTTGACGGTCACCGGCGAGCTGAGCGTGAGGACGGCCACGTCGTTGTCGGTGGTGGCGACGTCGTACGAGGGGTGCTTCCACTGGCGCTTCACGAAACGGTACGTGCCGCCGTGCCAGTCGACCGAGTCGTCGTCGTTGACGGTCGGCAGCTGGCTGGTGCCGACGACGACGAAGCTGTCGCGGGTCCAGTCGAGGCCGTCGACGCAGTGGGCGGCGGTGACGATCTTCGTCGGGGTGACGACGGTGCCGCCGCAGAAGAAGCCGAGGTCGTCCTCGGGGTCCTCGGTGTCCTGGTCGTCGAAGAAGTGGAGCTGCGCCATCCACGGGGCGTTGGCGATGCTCTCCGCGCCACCGCCGATGATCATCGGCGCCGAGGGCTTCGCCCCCGACTCGGCGGCCTTGCGCTGGCGCGCGTCGATGGAGCCGGCGACGCGCTCGGCGATGTCCCGGTCGTCCGTTCCGGTGCCGGCCGCCGTGGTGCCGGCCGCGTCCACCTCGGCGAGGAGCGGGGACTCCGCGGCCGCGGGCGCCGCAGCCTGGGCTGCGGTGGCGGTCAGTCCCGTACCGAGCAGGGCGGTGACGGCCAGGGCCACGGAGACCACTGTTCCGGGCCTGCGCCACGGCCGGGCGGCACGAGTGCGTATCTGCACGCGCATTCCTTCGGTTCGGGCGGCGGCGGGGGCCGCCGCAGGGCAGGAGCAGCTGGTGGGCAGCTGCCGCGCAACGATGTTCGCGTACGGGCCGTGCGCCGCGTACACCGGGTGGAACCCCGGCGTCCGCGACGGGGCGGGCGGCGCGGCCGCGGGACCGCGCCGTCACCGAACTCCTCAGCGGTGTGCGGCAGTTCGGCCCGAGCACGCCGCGGGGGAACACTCCCCCGCAGACGCAGAACACCGCCCCCGTCACCGAAGTGACGAGGGCGGTGTCCTAGACGCCGGAGAAGCCCGTTCCGGTTCCGGCCGGGCCGCTCGTTCCGCGTCAGTCGTCGTTCTTGCCGGACGACGGGGTCGTCTTGGCGATCTGCATCAGGAACTCGGCGTTCGACTTCGTCTGCTTCATCTTGTCGAGGAGCAGCTCGATCGCCTGCTGCGAGTCGAGCGCGTGCAGCACCCGGCGCAGCTTCCAGACGATGCTGAGCTCCTCGCTGTTGAGGAGGATCTCCTCCTTGCGGGTGCCCGACGGGTCGACGTCGACGGCCGGGAAGATGCGCTTGTCGGCGAGCTTCCGGTCGAGCTTGAGCTCCATGTTGCCGGTGCCCTTGAACTCCTCGAAGATCACCTCGTCCATGCGCGAGCCGGTCTCGACCAGCGCGGTGGCCAGGATGGTCAGCGAGCCGCCGTCCTCGATGTTGCGCGCGGCACCGAAGAAGCGCTTCGGCGGGTAGAGCGCGGTCGAGTCGACACCACCGGACAGGATGCGGCCGGAGGCGGGCGCCGCGAGGTTGTACGCGCGGCCCAGGCGGGTGATCGAGTCCAGCAGGACGACCACGTCGTGACCCAGCTCGACGAGGCGCTTCGCGCGCTCGATGGCCAGCTCGGCGACCGTGGTGTGGTCCTCGGCCGGGCGGTCGAAGGTCGAGGAGATGACCTCGCCCTTGACCGACCGCTGCATGTCGGTGACCTCTTCCGGACGCTCGTCGACCAGGACGACCATCAGGTGGCACTCGGGGTTGTTGTGCGTGATCGCGTTGGCGATCGCCTGCATGATCATGGTCTTGCCGGTCTTCGGCGGGGCCACGATCAGACCGCGCTGGCCCTTACCGATCGGCGACACGAGGTCGATGATGCGGGTGGTCAGCACGCCCGGGTCGGTCTCCAGGCGGAGCCGGTCCTGCGGGTACAGCGGGGTGAGCTTGTTGAACTCGGGGCGGCCGCGGCCGGACTCCGGCGCCATGCCGTTGACCGAGTCGAGGCGCACCAGCGCGTTGAACTTCTCGCGGCGCTCGCCCTCCTTCGGCTGGCGCACGGCACCGGTGACGTGGTCGCCCTTGCGCAGGCCGCTCTTGCGGACCTGGGCGAGGGAGACGTACACGTCGTTCGGGCCGGGCAGGTAGCCGGAGGTCCGGATGAACGCGTAGTTGTCGAGGATGTCGAGGATGCCCGCGACGGGGATCAGCACGTCGTCGTCGGCGACCTGCGGCTCGCTCGTACCGAACTCGTCGCGGCCACGACGGCCACGGCGGTCGCGGTAGCGGCCCCGACGGCCACGGCGGCCGCCCTCGTCGTCGAAGTCGTCCTGCGGCCCGGTGTTCTGCTGGCCACGGCCGGCCTGCTGCTGGCGCTGGCCGCCCTGGCCCTGCTGGCCGCCCTGCTCGTCGCCCTTGCCGCGCTCGCGGCGGTCGCGCTGACCGCGCTCGCCACGCTCGCTGCGCTCGCCGCGGTCACGGCGGTCCCGGCGGCCGCGGCCCTCGGCACCGTCCTGCGGGGCGGAGACGGCGGTGGCCGCCTCGGCCTTGGCGTCGGTCTGGGCCTCGGCCTTGGCCTCGGCCTGCGCCGGGGCCTCGGCACCGGCGGGGCTGCCGGCGGCGGCGGTGGCGCGGCGGCGGCGGCGCTCGCCGGCCGGGGCGTCGTCCGCCCCGCGCTCGGCGTCGCCCGCACGGGCGGTGCCCCCGGCCGGCTGGCCCGGGATGTCGATCTGCTGCTGGGCGGCCGGCTTCTCGGCACGCGCGGCGGCGGGGGCCTCGGCCGGCGCCTCGGCGGTCTCGCCGGTGCGGGCCTTGGAGGTGGCGCGGCGCTTGGGCTTGGTCTCGGCGGTCTCGCCGGCGCTCTTGGCGGGGGCGGCGCTGCCGCCTCCGGCCTGCGCCTCCTTGATGACCTCGATCAGCTGGCTCTTGCGCATGCGCGCGGTGCCCCTGATCCCGAGGCCCGAGGCGACCTGCTGGAGCTCGGCCAGGACCATGCCCTCGAGGCCGGTGCCGGCGCGGCGGCGCTTGGGGGTAGCAGCACCCGCGGGCGCGCTGGTGTCGACACTGGTGTCGGCAGCGCCCATCAGATCGGTGGTGTCGCTCACGAAGGGTCCTTCCCTGGAGCGGACGTCGGCCTGTCTGGCTCGGCGACCGGTTGTGCTGTCCGACCTCGGTCCCTGGTGTGCGGTCCGAGTCGGGGCGGTGGTCCGCCGGTAGAGGTACGGCGGAGGAATACGTGCATGGGTTCCGGCGAGAAGCCCCCCAGCTGGAAGCGTGGGAATGTCACGCCGATTCCGGAGCGTGCTCGAAACTGCCTGGCAGTGATCAAAGCAGTTGGGGAGGCTCCCGGAAGAAGGGTGGTCCCTGAAGGGGACACTGAGCACCGAGCCACGACGGCTTCGGATGCGTACTTGAGGTTAACACTACCGGATCCAACAGACATTCCCCCTCTCACTCACCGGCAATCGCGCCCTTCCGACAAGGGCGGTACCAGCAGGACCTAGCCAGCGAGCGGCAGCACGCTCGCACCCGCGGCGTCGAGGGCGAGCCGGTTGGCCGCCCATCCCTCGCCCGCGAGAAGCGCGACCTTGTCGGCCGTGCCGTTCTCGGCCAGCGCGAGGACCGTGGGTCCCGCGCCGGAGATGACCGCGGGGACTCCGTCCGCGCGCAGCCGGTTGACCAGTGCGACGCTCTCCGGCATCGCAGGGGCCCGGTATTCCTGGTGCAGCCGGTCCTCGGTGGCGGGCAGCAGCAGCTCGGGGCGCCGGGTCAGGGCCTCGACGAGCAGCGCGGCACGGCCTGCGTTGACGGCGGCGTCGACGTGCGGGACGGTGCGCGGCAGCAGGCCGCGGGCGGTCTCCGTCAGCACGGGCTTGGAAGGTACGAAGACCACCGGAACGATGGAATCCGAGGGCTCCATCCTGATGGCCCTGGCGGCGCCCCCGTCCATCCAGGCCAGGGTGAACCCGCCGAGGAGGCAGGCCGCGACGTTGTCGGGGTGACCCTCGATCTCGGTGGCCAGTTCCAGCAGCGCGGCGTCGTCGAGCTTGTTCTCCCCGCCTATGGTCACGGCGCGGGCGGCGACGATGCCGGCGCAGATGGCCGCCGAGGACGAGCCGAGGCCCCGGCCGTGCGGGATGCGGTTGGCGCAGACGACCTCGAGGCCGCGCGGCTGGCCGCCCAGCAGGTCGAAGGCGGTGCGCATGGAGCGTACGAGCAGGTGGCTCTCGTCGCGGGGCAGGCTGTCGGCGCCCTCTCCCGCGATGTCGATGTTCAGGCCGGAGTCGGCCACGCGGACGACCACGTCGTCGTAGAGCCCCAGGGCCAGGCCGAGGGCGTCGAAGCCCGGGCCGAGGTTGGCACTGGAAGCGGGGACGCGCACCCGTACGGCGGCGGCGCGGAACGCTGGACCGGCCATCGCTCGATGACACTCCTTGTGACTGTGCGAGATGTTCGCGGTGAATGTACTTGACTTCGTACGGCATCCGAAGGCCCCGGGGGCAGCACCATGGGCATATGCGGCGGGTCGGATGTAAGTACAGCCTATCGAAGGAAGGTTCTGTCGCGACATAGGGCGCACAGGAGGCGCACGATGCGTGTCGCGGCGACCCTTGCCCGTTTGTCTGCGTACGGCCCGTCTTGCCGGTTTGCGCTGTCCGGCGCGGCGACCCGTTCACGGTTCTGGCCAACGGCCGAACCGGGGGTCCGGTTACGCGGAGGCCTCCCGTACGGGCGTACGGGAGGCCCCTCGGGCGTCCTAGACCAGGCCCAGCCGCACGGCGGCGGCCTCGGCGTCCACCGGGACGGTGACCGGCTGCGGAGCGCCGGCGATCGCCCAGTCGGGGTCCTTCAGGCCGTTGCCGGTGACGGTGCACACGATCTTCTGGCCCGGGTCGACCTTGCCCTGCTCGGCGGCCTTCAGCAGGCCGGCCACGGAGGCGGCGGAGGCGGGCTCCACGAACACGCCCTCCTGCGAGGCCAACAGGCGGTAGGCGGCCAGGATCTGACGGTCGGTCACCTCGTCGATGAAGCCGCCCGACTCGTCGCGGGCCGCGAGGGCGTAGTCCCAGGAGGCCGGGTTGCCGATGCGGATCGCGGTGGCGATGGTGTGCGGCTCCTTCACCGGCTCGCCGCGCACGATGGGCGCGGAGCCGGAGGCCTGGAAGCCCCAGACCCGCGGGGTGCGGGTGGCGAGGCCGTCGGCCGCGTACTCCTTGAAGCCCTTCCAGTACGCGGTGATGTTGCCCGCGTTGCCGACCGGCAGGACGTGGATGTCGGGGGCGTCGCCGAGCGCGTCGACGATCTCGAACGCGGCCGTCTTCTGGCCCTCGATGCGCACCGGGTTCACCGAATTGACCAGCGCCACCGGGTAGTTGTCGGAGAGCCGGCGGGCGAGGGTGAGGCAGTCGTCGAAGTTGCCGTCCACCTGAAGGATCTTGGCGCCGTGCACCAGCGCCTGGCCCATCTTGCCCAGCGCGATCTTGCCCTGCGGCACGAGCACGGCGCTGACCATGCCGGCGCGCACCGCGTACGCGGCGGCGGAGGCGGAGGTGTTGCCGGTGGAGGCGCAGATGACCGCCTTGGCGCCCTCCTCCTTCGCCTTCGTGATCGCCATGGTCATGCCGCGGTCCTTGAAGGAACCCGTCGGGTTCGCGCCCTCGACCTTGAGGTGGACCTCACAGCCCGTGCGCTCGGAGAGGACCTGGGCCGGGACGAGCGGGGTGCCACCCTCGCGGAGGGTGACCACGGGAGTCGTCTCCGTGACCGGAAGCCGGTCCCGGTACTCCTCGATGATCCCTCGCCACTGATGGGTGCGATTGCTGCTCATGGGTCCTTTACTCCCCTTCAACACGCATGATGCTGGCGACACCGCGCACGGTGTCGAGCTTGCGCAGCGCCTCGACGGTCCCCGAGAGGGCCGCGTCGGCCGCGCGGTGGGTGACGACGACGAGGCTCGCCTCGCCGTCCTTGCCCTGCTGGCGGACGGTGTCGATGGACACGCCGTGCTCAGAGAACACCGTGGCCACCTGCGCGAGGACACCCGGCTTGTCCGCCACATCGAGGCTGATGTGGTAGCGGGTGACGACCTCGCCCATCGGGCTGACCGGCAGCTGGGTGTACGCCGACTCGCCGGGCCCCGTTGCCTCGGCGAGCTTGTTCCGGCAGACGGCGACCAGGTCGCCCAGGACCGCGGAGGCGGTCGGCGAGCCGCCCGCGCCGGGCCCGTAGAACATCAGCCGGCCGGCCGCCTCCGCCTCGACGAAGACGGCGTTGTACGCCTCGCGGACGGAGGCGAGCGGGTGGCTGAGCGGGATCATCGCCGGGTGGACACGGGCGGTGACGGACTGGCCGTCCGCCGCGCGCTCCAGGATGGCGAGGAGCTTGATGGTGCAGCCCATCCGCTTGGCGGATGCGAAGTCCGCGGCGCTGACCTCGGTCATGCCCTCGCGGTACACGTCGTCGAGGCGGACGCGGGTGTGGAAGGCGATGCCGGCGAGGATCGCGGCCTTGGCGGCGGCGTCGTACCCCTCGACGTCGGCGGTCGGGTCGGCCTCGGCATAACCGAGGGCGGTGGCCTCGTCGAGGGCCTCCTGGTACCCGGCGCCGGTGGAGTCCATCTTGTCGAGGATGAAGTTCGTCGTGCCGTTGACGATGCCCATCACGCGGTTGATCTTGTCGCCGGCGAGGGACTCGCGCATCGGGCGGACCAGCGGGATGGCGCCGGCCACGGCGGCCTCGTAGTACAGGTCGAGCCCCGCCTGCTCGGCGGCCTCGTGCAGCGCGGCGCCGTCCTGGGCCAGCAGCGCCTTGTTGGCCGAGACGACGGAGATGCCGTGCTCGAAGGCGGTGGTGATCAGGGTGCGGGCGGGCTCGATCCCGCCGATGACCTCGATGGCCACGTCGATGTCACCGCGTTTGAGCAGCGCGGTGGCGTCGGTGGTGATCAGCGCGGGGTCGATGCCCTCGCGCACCTTGGAGGGACGGCGCACGGCGACGCCCGCGAGTTCCACGGGCGCGCCGATCCTGGCTGTGAGGTCGTCGGCGTGCGTCGTCATGATGCGCGCCACCTCTGAGCCGACCACTCCACAGCCCAGCAGCGCCACCTTCAGCGGACGCGTACGCATCATCTCGACCTACGCCTTTCGTCATGACCCGGCTTGCTCGTGCAAGCACGGTGTGAACCAGTCTCACGCACTGGACAGGACTTTCCATCCCCTGTCCAGATCGCGAGATGTCTATTTCATTTATCCGAGGTCGAGACGCAGGAGATCCTCCTCCGTCTCGCGCCGGACGATCACGCGCGCCTCCCCGTCGCGGACCGCGACGACGGGCGGGCGCAGCGCGTGGTTGTAGTTGCTCGCCATGGAGCGGCAGTAGGCCCCGGTCGCCGGTACGGCGATCAGGTCGCCCGGCGCCAGGTCGGCGGGCAGGAACGCGTCCCTGACCACGATGTCACCGCTCTCGCAGTGCTTGCCGACCACACGGGACAGCATGGGTTCCGCGTCGGAGCGGCGCGAGACGAGCGCCACGCTGTACTCGGCGTCGTACAGGGCGGTGCGGATGTTGTCCGACATGCCGCCGTCGACGCTCACGTACGTCCGCAGGCCCTCCAGCGGCTTGACCGTGCCCACCTCGTACAGCGTGAAGGCGGTGGGGCCGACGATCGCGCGGCCGGGCTCGACGGAGATGCGGGGGGTGCGCAGGCCCGCGGACTCGCACTCGCGGGTGACGATCTCGCCGAGGGCCTTGGCGATCTCGTGCGGCTCGCGGGGGTCGTCCTCGGGGGTGTAGGCGATGCCGAGGCCGCCGCCGAGGTCGATCTCGGGCAGCTCCACGCCGTGCTCGTCGCGGACGGCCGCGAGCAGCTGGACGACGCGGCGCGCCGAGACCTCGAAGCCGGCCATGTCGAAGATCTGCGAGCCGATGTGCGAGTGGATGCCGATGAGCTCCAGGCTCTCGTGGCCCAGGGCGCGGCGCACGGCCTCGGCGGCCTGGCCGCCGGCCACGGCGATGCCGAACTTCTGGTCCTCGTGGGCGGTGGCGATGAACTCGTGCGTGTGCGCCTCGACGCCGACGGTGACGCGGATCTGGACGCGCTGGCGCCGGCCCAGCTCGGCGGCGACGTGGGCGACGCGGGCGATCTCCTGGAAGGAGTCGAGCACGATCCGGCCGACGCCGGCCTCGATGGCGCGGCGGATCTCGGCGACGGACTTGTTGTTGCCGTGGTACGCGATCCGCTCGGCGGGCATCTCGGCGGCGAGCGCGGTGCTCAGCTCGCCGGCGGAGCACACGTCGAGGTTGAGCCCCTCTTCCTTGAGCCAGCGCACAACGGCCTTGGAGAGGAAGGCCTTTCCGGCGTAGAAGACGTCGGCTTCGGTGCCGAAGGCGTGGGCCCACGCGCGGCAGCGGGCGCGGAAGTCGGTCTCGTCGAGGAAGTAGGCCGGGGTGCCGAACTCCTCGGCGAGGCGCGTCACTTCGAGGCCGCCGACGGAGACGACGCCGTCGTCGTTGCGGCGCACGGTCCGCGACCAGACCTTCTCGTCAAGGGCGTTGAGGTCGGCCGGCGGCGCGGTGTAGTGGCTCTCGGGCAGCACGTCACCGTGGCGGGGGCCTGCGGGGTGTGCGGAACGGCTCATGACGGCGTGGCTCTTTTCTGCGGTCTGCGTCTACGAAGTCTCGGGTGCGTCGATGCCGAGCAGGGACAGGCCGCCCGCAAGCACCGTCCCGGCGGCCTCGACGAGGGCCAGGCGGGAACGGTGGGCGGCCGAGGGTTTCTCGTCGCCGAGGGGCAGCACCGTGTGCTGGAGGTCGAGCAGGGCATCCCCGAGGGTGACGAGATGCCTGGCCAGCCGGTCGGGCGCGCGGTGGTGGGCGGCCGCTTCCAGTACGAGGGGGTACTCGGCGAGGGCGCGGAGTACGGGGTGGTGGTCGGGGGTGGCTCCGGTCTCGGGCGCGAACCCGAGCTGGGCGGCGTTGCGGAGCAGGGCGCGGGCGCGGGAGTGGGCGTACCGGACGAGGAAGAAGGGGTTGTCCTCGGTCTGCACCAGCAGGGACGCGGGGAACGCGGGCGCCTCGGCGGGCGGCACGCTGAGCATGGCCCACCGGGCGGCCTGGTCGCCGTACCGCGCGACGGCGTCGGCGTCACGGCGGGCGAGGGGGGCGACGTCCAGCCCGTCGTAGGGGTCGGCGACCCCTCGGGCCCGGAGCAGGCGGACGACGGCCTCGCACACGGCCTGGCGCCGGACGTCGGTGCCGGCATTGGTGCGGAGGGGCTCGACGGGAAGGCCCCCGTCCACGAACCCGTACTCGCTCCCCTTCTCAGCCACCTCGCGCACCAGCTCGCCTGCGGCCGCCGGCCGCAGCTCGAAATTGAGGAACCCGCCGCCGGTGACGACGACGCTCCGGATCCCGGGCTCGCGGGACAGGGAACTCGCCAGCACCTCGGCGACCCGCCGGGGCCCGCCCTCGGCACCCTTGCCGACCCGGAAGGCGACGGGAGTGGCGTACTCTCCCACCCCGCCCGGCCGGGTGCGCTCGACGACCACCCGCTCGGGCACGGTCACACCGCACAGCTCACCCCGCGCGACGGCGCTGCGCACGGCACGCGCCACGGTGCGGGAGAGGTCGGCGGGGGTCACGGGACAAGCGTATGGGAGAGGCCCCCCCTCCCCGCGAACCGATTCCGGCATGTGAACGCCGAGCCGCCGGAATCCACCCACGGCCGAGCCCCCAGGGACCCGCCACACACGCGAACGCCGGCACGGACTGCTCATGGATCAACGGATCACCGGATCACCGGATCAACGAATGACGGACCCGGCCCCCATCCGCCCCTCACCACTCCCGTCCTCACCCTCCGGGCGCTCGTCCGCAGCCGGCCGGGTGTCGATCAGCCGCCGCACGAGCCGCACCAGCTCCGCGGGCTCGAAGGGTTTGGCGAGGAAGGCGTCCACCCCGGCCGCGACCCCGGTCTCGGCGTCGTACTGGGTGCACGCACTGACGATGGCGACGGGCAGGTGGCGCGTCCGCGGGTCCGACCGCAGCCGGGCCGCGGCGTTGATCCCGTCCAGCCGCGGCATCACGACGTCCATGGTCACGACATCGGGCCGCACCTCATGGACCACGTCCAGACATTCGGCACCATCGCTCGCGGTCACGACCTCGAAGCCCTCCAGCTCGAGGTTGACCTTGATCAGCTGCCGGATGACCTTGTTGTCGTCGACAACAAGCACCCGGCCCGACGCGCCTGGCACAACTTGAGAGTAGGTCCGCTCCGGGTCCCGCGTCCGGGTTTTCCCCACTTCCACCCCCTGCGGGCGACCCGCCCCCACAGACCTGCGAAACCCGTTCCTGATCACCCCTCCGGAGCTGGTAGTGTTCCTTCCGTCGCCGCAAGGCAACACCCCGCCCCCGTAGCTCAGGGGATAGAGCAACGGCCTCCGGAGCCGTGTGCGCAGGTTCGAATCCTGCCGGGGGCACTTCGCACGAAGTGCCTAAAGACCCCGCCACCAGCAGAGATGCTGAGGACGGGGTCTTCTTGCATGCGCAGCCAACTGCCGCCGCAAGCAGCCGTATGTCAGGGTCCGTGGACTATTCGTGGACAGGATCTTGGTCCATCGGCGCAGGTCAGCCCGGGAAAATGAGAAGGCCCCCAGGACACGTCCCAGGGGCCTTGGCGGCGCCACCGTCGCAAGATCACTTGCCGCTCACTCGGCGATCACTCGTACTCGCGCAACAGGTCCTCGATCCGGCGGTTCGCCACCTCCTGCCGACCGTCCAGGCACTTCGCGTACCGACTCAGCAGCACCTCCACACTGTTGCCGGCGCGCTCGGCGACTTCGGTCGGGTCGACGCCCGCATTGAGCCAGGTGGAGAGCGCCGAGTGCCGGAGGTCGTACGGCCGGTGGGCGAGCGGCGTCGCCGCGACGGCGGGTGGCAGCGCCAGGACCCGTGCTTCCTGCCAGGCCCGGTAGTACGTGGAGGAGGACACCACTCCCCCGCCCGCACTGGCGAACAGCCGGCCGTCCGCGGCCGTGCCGAAGGTGTCCAGGTGCTCGCGGAGGATGGACACGAGCTGGGGCGGGATCGGCACCCGGCGGACGTCTTCCGTGGGCCGGTTCTTCAGGCCCCGGTCGTCGTGGCTCTGCCCCGAGTCGGTCCACTGCTTCCCGACGCTGGGCCGGGTCCGGTGCAGCAGTGCCGTGCCCCAGCCCGAGTCCGGGAGGGTGAGGTCAGGCTCGGACAGCCCGACGGCTTCGGCAGGCCGGAAGCCCCCGAAGTACATCCCGGCGAAGAGACCCACCAGGCGCCGGCCGCGGGCCCGACGGTAGCCGCCGACGTACGAGACCGCATGCAGCAGCGAACGGGCCTGCTCCGGGTTGGCCACCACCCGGGGGTCCACCTCGTTGGAGACCTTAGGCTTCTGCCACCGGACGGCCGCGAGAGGGCTCTCGCGGAACTCTCCGAGGTCCACGGCGTACAGCAGAGCGTTCACCAGCGTGCGCCGCTTCCGTCGTACGGTCTCGGCAGCCGCGGCGGTCCCGTCCAGCTTGATCCTCAGCGAGTCGAGGACCGCCCGCCCCAAGGCCGGGTCGGAGAGGTCGGACAGCGGCCGGGATGCCTTGGCAACCCAGTGCAGGACGTTGCCGACGTCGGCCGGCAGCTCCCGGTCGTCCGGACCGGGGAGGACGAACGCCCAGTTCCTCAGGGCCTTTCGTAACTCGGCGTCCGCAGGGCGGCCCGGGCGGTCTCCGAGGAGCGCCATCGTCACCGAGGTCAGGGACTCGTTGATCCCGTCCCGGGTGTTCGGCGCCGCGTGGGGCCACTTCATGGCGAGGTACTTGAGCGCGAAGGCGTACCAGGTCAGCGTCGCCGTCTGCTCTGCCATCGAGCCGGGGAGCCCGGACGCCGTGTCGAACTCCTCCCCGTCGCGGGCAGCCCGCATGAGCTTGGACCGGTAGTTGTCCGCGAGCCCCTTCGTCCGGAAGGACTCGGAGAAGGCCTGCCCGGCCACGGACCAGCGAACGTCGTAGGACGGGCGCTTGGTGTCTCGCTTCCGGACACTCCAGATCTTGACGTCCAGCGACTTCACGCGGCAGCCCTCTCCCGCGACCGAAGCCAGGCGTGGAAGTCGGAGCGCCAAACCCGCAGCTCGCCGTTGGGCAGCGTGAACGCTTTGGGTGCCTTGCCGAGCTCGCGCCACCGGTAGAAGGTCCGCCGTGAGATCCCCTTCAGCTCGGCGAGGATCTCCGCCGTGGTCATCAGCTCGTCATTCACGTCACGTCTCCTTCCAGGGCAAGTTCGGCCCGGAGTTCTCGGGCGTGGTCGCGGTTGTGCTGGATGTCGCGGCGGATGTTGGCGGCGAGCCAGGACTCTCCGGGAGTGTGGCCGTGGCCGGCGTAGGCCCAGTGGGCAACGACCAGGAGCGTGGACTCGGGGTGGTCGTCGGGGTCGGGCAGGCCGAGGGCGGCTCGTTGCTGGGCTGCGCGGTAGTCGGCGCGGACCTGGCGTAAGGCGCCGAGGGTCGTGGAGTAGCGGCGGGACTTGGTGGAGAAGTGGCCGCGGAAGCCGAGCATGTGGGCCCAAGCCCGAAGGCGCCGATCCGGGTAGGCGCGGTCGAGGTCCATGCAGGCTTCCATCAGGCGGCGGGGATGGTCGGGCACACCGAGGAGGACGAGGGCTTCCTTGTTGCCCACCGGGTGGTCAACGGTGCCGGTCGTCTCGGCCGCCTTGGTGGCGTACTTCGCGACGTAGGCGGCGACCGCCTGTTCCGTCACCTCTTCCCCGTCCCCGAAGGCCCCGATGGGCTGGACGTCGATCTGATCGCCCCACCTCAGGACCCAGCCCTCGTCGAAGCCGTGCTCGGGGGCGCCCGGCACGACGACGCCTACGCGGGCGGCGGCGGCCCGGATCGCGTCGGTGAGCAGGTCGAGGGTGGCCCAGTCCGGGGGCGGGGTGTCGGGCCCGTCAGGGCCGTCGAAGCGGACGACCGCGTGGAAGTGCACGGCTCCGCGTTTTTGGTACTCGGCCACCTTGCCGAAGGAGACGCGGGACTGCTCGCGGGCGGCCTTCTGGGTCAGGCCGGCACGGCGGGCGATCTCCCGGCGGAGGTAGATCGTGAAGTAGCGCCACAGCTCGGAGGCGTGGTTGTTCCACAGCACGGCGCCGGCGTAGTCGTAGGTGTCCGGGTCGAGCGGAGTGCCCAGCTCTGCAGCGTCTTCCGGGTGCTGGGAGCCGCAGCGGCAGGGCCGGGTACCGGGGCGGTTGTGGACCGGCCCGAAGGACGGTGCGGTCAGGGTGGCGAAGACGCGGGGGTGGTCGCGGATCGTCTCGGGGGTGCCCTTGTCAGCGGCACCGACGAGTCCGGCCCGGATCAGGTGGTAGGTGTCGCCGGCGTAGGTCCAAGCGCAGGCGGGGCAGCGGGAGGCACGGCGGTTGCCGCAGGCGACGCGGAGGACCCCGCCGGGTTCGGCGTCGGTGGTGTAGGCGTGGATCACGGTCCGGGTGGCCAGGTCGAGGAGCTTGGTGCCGCCGGTCAGGCGGATGGGGGCGGCGCATCCCCCGGTGCGGCGGATCTGCTCGGTGAGGCGGTCGAAGCCGGGGGACCCGGTCACCCGGAGCAGATCGCTCAGGGTGGCCGGGTCCAAGCCCGCCGCGGTGGCGGAGTCGGTCAAGGCGGTCACTTCCCGACCCGGACGAGGGCGGCCGGAAGGGTGCGGGTGCCGGTGCCCTTGCAGGCCGGGCAGCGGGCGGGAAGGGTGCGGCGGCGTCCGTCCGGCGTGGTCGTCCCGGTGGTGATGTGGACGACGGGGAAGCCGTCGCAGTGGGAGCAGACACGGGCACTCGGGGGCTGGGGCATCATGAGTTGTCCCTTTCGGATCCGGTGGATTTGGAATGGGCGGAGCCGTCCGGGGCGGCGGAAGTTTGGCGACCGAGGCCGCCCCGGAGGGCGTTACTTGCGGCGGCCGCGCCTGACCACGGCGTTGAAGACCCGCATGTCCTCGCGGGTGGCGGTGCCGTCGCCGATGCGGTCGCGGATCGCGTTCAGGCGCTGCGATCCCTCGCGCTTGGCCTGCTGGAGCTTGCGGTCCTGCTCGACGTGGTCGATCTCGGGGCGCTTACGGAAGAAGCCCATGGCAGTGGCCTTTCTCTTGGTTGATCGGGGACTTGGAGACCGGATTCGGTCAGCGTGTGGCGCGTCTGCCGTGACCCTTGTGCGCGTACATGGAGGCGTCGGCGGCGGACAGCGCGTCGGTGAGGGCCGGTACCAGCAGGCGTTCGCGGTGGCAGTGCCCGACCGAGGCCGAGACCCGCAGGGTGTGGGCGCGGTGCGTGACGGGTTCGTCCAGCGCGGCGCGGAGGGCGGGGAGGCCGGGAGTGCGGGCGGGATCTGTGACGATGGCGGCGAACTCGTCCCCGCCGAGCCGCGCGGCGATGCCGTGGCGTCCGCACCAGGTGGCCAGGCGGTGGGCGGTTGCGGTGAGGACCACGTCGCCGGCGGCGTGGCCGTGTGTGTCGTTGATGGCCTTGAAGTCGTCCAGGTCGACCAGAATCACGAGAGCGCTGGGATGCTTGGCCATCAGGCGTTCGGCGCGGGTGGTCCAGCCAAGGCGGGTGTGCAGACGGGTCAGGGGGTCGCGGCGGGCGGTGGCCAGCCGGTGCAGGAGCAGCCCGCCGTGCAGGGCCCATCCCAGGGCCGGTAAGCCCGCAGCGATGACGAGGGCGTCCATGAGCGTCACCGCCCCTTCTGGAGGTCCTTGACGAGCAGGCGCAGGACCACCGCGATCACAGCGACGGAGACGCCGGTGATGGCGAGTGCGAGGAGCAGCGAGACGAGGACGGTCCCGACGACCAGGACCACGGCACCACCACCGGCGGCGAGGGCCAGCGCGCTACCGGGGGTGATCTGGACGGTGGTGCGTACCGTCGGCGCGGACTCGTGACGGGTCTCGACGTCGGAGGCGGACGGGGTGGGCAGAGAAACGATGCCGGTCGGGAGCGGGTTGATCGGAACGTGCGGTCGGAACACGACGGGGTCTCCCTACTTGGTGATCGGGTCGATGAGCGGGGCGAACAGGCTGTCGGCGAGGAGGTAGCCGCCGAGGAGGATCACGGCGACGAGCCACCAGGGCGGGCGGATCAGCTTGATGCCGAGGGCGCCGACGACGATCAGGACGAGCCAGAGCGGGACGTCCATGAGGTGGTCTCCTTCGAGGTCAGCTCGGGTTGCAGCGGTGGGTGCGGGCGGCGAGTTCGGCGCCGGCACGGCTGGAGTAGTCGGCGGAGAAGTCGCAGCCGGGGGCGGTACACACGGCGGTGTGGAGCGTGCGGCCCCGGCCGTCGCTGTGGCTGCCGACGCGCAACGGTCCGATGCGGATGATCTTGTAGAAGCGGTTTGGGCGCATGGGGTGGTCTCCTTTCGTGTCAGGTGAGCTGAAGGGCGATCGAGTCCGCCAGTGCGGCGGGTACGCCGAGTCGGTTGCGGAGCGTCGCTCCGTCGATCGGGGTGCCGGTCTGGGCTTGGTGGACGGCCGCGATCTTCCGGGCGTGGTCGAGCAGCGCGGGCGGAACGGGGACAGCGGGCGTCGAGGGGGCGGCCTCCGGCGGCACGTCTTCTACGACGGTCTCGGCTGGCGGTAGTTCGGGAGCCGGGGCCGGTTCGCGCTCCACCCTCAGACTCAGAGCGGATTCGGCGTCGGGATCCTCCCCGGGCTTCGGCATCGGCTCCGGCACCGTCGCTGTCGTGGGGGCGTGAGCGAGGAGCGTTCCGCCGAGGAAAGACAGCGCGGGCCATCCAGCGACGAGGATTCGCAGCCAGGGCGGCACATGCTGCATGTCGAGCAGTCCGGCGGTGGCGACATTGGCGCCGAGGGATGCGATCAGGGCGATGGCGAACCAGAGCCAGGCGTCGCGATTGTCTGCGCCGGTACGGATCCGGCGCCAGGCGGCGACCAGCAGCAGGTCGACGCTCACCGGGTAGGCCCACGCCTTCCAGCCGTCCTGCCCGGCGGCCACGGCGAGATCGTGCAAATGAGCGAAGGACAGGGCCCCGGCGATGACCGCCTGGACGAGTACGAGGTCGAGGCGGAGGGTGCGGAACACAGAGCTACCTCCTTTCAGGGTCGAATCAGGCGAGGCCGGTGCCGAAGCAGGTCGGGCACAGACCGGTCTGAGTGGCGGTGATCTGCCGGAGCCGACGGCCGACACGGACAGCCGTCCCGGTCTCCCCGGTCCCGTCGCAGGTCTCGCAGGGCAGCGGAGCGGGCACGGGCTTGGTCGACCGACGGCGCGAGGTCTGAGGCCTCTTCGCGGTACTCATGGCCGTTCCCTTCGTTTTGGACATGGGCCGGGTAGGGACCTGGCGCGAGACGGTCACGCCGGCCGGAGGGAGGGAAGGGCTAGTCCGTCGCCGGAACCGGCTGCACGAGCGGGATGGACTCACCCAGCGCGGGCTTGGCGGGGGCCGCCGGCCGATACGGGGCGAGGAGCGGAAGGACCGGCGTCAGGTGCGCGTACTCGGCGCAGATGGCGGCGGCCTTGGCCGCGCTCAGTTCGGGCGTACGGATCCTCGACCAGCCGCCGGAGGAATCACCGGCCACGGCGACGCCGGGCATGTCGGCCCGGAGGACCATCACGGCGACCACCGCGTCCGGGGCAACGTCACCCAAGCCCATGTCAGCGGTCTGCTTGTCGTTGACGCGGTGAACGGTCCGGCCCGTGAGCTGGGCTCGGAGCGCGGTGGCGCCCTTGCCGAGGTCGGAGCCGAACCGCTGCCCACAGACCTCCAGGAAGATGCCGGCGGCGCGGGCCATCTGCCCCAGGCGGACCATCTGCGTGACCATCCGGTCCCGACGCTCTTCGTCCTTCTTCACAGCAACGAGGAACAGCTCGGCAACCTCATCCACCAGCAAGACGATCGGCACCGGGCGAACGTTTTCGGGCAGCGCCCAGACGTCGGCGGCGCCGTGCGCGCTGAGCAGGTCGAAGCGGTCTTCCATCTCCGCCACGAGCGCGTCCAGGAGCCCGGACGCCTCATCCGGCGTGATGGCGAGGGCCGACAGGCGGGGTGCGTATCCCGTTTGCTCGACACCCCGCTTGCAGTCGATCCCGACGAGCGCCACCGGCAGGCGGGCGAGCCCGGCCACCAGGTTGCGCTGGTACATGGACTTGCCCGACTGGTTGGCACCGAGCGTCAGCGCGTGCGGGACCTTCAGGTAGTCCCGGACGAACGCGGTGCCGTCTTCCCGAAGCGCGACCGGAACCGCCAGCGGCTTTGCAGGTACCCGGCGCGGCATCCGCACCTTCCGCAGCACGTCGTAGCCGGTCATGCGCAGCTCGACGAACCCCGGCTTGATCTCCACCACGTTGACCGAGTGCACGCCCCAGGCGTGCCGCAGCCGCTCCGAGGCCGCGGCCACGTCGGCGGGTTCCAGGCCGGCGGGGAGGCGAAGCGTGACCCGCAGCCCTGTCGAGGTGCCGCGTACCCAGCGGACCTTCGGCGGAACGGGCTGAACGTCGCTGCGGCGGGCGATGTTGCGCGCCATGAACGCCCGCAGGCGGGACGGCTGCACCGTCAGCCCGCACACGTCCATCGTTGAGCGGTACGTCGTCGCGAAACGCACCTGCGCGGCCGGCAGGCCGACCAGCGACCAGTAGACGCGGGGTGCGCGGGCCTTCGCGTAGCCGAGGCCGCCTCCCAGACCGGCCAGTGGAAGGCCGATCTCCCATAACGCCGTCAGATCGGCCACGGTCAGGCCCCGGCCGTGAGGGCGACGGCGCGGAACGAGATGCCGTGCCGGGTCTGGCCGTTGAACGTATTCTCCCAGTCCCGCGCCTTCAGACCGATCACCGAGACCGGCATGCCCGGCATCAGCCCCTCGGGGAGCCCGGTCTCCGGAACTGTCACCTGGTAGAGGTTGCCCTCCCCCTCGTCCGAGATCAGCAGGCCCACCGTGGACAGCCCGGCGCCGGTCTCCCGGTCCATGGCACGCTCACCGGTCTGCTTGCTCACGAGCTTGGGGACGGGGGCCGTGGCCACGAACACCACGGCGGTCGACGTGTCCACCTTGAACGACGGCATCAGTACCTCCAACGTTGTCGGAGCAGCCCAAAGAGGGCCACGAACTCTCGCTGTCCTAGGACTGCGAGCACTTGAGTAGATAGTGCAGCGCAGTCCTAGGACTGTCAACAGTCCTAGGACTGTGTTTGACTTGAGGGCGACGAAAGGGATGCGTGATGGCGGCAAAGTGGAGAGCGCTGGCAGACAAGCTGGCTGACCAGATCAGAAGAGGCGACTACGCCCCGGGCCAGCAATTGCCGCACATCAGGGAACTGGTAGACGCCGGCGAGGGGTCGAAGGCGACCGTCCACACGGCCTACAAGGCGCTGGAAGCGGAAGGCTTGGTCACGTCATCCCGGGGCCACGGAACCGTTGTCCGTCAGCAGGTTCCGCTGAAGCGACTTGGCATCAGCCGATACGACAAGGCCAAGTGGCGCGACGGGGACGAGGTGGCGTTCATCGCGGACCGCGTGGCCTCAGGGCGCGCGTACCGCCGCAACGAACAGACCCAGTCGGTCAGCCTCGTTGAAGCGCCACCCGAGGCAGCTGCCGCACACGGCCTACCAGTAGGCGCACCGGTCTACGCCCGTGCACGGCTGGTGAAGGAGGGCGACCAGCCGACCCACACCCTGACCAGCTACTACCGGCCGGAGCATGTCGAAGGAACCCGACTGGTGGATCCGACACCCGGTCCGGCCGGCCGCGGTGGTGGATTCCGCGTCCTGTACGACGCCGGCTACGAGATCGACCACATGAAGGAGCGGATCTTCGCCCGGACGCCCACAGCTGACGAGGTGAGGCTCTTGCAGCTTCCGCAGGGCGAACCGGTGGTCGAGCTGCACCGCACGACGTACACGGCTGACGGCACCGTGGTGGAATTCGCTCTCGGGGTGCACGCTGCTTCGCGCTTCGCCTGGGAGTACGACTTCCCGGTACCGGACTCGGCGAACGACAGGGAAGGCCAGGAGTGATTTCGACCCAGGACTGGGCAGACACCCGACTCATCTGGGGCTACCACCAGATGGGACACACTCCGCAGCCGTGCTCGGTGGCGATCGGGCTCGGCAGCCACGACCTGGGCGTGGCCGAGACAGCGGTCGACCTGTACGACCGGGGCATGGCCCCCCTGCTCGTGTTCACCGGCGCCACCAGCCCGACGACACGCGAACGGATGCCCCGCGGTGAGGCCGTTCACTACCGCGAGCGGGCGTTGGAGCTCGGGGTTCCCAGCTCTGCCGTGCTCGTCGAGCCGCGAGCCCGGAACACAGGCGAGAACATCACCTTCTGTCGAGAACTGCTGCGAGAGGCAGGCATCGACGTGACCTCAGTTCTGCTGATCAGCAAGCCGTACGAAGAGCGACGTGCGTACGCCACGGCACGAAAGCTCTGGCCCGGCGTGAGGATCGTCAGCGCTTCCAGCCCGATGACGCTGGACGAATACGTCGACTCGATCGGCGATGCGCGACTGGTCATCGACATGCTCGTCGGCGCGTTGCAGCGACTGCTGGTCTACCCCGAGCAGGGCTTCATGATCAGCCAGCAGGTCCCGGAGGACGTGATCGAGGCCTACGAACGACTGTGCCGGCGGGGCTTCACGAGCCGCCTCCTGCGGGACGCGACCGCTTAGGAGCCGAGCCAGATGCGCCGGTGGCGAGCGACGCTGTACACATGCTCGACTTGCTCGGGCGTGAGCTTCCCAGCGAGCGGCCCCAGAGCTGCAACCTCCCGTTCCTGGTAGACGCGGACCGTGTACTGCGTCGCCGCCCGGTCCAGAGACGCAATACCGACGAAGACCAGGACCGGCTCGACGGGCACCTCAAAGGCGCAGTACCGCCCGAGAACCCGTCGTACGAAGTCCGCCTCAGATTGACTCGCAGCAGCGTAGGGACGCGGCTTCCCTCCATTGATCTTGGCCATCGAGTCGCCCACCCAGACCGAGGCGCCCCGGTGATGCTTGGTGTTGATGCTGAAGACCCCTCCAGGACCGATCAGCACGTGATCGATGTCGCCGCCGTTGCCCTTCTCGATGCCGTGGAGCACCCGCCAGCCGAGCGGGGCGAGGCGTTCCAGCTCGCGACCTACCCGACGCTCGCCTTCCAGGCCCGCGTACCAGCTGTCCCACACCGAGGACTGCCGAAATAACTTCGCCTTCAGGCGCTCCACCGTCGATGGACCTCGCTCAGCGATCATCCCGACGACTCGGGAGCCGGGCCGGTTCCTGGCCAGGTCCTCGCTCGGGCTGAGGGGCGGAACCGGCGCCGGCCGTTCGGATCGGCGTTGGGGGGTTGCAGGGGTGGGTTGCTCTGGCTGGGTGAAAGAAGCAGCTGGACGGGGCTCACGATTGGGTGCAGGAGCGGAGCTGACAACGAGGCCCTCGCCAAGGTGACGTCGAAGGAGTGCTAGAGCCTCGTCTTGATACTGCCGAACCTTGATGGTCACAGCCTTTGTCGCTCGATCCGCCCAGGCGACAGCCGTTCCGTCCGGCAAGTTCACGTAGAGCCGATCCTTGCCGTGCTTCTTCCACGGATGGACTGTCAGATCACTCATCAGCCGCCCCCCTGCGTGCCGTCCCCACGTATATGCGAACAGCAGGTGGCCAGATCGGCAAGACCGCCGGGAGCAGCCCGAGTTGTTACAGGTTTCTCTACCTCATCAAGGGCGCTTCCGCCGCCAAGGCGGCGTCGCGCGCCCGTCGCCCCGGGCCTGCGCTCCTGTCTCCGCCCCGCTCCCGCCCGGCCCGCCGGCCGCGCGCCAATGGGCTGAGGGCTTGATGAGGGTGAACCCGGCCTGACCCGTCGGCTCCCCGTCACAGATGGATGCCTCCGGCGGGGGCGCAACAAGCACCGGGATGACCGGGCCCGCACTGCGTCTGCCGGCCGGTTCGTGGTGGGGGTGGGGAGCTGTCATCCCGTCTGCCGTCGACCCAGGCAAGCCATAGCAGACCAGGCTTCTGGGGCCCAGGTCGTTCGTCCAGCAGGGCGCTCCACCTGGGCCCCAGAAGCCTGGTCTGCTATCACTCCGTGTGGGTCGACGGCAGACGGGATGACAGCGGGGGCGTAGCTTCTCTTGGGGGCTGGCTAGCCGAGTTCCAGGGGGGTAAGCGGTCAGGATTATTCGTCTGCGAGCGTACGGCCAGTTACCCTTTCAACCATCTTCACTACGATTCCCAGCCTTTCATCAAGGAACTGTGCGTAGTCATCTTCGGCAATTCCGCTATCAGGTTCAAATTTGATGGCGTGAGACGCTAGAACGGATTTCAATTTGTCCGAGCCGTAAGTGTCGGACATTTCCTTGAGGTAGACCGTGGGAGCCTTGTCTCTGATGATGCGATTAGTCTCTGCGTCAATCAGGCTGCGGTTCAGTAGGAGTTCAGAACTTTCCGAAGCATCCTCTCTTTTCAGATACGCCTTCGGGAAGATGTGGTGCGAGTCGATCTGAGACTCGCTCACCCGGTGAGGGGTCATTGCCTGTCCGGTGTGGAAATCTTCTGCGCGGCTCGTCACCAACAGGCACATTAGGCCAGAGTATAGGGCCTTTCGCCGCACGGAAGCGGTTCGAAATGTTGCGGCATTGAGCGGTAGAGCCTCCACCGCTTCGGGCGGCTCTCCCGTGCCGGAAACAGCCCAGGTTTTAAGCAAGGAATAGTCTGCGCCGACTTGACTATTTGCCCCCTGATCATAGTTGGTGGTAAAGACGCTGCACCAGAAGAATTTTTGCAGACGCTCGAATGCCGATGCGCGATCGAGGGGATCCAGTTCGGTGATCTCAGGCCAGACTGATGCCATCGGAATTAGCAGCATCCCGTATGGAAGCCACTTTGGTGCCACGAGGCCGCAGTCGGCCTGAAGCATGTCTATGACGCCGGCGATCCCCTTGATTACAGGATTCCAATGCTCCTTGATGTCGCCCGCAACAAGCTTCTTCAGCACGTCAGACCGCTGAGCCGAGTTGTGAGCCCGCAGGCACACCGCCTGAAGCACGCTGTACGGATCAATGTTGAAGTCAACGAGAGTCTTATAGCTCGACTGGGCTTCTACCCAATAGTCCCGCAGGTTCACACCCTGGGGGTAATAGCGGGCCGTGAGGAGCTCAAACGGCCCCAGCGGCTTTCCCGTCCTGTTCAGCGTCTCGAAGATCGTGCAAACCGCTTCGATCGGCGTGGATTCGGGAAGAGTGACGACTGGGAGTCCGTAAGCCCGAAGGGGGATGATGTACTTGTCGCGCATGCGACGGTATAGGGATTTGGTGAGCTTAGGATCGATTCCTGGATCCGAGGTTCGCAGATCGTCTACATAGTCGTCGAGCCAGTCGTCAAACTTACTCACTTCAGCCACGGGGAAGTGTGCAGCTTTGAGGATTTCACTGTTCTTCGCCTGCTGGGCCGAAGTGGTCGCCGCAGGAAGCGAGATAATTGCCTTATCGAAGTTCACTTCATGGAAGTCGAGGATCCGGTCGCTTCCAGCATCGACGAATTCGTCTACCTTTAGGTAGAAGCGATCG
The DNA here is from genome assembly GCF_044759445.1 of Streptomyces sp. NPDC101118. NCBI lineage: Bacteria > Bacillati > Actinomycetota > Actinomycetes > Kitasatosporales > Streptomycetaceae > Streptomyces > Streptomyces sp. NPDC101118. Next base: position 249,831 of record NZ_JBIVZG010000001.1, on the reverse strand, counting down.
TCACCCGTTCCAGTGAGCGCTTGATACAGGGCAGTAAGACGCTGCTGCCCGTCCAACACGAGCTCCATCGGCTTCTTGCCGGCCAGGGGCGGCGATCCTTGGAAGCTTCGACTTGCAAAAACTTCCTCGGTTCCTTGCTTCCAGAACAAGAGAGTGCCTACAGGAAATTTAGAGATGATGGACCTGATTAGCTCCTCCGTTTTGGAGGAATCCCATACGAAATCGCGCTGAAAATCTGGAAGGGCGATTTCACCAGAGCGAATTCGCGTGATCAGATTGGAGAGCTGCTTAGGCGTAGCTTCGAAAATCGGATCTGACTCGTATGCGCTCGTCATCCGCGCGGCTCCTGGTTCGCTCGGTGTCCACCGTCGAGGTGATGGTAAGGCCAGCTACTACCAGCCTGTCGTGGAGGCGCACCCAAACCAGGGTCGCGTGGGGTCCTTAAGGCGTTCGGCGATGACGTCGACGGGGGCACCGTGGCAGGCCTTGGCGTCTCGGAAGCAATGCTTGCCGTGTGCCATGAGCGGCATCATGGTCTGCATGACTTCTGAGCCCAGCTATGCCCCGGTCGAGAGCACCCACGTCACGGCCGCGGCTGATGGTGCCGCCCTTGTCTTCACGTGGGACGCGGACGCGAGGATCGAGGTGCGGAACCTTGGGGGAGAGGTCGTCATCGAGGCCAATGCCGCGGGTCTCAGGACGCTTGCTGGGCATCTGCTCGTGTTGGCCGGCGACGGGGTGCACGATGGTGCCCATCTGCACCTCGAAGACAGCAACGGGCTGGAAGACGGGTCCGTAGGCCTGGTCCTGGAGCGCTGCGACGATGAGTGAAGCGCCACCCCGCCGCACCTGGATCTGACATCCACATGTGACATCAACGTCGGTGAACCCTCACGGTCCCGGGCGGTCGCGCAGAGGCGTCGGGTCCTGGGGCGAGAGGCGGGCGCCGGGCGAGCTTACAAAGCAGGTGTCGCCGGCCGCGGGAGATGACGGTAGGGGCGCGGCCCATTTGTGGACCAGCGGAAGACGCCAGCCCACCTCTACGCTCTTGACCTGCCGATACGGCAGGGCCTCACGCGCCCTCCGGAGCCGTGTGCGCAGGTTCGAATCCTGCCGGGGGCACTTCGCACGAAGTGCCTAAAGACCCCGCCACCAGCAGAGATGCTGAGGACGGGGTCTTCTTGCATGTGCGGCAGGTTGGTCAGTCGCGCAGCCAGGCTCGGCGGTGCCGGGCCACGGCGTAGATCCGCTCGACCTGGTCCGGGGTGAGCTTGCCGGAGAGGGGCCCGAGCGCTGCCACCTCCCGTTCGCGGAAGACCCGTACGGCGTGCTGGGTGACCGACGACCTCAGCGATTCGACGCCGACGAAGACGAGTACGGGGTCCACGGGTACGGCGAAGCCGCAGTGGCGCTCGAGGACCCGTCGGACGTGTGCGGCCTCCGCCCTGGCGGCTGCCGGATACGGCACCGGTGGACCGCCGTTGACCTTGGCCATGTCGTCGCCGACCCACACGGAGGCGCCGGGGTGCCGCTTGGTGTTGACGGCGAAGACCCCGCCGGCCCCGATCAGCAGATGGTCGATGTCCCCGCCGTTGCCCTTGGGGATCCCGTGCAGCACCCGCCAGCCGTGAGCACGGAGCCGCGCCAGCTCCCGCCCGACGCGTCGTTCCCCCTCCAGGCCGGCGTACCAGGTGTCCCACTCCGAGGGCCGCCTCAGCACCTTGTCCACAGCCCGCTGCCAGAACGAGGGCCCGCGCGTCGCGACGGTCTCGATCAGGCCCGCACCAGGAGGGTTGCGCTCAAGGTCGTCCGCCACGGTCAGCGCCGGCAGCTTGGGCGGCCGCCCCGGCCGGGGTGGGGCGTCCTGAGCCGCAGGTCGGGGTGGGTGCGGCCGGCCCGGCGGCACACCAGGCGTGCCCGTCGAGGGCGCCGGTTCACCGCGCACGGAAAGCCCGTCCCCCAGATGCTCCCGCAGCAATGCCAGTGCCTGGTCCCGGCGCTCCGGAACCTTGATCGTGACGACCTTCGTATCCCGCTCCGCCCACGCGACCGCGGTCCCGTCCGGCAGGTTCACGTACAGGCGATCCCGCCCGTGCCGCTTCCACGACTTCACGGTCAGCTCACTCAAAGGCCCGCCCCCCGATTGTGTGCCATCCCCACAGATATGGGACCAGCGACCACCGACCCGGGCAAGAGGGCCTTGCGGTGAGACGTCCCCACTCCTGCCGGCCGACCGTGCGGGATGGGTGCCCCCCGCCGGCCGTCAGGCGGGCGGCGATCGCGGGCGCCATCGGCTGCCTTCCCTATGTGGCGACGGCAGCAGGGCCCGGGCCGCTGTCGCGGTCCGGGCCCTGCTCTGTGCGGTGCCGCCCTGTGGCGGTGGTGGGTCAGTCCTGGGTGGTGTCGTCGTCCGGCTGGTCGGCCGGCGCGGTCGTGCCCGTCTTCTCGCGCATCTTGCGCAGCAGCTCCGCCTTCTTGTCGGCGGCGCCCTGGCGGTCGAGGTTGCGGTGCGGACCGTTGTTCGCGCGTTCGGCGCGGGACAGCCGCTTGCGCTGGCCGCCGCCCTGGCCCACGGGGTTGTTGATGTTCTTGCTCTTGGTCACGGGTTCTCCCGGCGGTGGTGTGGAGTGATCTGTGGATTCAGTGGTGGGTGAGGGGCCGAATCGTCGGAGGACGTCCGTGGGTGCCCGTCACGCTCTCACTCGTAAACCGGTGTGTGGAAGAACATGCCGACGAGGCTACCTCGTTCCTTCGGCCGCGTGCACCGGCCTTTTCGCCGCCTGAGGGGCGCCCGTGCCGGCTATGCGGTGTGGGGGCGGGGGCCCCTGAGGACGTAGGTCGCGAGTGTTGTTGCCGTGAGCGCTGCGGCGATGGGCCAGGGGTGGGGGGTGTCGGCCGGGAGGAGGAGTACGGCCCAGGGTTCCACCTGGGCCTGGGGTTTGGTGCCGAGCAGCCACATGACGATCGGGGTGACGACGGGTGGGGTCCAGGCGGCGGGGGGTGGGAGGAAGCAGGCTCCGGCGAAGGCCAGGCCGGTGAGGAGGAGGGTGTTGCGGAAGGCGACCGCCGGGTCGTTGAGGGTGCCCGTGAGGGCCAGGGCGAGGGCCAGGGCGGCGACGAGGGCGGTGGTGAGGGCGCGGACGCGGGTGGCGGTGGGGGTGATGCGTTCCTGGGTGTCGGCGGCCGTGGCCAGGACTGCCGGGAGGGTGGCCGCGAAGAGGGCCGGGATCAGGGGCCAGAGGGCGCCCTGTACGCCGTCCCTCGCGGGTACGTCGTACAGGCGCAGCGGTGTCGCGACCCAGAGGAAGGCGCAGGCCAGGGTGACGAGGGCCTGGCGGCGGAGGTGCCAGCGCCTGGCGTAGACCGAGAGGGCGGCGGCGTCAGTGGGCACGGCAGGCCTTCAGGCCCTGGAGGGCGGTGCGGGCGATGGCGGCGCGTTCCGACGGCGTGCCGGTGCGGAGGCGGGGGTCGAGGGCCGGGTCCTCGAAGGGGGTTGCCCCGGCTGCGCCGGCCAGCCAGAAGCGGGCGTTGGTGAAGTTCCGGTCCATTGCGCTGCCGGGCTCGATGTCGCAGGTCGATCCGTAGTACGTGCCCAGGAACATGTCCAGGAGGAGGTCCGGATCGCCGGTGACCGTGTCCGTCGACAGCTGGCCGAGGTCGGTCGAGGTCGAGAGCGCGTCCTGGCGGAAGGCTTTGGGGGTGGGGAGGGGGAGGGATGAGACCGCTCGGACCATGGGGGCGAGGGCTGCTCGCAGACGGGGTTCGTATTGCGTGTAGCCGTGGCCGAGGCAGATTTCCGGCCGGCTGCCGTAGCACCTGACGTCGCCTGGACGGGCCTCAAGATAGAGGGGGTCGACGGAGGTCAGGTTCAGGGCGGTCGTGACGCTGAGGAGTGCGCATGCCACGGCGGTGCCCAGGCGGCGTGGGTAGTGCCACGCGGCGCTCCACGCCGTTGCGCACAGGGTGAGGAGGGTGGCGGCGAGGTAGAAGGCGAGCTGGGCGAGCTGGGTGTCGGCCTTGGGGCGGAGGCCCACGAGGGAACTGGTGGCGCCGCCGACCATGACGAACTCCGACAGGTCCCCCGCGTAGAGGAGCAGGAAGGCGAGGAAGACGCTGACCGCTGCCATAGGCGCGGCGAGCTTGCCCCGGCCGAGCCAGCCGGCGGCAAGGCCTGCGGCGCAGGCGAGGCCGAGGAGGGCAAGGGCCGGGAAGGGGGTGAGGAGTTCGGGCACGCCGAAGGTGAGGGGGGTGCCTGCCCAGACGACGATGCCGATCACCACGGCGAGGCCGGTCAGGAACGCGGCCGCGCACCAGGCGAAGAGGGCTGCCCAGGCGCTGGCCAGGACGGTGAACGGGCGGTGGTGCGCGGCGAGGAAGGTCTCCGCGCGGGAGAGGCGGTAGCCCTCCCAGCCGGCGACGCCGGCGAGGAGTGGGCCGAGGAGCATCACGGTGAAGTTGTACTGGTACACGGCCCACATGGGTTCGTGCTTCCAGGCCATCGAGCGCAGGACCGTGTTGAGGACGACCAGGAGGAGGAAGAACGGGGCTGCCGTCCGGCCCGCGGAGCGGCGGAGAAGGAGAGCCGTCGTACGGGCGACCGGTCGGGGTGGGTGCGTTTGTTCCGCCGAGGTCGGCGGGTGCGTCTCGTCTGCGCGGGTCGTGGTCACGCGTTCGCCCCTCCCAGGTCATGGAGCGCGCGTTCGATGGAACGGGCCGCGGGCGTGCCGTTCGAGGCCCTTGCCATGAGCCGCTCCGGGGTGCCGTCGAAGACGACCGATCCCTCGCGCAGTGAGACGACGCGGTCCGCGAGCAGTTCGACGTCCTCCGTGTGGTGCGTGCTCATCACAACGCAGCGCGTGCTTCCGCAGCGGGCGAGGTACTCCCGCAGCGCGATGCGGTGCTCGATGTCGATGCCGGTGGTCGGCTCGTCGAGGAGGACGACTGCCGGCTCGTGGACGAGGGCCTGCGCGATGTGGACTCGTTGGCGGTTGCCGCCCGAGAGGTTGCGGAGGGGGGTGTCGGCGGCTGGGGTGAGGTTCAGGTCCTCTACGGCTCGGTCCACCGCTTCGCCGCGGCGGGCTCGCGGGATGCCGCGGAGCCAGGCCGAGTACGTGATCGCGTCGCGCACCGTGAAGTGGCCTGGGAACTCCGGGGCCTGGGGGAGGAAGCCGACGGCGGCGCGGTGGCGGCCCGATGCGGTCCGCGGACCGGTGCCGGAGCCGTCCTGCTCCAGTTCGACTGTGCCGGCCGAGGGGCGGATGAGCAGGGCCAGGGCTTTCAGCAGGGTGGTCTTGCCGGATCCGTTGGCACCGGTGAGGGCGGTGACGCCGGTGCCGAGGACCAGGTCGGGTACGTCGAGGACGACCCTGGAGCCGTACCGGACGAGGAGCGCGCGGATGCGCACGCGCGCCTCTGCGCTCGGGAAGGTGGTGATCACGTCAGTGCTCCCGGCTCAGTAGGCGAACGTGGGAAGCGCTTCGGCGGAGCAGGTGTCCGGCACGGGCCAGCCGAGTTGGACACAGGCGCGCGTGCCGCCGCGGACGGACTTGGCCTTCGGGTCCAGGGGGTGCGTCCGGTAGTGGGCGACGAAGTACGTGTGGTTGTGCTCGGGGGTGTTCAGGGGGAACACCTCGCCGGCCCCCTCGTAGTACCAGTGCCCCGCCGTGTAGACCGTATTGCCGTCCGGTGCCAGGTCCTTGGACAGCACCTTGTTCTTGGCGTTCACGTCGCGGTCGTTGAAGAAGGTCCCGTAGGCCGTCGCCCGCTGCCTCCCGTCGTACATGGCCGTGACACGCCCCCAGTTCACGGCGGAGGCGGTCTCCGCTACGGCGGTGAAGAGGAGAACTCCGCCGAGGGCCGTGACGAGGTGCTTGCGGGATACGGTGCGCGACATGGGGACCTCTCAACTCGCTTGCGCCGGGCTGGCGTTTACGCGGGGCATCGAGAATGTCACGCTCCGTGGCCGCCCGGGTCCGCGAGACGGGGTTGACGGGTGATCACCGCCTGAACGGGTGATGCGGGGGCGCGGTGCGCCGGTGCCGCTCCGGCCGTCGCACGTGTGGATCCGTCAACCCCGGCTGCCACGGCTGTTCCGGAGATCTCCCCCTCTGGTCAGGCGGCCGTGCTGAGGGCTATCGCGGCCGCGTACGGGCTCGGGGCCTTGAGGTCCACGACCGTGAAGTTCCTTATGCGCGCCGGGGTTTCGGCGATGCCCACGTACGGGTCCGTGAAGCCGTAGGCGAGGCCCTGGCCGGTGGCCTTGAGGTAGGCCTCCTTGCGGGTCCAGAGGCGGGCGAGGGCCTGGGGGCGGCCGGCGTCCGGGAGGGCGCGGAGGGCCGTGTGTTCGTCCGGGTGGAGGGAGGGGAGGAGTTCGTTGACGATGGCCTGTTTGCGGATGCCCTCCACGTCGGCGCCGATGCGGACCCCGGATACGGCGATCAGGGCCAGGTCGTCGCTGTGCGAGAGGGAGAAGTGGAGGTCGGTGGGGCCGGCCAGGGCTGGGCGGCCGTGGGGGTCGCCGCAGCAGGGGCAGGGTTCGCGGGAGAGCGTCACGTCCTCGGGCGCCTGGTCGGTGTAGCCGCCCAGGACCAGGCGCAGGGCGATGTGGGCGGCCCGGTGGCGGTGGCCGTCGCCGGGGCGGCGGAGGCGGGAGGCGCGGGTGCGTTCCTCGGGTGAGAGGACCGCGTCGTCATCGTCCACCGGGTGGCCGCCGACGACGTCGGAGCTGGTGTTCAGCCACCAGAGCGCCACGTCGTCGCCCTGCGGGGGCGGGCCCGTGTGGAGCGGGGCGGCTGTGATCTCGTACTCACGCATGGGCGTCCGTCCCGGCCAGTTCGCGGATCGTGGGGGTGCGGAAGAGTTCGCGGAGCGGGACCGGCGGGAGGCCGCGGGCCTTCAGGGCGGCGCTGATGCGGACCGCCAGGAGGCTGTTGCCGCCCAGTTCGAAGAAGTCGTCGTCCGGGCCCACCGGGGTGCCGAGGATGTTCGTCCAGATCTCCTGGAGTACGGCCGTACGGTCCCCCGCGGCGGCGACGGCCGGGGCGGGCTCGGCGCGCGTCGGGAGCGGGAGGCGGGTCGCGTCCAGCTTGCCGTTCGTCGTGAGCGGGAGGGTGTCCAGGGCCGTGACGGTGGCCGGGAGCATGTAGGCCGGGAGGACGGTCGCCGCGCGCTTGCGGACGCCGGTCGTGTCCAGGTCGGCGGGGACGACGTACGCGTCCAGGCGCGCCGAGGCCGGGTCGTCCGGGTCCTCGCGGCGGACGATCACGGCGGCGGCGCGTACGTCCGGGTCCTCCAGGAGAACGGCGCGGATCTCGTCCAGTTCGATGCGGAAGCCGCGGATCTTGACCTGGCTGTCGATGCGGCCGAGGTGTTCCAGGGCGCCGTCCGGGCGGAGGCGGCCGAGGTCGCCGCTGTGGTACTGGATGCCGTGCGGGGCGTACGGGGTGTGCGGGTCCTCGGTGAAGCGCTGGGCCGTGAGGTCCGGTTGGCCGAGGTAGCCGAGCGCCACCCCCGCGCCGCCGACGCGGATCTCGCCGGTGACGCCGGGCGGTACGAGGCGGCCGCGTGCGTCGGCCACGTACAGGTGCCAGCCGGGCAGGGCGGGGCCCACGGACCGCGAGCCGGCGAGGGCCAGTTCGCGGGTGAGGGTCTGGTGGGTGACGTGCACCGTCGTCTCGGTGATGCCGAACATGTTGACCATGCGGCACGCGTGCTCGGGGTGCCGGTCGAACCAGCGGAGCAGCATCCGGGCGTCGAGCGGCTCGCCGCCGAAGACGACGAGGCGCACGGGGACGGCGGTGTGGTCCGTCTCCAGCAGCTGGGAGAAGGCGGAGGGGGTCTGGCTGAGTACGGTCACCCGCTCCCGGACCAGGAGGTCGCGGAAGTCGTCCGGCTCGCGCGAGACGAGGTACGGGACGACGACGAGGCGGCCGCCGGTGAGGAGGCAGCCCCAGATCTCCCAGACGGAGAAGTCGAAGGCGCCGGAGTGGAAGAAGCTCCAGACGTCGGAGGAGGAGAGCGCGTACTCGTCGCGGGTGGCGTCGATCAGGGCGACGACGTTGCGGTGGGGTACGACGACGCCCTTGGGGCGGCCGGTCGAGCCGGAGGTGTAGATGACGTACGCCGGGTCGTCCGCGGTGCCTTGGGAGGGGAGGTCCGCCGCCGGGCCGGTGAGGAGGTCGTCCGGGGTGACCGGGGTGCCGGCCTCGGAGGGGTACTCGGCGAGGCGGGTGACGACCAGGTCCAGGCCGGCGTCGCGGGCGGTGTTGGCCAGGCGGTCGGCCGGGTAGGCGGGGTCGGTGGGCACGTAGGCCGCGCCGGCCTTGAGCACGCCGAGCATCGCGACGACGAGTTCGGTGGTGCGGTCGAGGCAGATGCCGACGCGGTCGCCGGGGGCGACGCCGCGTGCGGCGAGGCCGCGGGCGAGGCGGGTGGCGCGGTCGTCGAGCTCGCGGTACGTGAGGGGCGGTGCCGTGCCGTCGCCGACGGCCGGGGCGTCGGGGGTGGCCGCGACGATCCGGGCGAAGGCTTCGGTGAGGCGGGTGGGGGTGGTGGTGAGGGGGGTGGCGGGGCGGCCGAGGGCGGCGATGCGGGTGCGCTCGGCGAGGTCGAGGAGCTCGGCGTCGGCGGCGGGGAGGCCGGGGGTGGCCGCGAACTGGGCGTAGACGTGGGCGAGGTGGCGGAGGAAGGCGGTGACGGTGGCGTCGGAGAAGTGGCTGCGGCGGTACGCGGCCCATAGGCGTCCGCCGGTTGTGGGGGTGTTGGTGGTGCCGGTGGGGGTGGGTCCTTCGGTGGGGGTGGTGCCGGTCCGGGTGCTGCCGGTGGGGGTGGGTCCTTCGGTGGGGGTGGTGCCGGTCCGGGTGCTGCCGGTGGGGGTGGGGGCGGTCTGGTGGGGGGTGCCGGGGGCGGCTGCCTGGGGCGTGCCGGGCGTGGTCGCGGCGGTGCCGGGCGCGTGGAGGGGGCCGGGCCCGATGCCGATGCCGATGCCGATGCCAGCACCGGTGCCGGTGGCGGCCTCGTGGAGAGGGCCGGGCCCGCTGCCGGCGCCGGTGCCCGCCTCGTCGACGGTGCCGCGCCTCGTCGCGGCCGTGCCGGTGGCGGCCTCGTGGGGCGTGGCGACTGCGTTCGCCTCCGGGTCCGTGCCCGGCAGGACCGCGAGGGTCAGCGGGTACGGGGGTGCCAGGCACGGGAGGTACGAGGAGACGGGTGCCGCTCCGGTCCCGGTGAGGGCGGGCGCCTGCGTGTCCAGGAGGCCCGCGACGACCGGGCGGTCGGTACGGGCCGGCGTCCCGGTACGGAGGTCCGCGAGGGTGGCTCCGTCCGGTACGGGGAACTCCACCGCGCCCCGGGCCCCGGTGGCCAGCGCCACGCTGCCGGTCGCGCCGTGGCCCTCGTACCGGTCGAGGGTGAGGGCGAGGGCGGCCAGCAGACCGGCCGGGTCCGTGGTGGCCGCCTCAGCGAGGGCCTCGGGGAGGTCGAGGGCCGTGCTCGCCCAGGAGGCGTCACCGCGCACTCCCCCGCCCCAGTCGGGTGCGGGCGCGGCGGTGACCGCGGCGAGCGGGGCCCCGGTGGCGGGCGGCGCGGCCGCCGCGCCGGCCCGCAGGCCGGCTGCGTGACCGTACGGGGCCGCGCCGGCGTGGGCCGCCGGTACGGCGCCCGCGCCAACCCCTGCCGCGTCAGCCGTGTTCGCGGCGGCGGCGCCTCCGGCCCCCGCGAACGGGATCGCGCTGCCGGACGCCGCGACGCCCGAGCCCACACCGGCTTCCCCGGCCGGCGAGCCGGTTGCCGTGAGCGGGACCGCGCAGCCGGGTGCCCCGGACGCCGCGAGCAGGGGCGCGCTGCCGGACGCCGCGGCGCCCGGGCCCGTACCGGCGCCCCCGGCCGGCAGTCCGGTTGCCGGGAGGGGGGCCGCTCCGGTCCCCGCGAGCAGCGCCGCGCTCCCCGGTACGGCCGTGCCGTGGCCCGTACCGGCCCGGCCTGCCAGCAGCTCCGCCAGTTCGCGGAGTTCCGCCGGGCCCAGGAGGCTTCGGTGGGCCACCAGGATCAGGTGGGACACGCCGTCGGCGTGCCGCAGGAGGACGCAGCGGAGCGACTCGGTGGGGCGGGTCAGCTCCGCGGTGCGGCGGCGGAGGGCGACCGGCCCGTGCGAGTCCCCCGGCACGTCCTCCACCCACACCCGCCAGGGCCCTGCCCCGGCGACGGGAAGCGCCGCCGCGAGGCGGGCGGTCAGGGGCGCTTCGGTGGTCGGGGTCTCCAGACGGACCTGTACGGCGTGGCACTGCTCACCCACCACTGGGTGTCCTCCCTTACTCAAGTACCGATCACAGGAACGGCCTCAGCGGGCCGTGAAGCCGCCGTCGACGGTCAGCACCGAGCCGGTCACCTGGCGCGCGTCGTCGGAGACGAGGTAGACGACGGCCGCGGCCACGTCCTCCGGCTCGATCAGCGCGTTCATCGGCTGGGCCTCGGTGAAGGTCTGCTCGTGCTCGCCCACCTGCACCTCCAGGGCGCGGGCGATCTCGGCGAGCATCCGCCCCTCGGCGGTCGGGTCGTCGCGCACCGAGCCGGGGCACACGGCGTTGACCCGGACCTTGGTCGGGGCGTAGTCGAGGGCGGCGGCCTTGGTGAGGCCGATCAGGCCGTGCTTGGCGGCGACGTACCCGGCGAAGTGCCGGTAGCCGACCAGGCCGGCGGTCGAGGCGATGTTGACGATCGAGCCCGAGCGGCGGGCGCTCATCGCCTTGCCGACGGTACGGATCACCCGCCACGCCCCCGACAGGTCGACGTCGATCATCAGCGCCCACTCCTCCTCGCCGATCTCGTGCGCCGGCTTGCCGGAAGGGGCCGCGATGCCCGCGTTGTTGACCACCGCGTCGATCCGGCCGAAGCGGTCCTCGGCCTGGGCGACGGCGGCCTCCACCGAGGCCAGCTCGCGCACGTCGCAGGGGGCGGTGAGCACCGCGGCCCCCGCCTTGCGGCACAGGGCCGCGGTGTGTTCGAGCTGCCCCTGCGTGCCCAGCGGGTACGGGACCCCGGCGAGGTCCCCGCACAGGTCGAGCAGCACCAGGTCGGCGCCTTCGGCGGCGCAGGCCAGCGCGGTGGCGCGGCCCAGGCCGCGGGCGGCGCCGGTGATCAGGACGGTCTTCCCGGTCAGACGCACAGTTCCTCCGCCGAGAGGGCCAGGTCGACGGCCACGGTCCGGATCAGTTCCGGCGCCGAGTCGGTCAGGTACATGTGGCCGCCGGCCAGCTCCGCCTCGTGGTACCCGGCGGTGGTGGTACGGGCCCACGCGGCCGCCTCCTCCCGGCTGACCAGCGTGTCCGCGGTGCCGCGGAGGCTGGTGACGGGCACCGGCAGCACCTGCTCGGCGTCGGGCACGTACGACTCGTGCATCTCGACGTCCGCGCGCAGCGTCGGGAGGATCAGCTCCCGCATCTCGGGGTCCTGGAGGGCCTCGTGGGTGTAGCCGGCGAACTCGTTGACCCGCTCCAGGAAGGCGTCGTCGTCGAGGCCGGTGGCGCGGCGGGCGCGCTGCTCGGCGGGGTGCGGGGAGCCGCTGGCGAAGAGCCGTACGAGGGTCACGCCGGGGGTGTCGACGAGCCGGCGGCCCAGCTCGTACGCGAGCACCGCGCCCAGGCTGTGGCCGAACAGCGCGATCCGGCGCGGCTCCGGGGAGTCGCCGAGGGCGGCGAGGAGGTCGGCGAGCAGTCCGTCGGCGGCGGTGGCGGCGTCTCGGTACGGCTCCTCGTCGATCAGCCGCTCGCGGCCGGGGAGCTGGAGGGGCAGCACGTCGAAGCCGTACGGCTCGGCGAGGCGCTGCCAGGGGCGGTAGAAGGAGGCGCCGGCGCCGGCGAAGGGCAGGCAGACCAGGGTGGTGCGGTCGGTCATCTCAGTGCTCCTCGGAGGTGCCGGGAAGGGTGGCGTCGCTGCCGGGCAGGGTCGCGTCGGCGGCCAGCCGGCGGTCGTAGCGGACCGGCAGCGAGACCAGTCCGCGGCTGGTGGAGTTGTCGAAGAGCCACTCCAGCTCCTCGGCCGGCACGGCCAGGCGCAGGCCGGGCAGGCGGCGCAGCAGGGTGGTGAAGGCGATCTGGCCCTCCACCCGGGAGAGCGGGGCGCCCACGCAGAAGTGCGGGCCCTGGCCGAAGGCGAGGTGGCGGTTGTGGGTGCGGGTGATGTCCAGCTCGTCCGGGTTCTCGAAGGCCTCGGGGTCGCGGTTGGCGGAGCCCATGAGGAGGTGGACGAAGGCCTCCTTGGGGATGGGGCAGCCGGCCAGCTCCATGTCCTCGGCGGCGACGCGCAGGGTGCCGCGGTAGACCGGGGACTCGAAGCGGAGGAACTCCTCGACGGCCGACTCGGCCAGCTCGGGCCGGTTCAGCAGGAGTTCGAACTGGTCGGGGTGGGTGAGCAGGGCCTGGGTGCCGTTGCCGATCAGGTTGGCGGTGGTCTTGTGCCCGGCGATGATCAGCAGGACGAGGGTGGAGACCAGCTCGTCGTTGGTGAAGCGGCCCTCCTCGTCGGCGGCCCGGAGCAGGATGCTGACCAGGTCGTCGCCGAGGTTGGCGCGGCGGTCGGCGAGCAGGTCGAGGAGGTAGGCCTCGATGTTCTCGCTGGCCTCCTTGAGCTTCTGGTTGGACTCGGCGTCCGGGTACGGGGCGCCGCTGAGCCAGTTGCCCCAGGAGTGCAGCTGCGGCCGGTCCTCGACCCGTACGCCGAGGAACTCGCAGATGACCCGCATCGGCAGCGAGAACGCGAACTCCATCAGGTTGACCTCGCCGTCCTCCGGGAAGGCGTCGATCAGCTCGTCGGTGATCTCCTGGACGCGGGGCCGCAGCAGCTCCATCCGGCGCGGCACGAAGGCGCGGCTGACGAGCTTGCGCAGCCGGGTGTGCTCCGGCGGGTCGGCGGTGAGCATGTTGCGCACCAGGACCGGGCTGGCGTCCTTGACCAGGTCGCGGAACCAGGCGGGGGCGTTGTCGACCTGCTTGGAGAGCCGGGGGTCGCTGAAGGCCTTGAGGGTGGTCTCGTAGTCGGCGACCACGTAACCCTCGCCGCCCACCGGGTAGTTGATGGCGTGTACGGGGCATCCGGTGGCGCGCAGCTTCTCGTTGCCGGCGTGCAGGTCGTCGCCCTCGGGGGCGGTGAAGAACTCGGGCGGCAGCTGGGTCGTCATCGGGGGTCTCCTTGCTGGGGCTGGTCGTCGGAGGCGGGCGCGGCCGCGGCGGACCCGGGGGTCGCGGGCGCGGACCCGCCGGGCGCGGGGGCGGCGGTGTCCGCGACGGTCGCGGTGTCCGCGTACGCCTCCGGGGGTGCGAGCTTGCGGATGCGGGGGCTGAGGGTCGGCAGGGCGGCGAGGCCGGAGACGACGGCCATCACGGTGAACACCCAGACCGGACCCGCCGTGTCGAAGACGGTGCCGATGGCGAAGACGCCGACCGGGGCGGCGATCATCGACATGAACATCACGGCACCGAGGACGCGGCCCTGCGCCTTGTCGGGCACCATCGCCGCGAGGTAGGCGAGGAAGAGCGCGCTGGTGATCGGGCCGCGCAGGAACACGCAGGCGACGATGATGCCGAGCGGGATCAGGCCGGAGACGTTGGCGAGCAGGACCGCCGCGACCGGGCCGATCCAGGCGGCGGCCAGGAAGAGGGTCGAGGGGGCGACCTTCTTGATGACCGGGCCGGCGATGAGGGAGCCGACCAGGCCGCCGATGCCGGCGATGGACAGCAGCATGCCGGTGAACCCGGCGGAGGCGCCGCGGCTCTCGGCGGTGGCGATGAGCGCGAGGAACACGCCGGAGTGCGTGAACGCCATGTTCGAGCCCATGATCCAGACGATCAGCAGGCGCAGTACGGGCTGGCGCCCCAGGATCCGGAAGCCCTCGGCGGTGTTCCGCTTCTCGCCGGGGGCGGCCTGCTCCACCTTCATCGGCTTGCGGATGAAGAGCAGCAGCACGGTCGAGATCAGGAATCCGATCGCGGCGCTGAGGAAGGGGAAGGCGCGGGCCACGCCGAAGAGGGTGCCGCCGACCGGCGGGCCGCCCATGGTGGCCGCGAAGTAGCGGATCTGGTTCTGGGCGGTGGCCTGGGTGAGCTGGGAGGCCGGCACGAGCTGCTTGATGGCGGCGAGGCCGGTCGGGTTGGAGATGCCGAGGCAGACGGCCGAGCCGACGGCGACGGTGAAGATGAGCGCCGGGTGGGTGTGGTCCGTGAAGACCAGCAGGCTGAACAGGCCCAGCAGGACGACGCGCACCAGGTTGCAGACGATCATCAGCAGCCGGCGGTCCATCCGGTCGGCGAGGGTGCCGCCGGGGATGGACATCAGGCTGGCGGTGATCAGCTGCGCGGAGCCGACGGCGCCGGCGTAGAAGGCCGAGCCGGTGCTGGAGAGGATCAGCAGGGGGTACGCGACCTCGGCGGTCTCCTTGGCCAGCGCGGCGAACGCCTCGCTGGTCCACAGCGCCTGGAAGTCGAGGTTGCGCAGCAGCGGCTTCTCCGCCTGGTCCGCGCCTTCGGCTCCGTCCTTCTCCTTCTCCTTCTTCTCCCCGGCGGCCGCTGCCGACGGGTCCGCGGCCGCCCGGGTGCCGGGCACCTCCGCCGCGCCGTCCGGCAGCACCGTGCCGTCCGCCGGTGCCGCGTCACCGGCTTCGGTGCCGGGCGACGTGTGCGAGACCGTCATGAGTGCTTCCTCTCCTTGTGGGTTGCGGCGCCGTCCGCCGGGTCGGCGGCTGCCAGCGCCTCGCGCACGCGCGCGGCCAGGTCATCGGCGTACGGGGGCCGGAGCATCGACCAGTGGTCGCCGCCCACCGGCACCACCCGCAGCCCCCCGGGGTGCAGCCCGGTCAGCCGCCGGGCCAGCCGGGCGGCTTCCACCGGGCCCGCGTCGGCCTTGAAGAGCACGGCCGGGCAGACCACGGGGCGCGCCCGGTGGCCCAGCACGGCCGCCTGCCCGGCGAGGAACCGGCGGCGCAGCTCGGGGCTCCGGCGGTGTGCGGCGGCGAGCGGTCCGACGCCGAGGAGGGCGTCGAGGCCGGCCCGTACCCCGCCGAGCAGGAACGCGGGGTCGGAGGCCACGGGTAGCGGCCCGGTGTCCGGCACGTAGCCGTCGAGGGAGACCAGCAGGTCCACCTCGCGGCCGCGCAGCGCGAGCAGCCGGGCGGCCTCGTGGGCCACGACGGCGCCGAAGGACCAGCCGCCGAGGGTGTACGGGCCCGCTGGCTGGGCCCGCAGCAGGGTGCGTACGTGGGCGGCGGCCAGCGCTCCGACGGTGCGGGCACCGGGGCCCGCGGGTGCCTCCAGGGCCAGCACCGGCCGGTCGCCCGGGAGGGCGAGCCGGGCGGCCAGGTCCCGGTAGGGCAGGGCGGTCCCGACCGCGTCCGCGACCAGGAAGAACGGCCTCCCGGTGCCCGCGGCCAGCGTGGCCACGCCCGCCGGGAGCGCCCGGGGGGTGCCCGTGCCCGCGGCGTCGCCCGCGGCCCCGCCGCCGGGCGGGAGCTGCGCCGCGACCAGTTCGGCCAGCCCCCCGAAGGTGCCCTTCAGGGTGAAGTCGGTGACGGACACGCGGGCCCCGGCGCGCTCCCGTACGGCGGTGGTGAGGGCCAGGGCGAGCAGCGACTCGCCGCCGAGGGCGAAGAAGTCGTCCCCGTCGGAGACCGCGGCGACGCCGAGGGTCTGGCACCACACCTCCTCCAGTACGGAGCGCACGGACTGCACGGAACGCGCGGTGCGCGCCGGGGGCCCGGGCGGTGCGGCGGACCCGGCCGGCGCGGTCCCGCGCGCCGGGTCCGCCGGGCTGTCGGACCGCGCCCGCCCGCCGGCCGGGTTGTCCGGCCGGACGGGTGCGGGCGCGGCGGCGGCCGGTGCAGGGGCCGGCCGCCCTACCTGGTACGGGTCTTCGCCCAGGTACGGATGTGCGGGCAGGGAGCAGCGCTCGGGCCGGTCGCCGGGGTCCGCGTACCGGGTCTCCAGTACGGTCTCCAGGGCCCGGTCCGCGCCGAGTTCCCACAGCGCGCCGATGGCGTCGAGCAGTCCGGCCTCCGCGTCGGCCCGCCCGCCGGCGGGGGCGAGCCGTACGGTCCGGTGGCCGGAGTCCCAGCCGGGGGCGGCCCGCAGCGAGCCGGTCATGGACCCGCCGGGGCCCAGCTCCAGGAAGGTGGTGCAGCCGGAGGCGAGCAGCGTGGCGGTGCCGGCGTCGAGCAGGACCGGCTCGCGCAGGTGCGCGGCCCAGTGGTCCGGTGTGACCGCGGCCTCCGGGTCGACCGGGCCGCCGGTGGTGTTGGAGATGTACGGCAGCCGTGGCGGGCGGGCGGGCATCGACGACAGATGGTCCCGCACCGCCTCGGCTGCCTGGTTCATGGCCGGCGAGTGGAAGGCCCGCCGGGTGTGGACGGGGGTGACGCGCAGTCCGTCGAACGCGTCGCCCGCGAGGAGGAGTTCCACCGCGGCCTCGTCGCCGGAGAGCACGGCCGAGCCGTTGCCACGTACGGCGACGGTGACGCCGCAGCCCGCGGGCAGCCGGGCCTCGACCTCGTCGGCGGGGGCCTCGACCACGGCCATCCGGCCGGGGGCGGCGTCGCGCATCGCGCGGGCCCGCCGGTGGACCAGGCCGACGGCGTCGGGCAGGGTCCAGACGTCGGCGAGGGCCGCGGCGGCGTACTCGCCGATGCTGTTGCCGAGCATGGCGTGCGGGGTGATGCCCCACTCGGCGAGCTGGCGGCCGAAGGCGAAGCCCAGGCCGAACAGGCCGAGTTGCTGGTGGACGGTGTCGGCGAACCAGTCGTCGCCGTGCCCCGCGGGACCGCCCTGCGCGTCGGGACCGCCCTGCGCGTCGGGGTCGGCCGGGACGACCACGGGGCTGAGGTCGACGCCGCAGTCGTCGTACGCGATCTTGCGGATCTCCTCGAAGGCCGCCCGGAAGCCGGGCAGCATCCGGTGCGCGGCCTCGCCCGCGGCGTGCTTGAGGGTGCCCTGCCCCGGGAAGAGGAAGGCGACCCTGCCCAGGCGGGCCGGGGCGCCGCGCCGGACGGCCGCACCGGCGGCCGCGCGGAGTACGTCGGCGGCCCGTGCGGGGTCGCGGACGACCACGGCCTGGCGGTGCCGGTGGACACGGCGGCCGGCCAGCGTCCAGGCGGCCGCGGCGAGGTCGGGTACGCCGTCCTGCGCGCCGGAGTCGCCGGACCCGCCGGCGGCACCCACGCTGAAACGTTCCGCCAACGCCAGGTCCAGCCGCTCCAGCGCCTCCGGCCCGTGCGCCGACAGCGGCAGCAGGTGCGGCCTGGCGGCGGCGGCCGTGCCGGTACGGGCCCGGGCGGGCCGGTGCGGCGGGGCCTCGGTCAGCACCGCGTGGGCGTTGGTGCCGCCCACCCCGAAGGAGCTGACCGCGCCGGCCCGCACCTCCTGGCCCTCGCGCAGCTCCCAGGGACCCAGCTCCTCGGCCACCCGGAACGGCGAACGCTCCAGCTCCAGCAGCGGGTTGGGCCCGCCGTAGTGCGCGGTGGGCGGGATCTCGCGGTGCTCCAGCATCAGCGCCGTCTTGATCAGACCGGTCACCCCGGCGGCGGCGCCGGTGTGCCCGATGTTGCCCTTGACCGCGCCGAGCGCGCACCAGCCGGTGCCGGCGCCGCTTTCCCCGTACACGTCGGTGAGCGCCTGCACCTCGATGGGGTCGCCCAGCTTCGTGGCGGTGCCGTGGGCCTCGACGTGGCCGATGTCGGCGGGGGTGAGACCGGCCGCGTCGAGCGCGGCGCGGATGACCTCGCTCTGCCCGGCGGCCGAGGGCGCGGTGTACGCCATCTTCTCGGCGCCGTCGTTGTTCACGGCCGTGCCGGCGATGACGGCGGCGATCCGGTCGCCGTCGCGCAGCGCGTCGGTGAGCCGCTTGAGGACCACCACGCCGACGCCCTCGCTGGGTACGGTCCCGGCCGCGTCCGCGTCGAACGGGCGGCAGTACCCGTCCGGCGCGAGGATCCCGCCGGGCTCGAAGAGGTAGCCCCACTCGCCGTGCGGCATCACGGTGACCCCGCCCGCGAGGGCGGCGTCGCACTCGCCGCCCAGCAGCGCGCGCACCGCGAGGTGCACAGCCGTCAGGGAGGTCGAGCAGGCGGTCTGCACAGTGATCGCCGGGCCGCGCAGGCCCAGCTTGTACGCCACGCGCGTGGCGACGAAGTCCTTCTCCCGCCCGATGTAGCGGGCCAGTTCGCCGAGGGCGGCGTCGTCCCGGCCCGGCCCCGACCGGTCGGCGCCCGCGTAGACGCCGATCCGGCCGCGGAACCGGCCGGGGTCGATCCCGGCGTCGTCGACGGCCGTGGCCGCGCACTCCAGGAAGACCCGCTGCTGCGGGTCCATCGCCGCCGCCTCCGCCCGGCTGTACCGGAAGAAGGACCAGTCGAAGCGGCGGGAGTCCTCGATCACGCCCATGGCCGCCACGAAGTTCTCCCGGCCCGCGTAGGCGGGGTCCACGCCCTGGGCGAGCAGTTCCTCGCGGGCGGGGCGGCTGATGCCGTCGCGGCCCTCGCGGAGCAGCGCGTGGAAGGCGCGGAGGTCGGGCGCGCCGGGCAGCCGGCAGGCCATCCCGATGACGGCGACGCCCTGCGGCCCGGGAGGGACCGCGGTGGCGCCCACGGGAGAAGGAGACATGTCAGTTTTCTCCGCCCAGGTCGACGTACAGGTGGTCGAGTCCGACGTAGCTGAGGTTGGGACCCCACACCGCGGCCTCGTCGGTCAGCCGGGCGTGCGGGAAGCGGGCGGCCAGGCGGCGCAGCAGGAGGGCCGCCTCCAGCCGGGCCAGCGGCGCGCCCACGCAGTAGTGCGGGCCGTGGCCGAAGACCAGGTTCCGCTCGGGGCCGGCCGGTTCCGCCGCCGCGGTGGCGCCGGTGACCGGGCAGACGGCCGCGGCCGGGACGGCGGGGGCGGGGGCGTCCGCGGGGTCCGCGTCGTCGAGGGGGCCCTGGCCGGTGAGGCTGACGAGCACCAGGTCGCCCTCGCGCAGCCGCTCCCCCGCGATCTCCTGGTCGTACGCGACGACCCGGCCCAGGTGGCGCAGCGGCGGCCGGGTCACCAGCACCGACTCCACCAGGTCCGTCACGGCGCCCGGTTCGTCGGCGCGGATCCGCGCCCACAGCTCCCGGTCGCCGAGCGCGGTGAGCAGGGTGGAGCCGAGCAGCGAGGCCGTGGTCTCCAGGCCGCCGAACAGGCACATGGCCCAGGTCGCGGTGGTCCGCGCCCGGTCCTCCGGGGTGTCGGTGGGGAAGCCCTCCAGGGCCTTGGCCCCGGTGAGCGCCTCGCCCATCTCGACCATGACCTCGTGGGCGGCCCGCGCGTAGTCGCGCCGGTACATGGCGCCGATGAACAGCGACAGGGTCCGGGACCAGCGGTGCAGGACGGGCGGGGGCACGTCGAGTCCGACCACGTGGGCCATCACCCTGCCCGAGATGCCGTCGGCGACGTGCGGCATCACGTCCTGGGGGGACGCGGCCGCAAGGCCGGTGAGGCACTCGTCGGTGATCTCCTCGATGCGGGGGGCGAGGGACCGTACGTACGAGGCGGAGAGCATCCGCTGGACGGGGCGGCGCAGCGCCGTGTGCTCGGGGGCGTCGGCCTGGACGAACCAGAGCCGCAGGAACTCGGTGAGCTCCCGGTACTCGGCGCGGGCTTCGTCCGTCATGTAGAGCTGGAAGGAGCGCTCGAAGGTCCCGGAGGCGAAGCCGGGGTGGTTCAGGACCTGCTGGGCCAGGCGCTGGTCGGCCACGACCCAGCAGTCCAGTCCGTCGTCCCACTCCGGGGCCCGCACGCCGTCCGCGAGGGACGGCGGCGGGACCGGTGCCGCGGTACGGGCCATCAGACCGCGGCCTTCTCGATGAGCGTGCGCAGCCCGGCGGGGGTGGGCGAGAGCAGGAAGTCCCGCAGCCGGACGGCGGCGCCGAGCTCCTGCTTGACCTTGCGCATCAGGCGTACGGCGCCGAGGGAGTTGCCGCCGATCATGAAGAAGTCGGTCTCCTCGGTGACGCCGCCGGCGGGCTCGGGGCCCTCGATGACGGCGGCGAAGAGCTCGGCGATCCGCTCCAGCGGGAGGGATGCGGGCGCCTCGGCGGCCGGAGCCTCCGGAGCGGCCTGCGTTCCGGCCGCGGCCTCCGGAGAGCCGCCCGCCGGGGCGGACCTGCGGGCCGGGCCGGCGACGGCGGCCAGCGCGCGCCGGTCCACCTTGCCGTTGGCGGTGACCGGCAGCCGGTCCACGACGGCCCACAGGGTCGGCACCATGTACGACGGCAGGCGCTCCTTGAGCAGGTCGCGCAGTCCGACCGCGTCCACGCCCGCGCCCTCGGCCAGGACCACGGCCGCGACCAGGCGCTTCTCGGCGCTGTCGCCGTCGGTGACGAGCACCACCGCGTCCTGGACCTCGGGGTGTTCGGCCAGCACGTCGCTGATCGCGCTCAGCTCGACGCGGTAGCCGCGCAGCTTGACCTGGTCGTCGGCGCGGCCGAGGAACCTGACGCGGCCGCTGGTGTCGATGCGGACCAGGTCGCCGGTGCGGTAGAGGCGCTCGGGCACGTCCGGCGAGAGGTGCCCGAAGGACCGGTCGGTCTCGGCCCGGTCGCCGAGGTAGCCGTCGGCCAGGCCCTCGCCGCTGGTGTACAGCTCGCCGACGGCACCGGGCGGGACCTGGCGGCGCCGCTGGTCGAGCACGTACACGCGGGTGCCGGGCACCGGGCGGCCGATGGGCAGCGGGCCGTCGACGTCCTCCGACCGGGCCACCGAGTGGGTGGTGGTGAAGGTGGTGTTCTCGGTGGGTCCGTAGCCGTTGGTGATGACGATCCCGGGGTGCCGGGCGAGCACGCGGGCGGTGTGCTCGTGCGGGACGACGTCGCCGCCGGTCAGCAGCTGGCGCAGGCCGCTGAGCGAGTCCGGCGCGAACTCCTCGACCAGCCGGAAGAGTCCGGCGGTCAGCCAGGCCACGGTGATCCCGCGCTCCTGGAGGAAGGCGCCCAGCTCGGTCGGCGAGGCCAGGCCGGCCGGGTGGACCTCCAGGGTGGCGCCGGTGAGCAGCGCACCCCACAGCTCCAGGGTGGAGGCGTCGAACGAGAGCGGGGAGAGCCGCAGCATCCGCTCGCCGTCGCCGAGGCGTACGTAACCGGCCTCGTGGACCAGCCGGATGACCGCGCGGTGGGGCACGCAGACGCCCTTGGGCTGTCCGGTGGAGCCGGAGGTGAAGGCGACGTAGGCGAGGCGGGCCGGGTCCGCGGGCGGTACCGGGACCGTGTCGGCGGACGCGGGCCGCCAGTCGGCGTCCCAGGTGGCGACGGCGGGTACGCCGAGGCCGGCGAAGCGCCGGGCGACCGGTCCGTCGGCCGGGCCGGTCAGCGCGGCGGCCGGCTCGGCGCGGGCGATGACCTTCTCCAGGTGGCTGTCGGGCTGCGCGGGGTCGATGCCGACGTACGCGGCGCCGGCCCACTGGACGCCGAGGACGGCGACGGCCTCGGCGGCCGACCGGTCGACGCCCACCAGGACGCGGTCCCCGGGCCGGACCCCCGCGGCCAGCAGCAGCCGGGCCTGCTCGGCGGCGGCGTCGGCGAGCTGGGCGTAGGTGAGGGTGTGCTCGGCGTCGCGGACCGCGACCGCGCCCGGGCGGCGCCGGGCGGTCTCGCGGAACAGCGCGTCGAGGGAGGTGGCGGGGAAGTCCCGGCCGCTCTCGTTGATCTCGTCGAGCAGCGCGCGGCCCTCGGCGGAGATGCAGCGCACGTCTTCCAGCCGGGCCTCCGGGGCGGCCGTGAGCTGCTCGACGGCGGTCCGGAAGTCGGAGACGAAGGACTGGGCCTCCGCCTCGTTCCACACGCCGGTCGCGTACTCGACGTGGCCCGCGAGGGAGGGGTCGGCGTGGCCGATGAGCATGGTGAGGTCGAACTGCGAGCCGCCGCCGTGGCCTTCCTCGACGCGCACCCGCACCGGGCCCGCGGTCAGCTCCGCGGGCACCAGCTGGTCGTGCATGCCGAAGCAGACCTGGACCAGCGGGTGGCAGCCGAGGCTGCGCTCGACGCCGAGGCGGGCCACCAGCTCCTCGAAGGGCAGGTCGCCGTGGTCGATGGCGGCGCCGAGGGAGCGGTGCACGCCGCGCAGGTAGCCGGCGGCGTCCAGGTCGTCGTCGACGTCCACGAGTACGGGGACCAGGTTGCCGGCGACGGCGATCAGGCGGCGCAGCTCGGAGGAGCCGCGGCCCAGCAGCGGCACGCCGACCAGCAGCCGGCGGCTGCCGGTGCGCCGGGCGAGGGTGAGGCCGAACGCGCCGAGCAGGAAGGAATACGGGGTGATGCCGAGGGCGCGGGCCTGGCTGGTCACCCGCTCGGTGACGGCCGGGCCGAGGTCGAGGCCGAGGCGGTCGCCGGCGCCGTCCTGGACGGCCGGGCGCTGCCGGTCGGCGGGGAGTTCGAGGATGGAGGGGACGCCGTCGAGGTGCGCCTGCCAGAACTCGGCCTGCTCGTCCCAGGCGCCGCGGGCCTTCGCCTCCTCCTGGTGCCGGCGCAGGGCCGACAGGGGGGTGCCGAGGTCGCGGGGCGCCGCGGCCTGCTCGGCGGCGGCGCTGAGCTCGGCGTACTGGTCGAAGAGCTCGCGCAGCAGGTAGCCGACGGCGAACCCGTCGAGCACCATGTGGTGCGCGACGAGGACGAGGGCGCAGCGCTCGTCGCCGTCCGCGGCGGAGGTCCAGTACGCGAAGCGGTAGGCGGGGGCGGCGGCCAGGTCGAAGGGCTCGCGGCCCAGTTCGGCGGCGTGGCGGCGCACCCGGCCCTCGAAGGCCTCGGCCGTGCCGTCGTGGACGAACTCGGCGAGCTCCGGCACGTGGGCGGGCAGGATCTCCTGGACCACGTCGTCGGCGGCCTCGCGGAAGACGGTCCGCAGGCCCTCGTGGCGGGCGGCGGTCGCGGCGATCGCCTTGGCGAGCAGGTCGCGGTCGAGGCGCCGGCCCTCGGTGAAGCAGCGGAAGACCAGGTTGTACGGGGAGCCGCCGGCCACCCGCTCGATCAGCCACATGCCGCGCTGGGCGGGGGTGAGGGCCTGCTCGGCGCCGAGTACGGGGGCGGGTACGGGCTCGGCCTCGGCGACGGGCACGGCGGCGGCCAGTACCTCGGTCAGCGGGGAGCCGCCCAGCAGCTCCATGATCGGGACCTTGAGCCCGAGGCGCTCCTGGAGCAGGGCGGCCAGCCGCATGGCGCGCAGCGAGTCGCCGCCGAGCGCGATGAAGCTCTCGTCGCCGAAGGCGTCGGGGCCGTCCGGGACCTCCAGGATCCCGGCGGCCAGCGCACGGGCCGTCATCGGGCGGCCCCGGCACCCTGGGCGCGGGCGGCGTTCAGCAGCGCGGCGCGGTCGCCGCCGGCGGCGGGGGCCGCGGCGGGCTCGGCGGCGCCGGCGATCAGGTCGGCCTGGCCGATGACGGTCGGCTGGCGGAACAGGTCCATGGTGCGGACCTCGCGGCCGGAGACCTGGCCGAGGCGCTCGACGAGCAGGACCAGGAGCAGGGAGTCGCCGCCGGACTCGAAGAAGCTGACGTCGTCGGCGATGTCGTCGGTGTCGAGGACCTCGCGCCAGATGGAGCGCACGAGTTCGAGGCGGGCGGCCGGGTCGTCGAGGTCGGCGGCGGCGGTGGGGCGTACGGACTCTTCGAGCACGGGGTTCTCCGGGAAGGTGGCGAGGTCCGCGGCGCTGTGCCGCAGAGCGTTGAGGAAGCGCGAGAGGTCGTCGTGGCCGAAGACGTTGACCGGGTAGTCGAGGGAGAGCGCGAGGCTCCGTCCCCCGGGGGTGTCCTCCAGTCGGACGAACATGGCCAGGTCGTACTTGATGAACATCGGGTCGAGGGGCCGGAGCGTGCCCGTGAGGCCGGGTACGGGCTCCAGGGACCGCGGTGCCTCGTCGAGGTTGACCAGGACCGGCGACAGCGGCGGCCACAGGGCGTTGCGGTCGGGGTTGAGGGCGGCGGACACGGCGTCGAGGGGTACGTCGCTGTCGACGAACGCCTCCATGCCGCCGATCCGTACGCCGCCGAGCAGGTCGCGCCAGGTGTCCCCGGGTTCGAGGGTGACCCGGAGCACGACGGTGGTCATGAACATCCCGATCACGTCGGCGGTGGCCGGGTCGTCACGGCCGGGCCAGGCGAAGGCGATGAGGAAGTCGCGCTGGGGTCCGGTGCGGGCGAGGGTGCCGGCGAGCAGGGCCACGCCGAGCATGAACGGCGTGCAGCCCTCCTGGGCGGCGACGGCCATCACCTTCGCGGTCGTCCCGTCGTCGAGGCGGGTCGCGAGGGTGGCGCCGAGCAGGGACTCCTCCCCGCCGTCGTGGGGGGTGCGGGTGAAGGGCAGCAGCACCTCGGCGGGGGCGCCGCGGAGCCGGTCGACGACCTCGGCGACCTGTTCGGCGATCTCCTCGGGGGTGCGCTCGGCGACGACGGCGGCCGGGTGCGGCGGGTCGGTCAGCTCCGGTTCGGCGCCTTCGACGGCGGCCCGGTAGAGGGCGCAGACGTCCTCCAGCAGCATGCCGCGGGAGACCCCGTCGAAGATGATGTGGTGGACGTTGAGGACCAGCAGGGTGCGGTCCGCGCCGAGCCGGATGACCTCGGCACGGGCGGGTGCGTCCTGTGCCAGGTCGAAGGGGGTCGCGCACAGGGCGCGGACCAGCCGGTCGACCTCCTCCTCGGTCCAGCCCTCCGCCTCGGCGTCGAGGAAGCCGGGCTCGGCCGGGGGGCCGTCGGTGTGGTACTCGACCCGGCGGCGCTTCACGTCGAGCCGGAAGCGGGCCCGCAGCGAGGGGTGCCGCGCCAGCGAGCGCCCGACCGCGCCGACCAGTGCCGCGTGGTCCACGGTGCCGGTGAACTCCACGACCGTGGGCACGAGTTGGGTGGGCCGCAGGAGCTCGTCCCGGTCCAGGACCCAGATGCCCTGCTGCACCCGGGTCGCCGGGTACCAGGTGTGTCCGGCGGGTGACGTTCCGTACGGCGCTGCGGGCAGCACGAATGGACCTCCGAAATCTGCGGGGTGGGTGGGAGGAGCCGGGTGACCCGGCCCGCCCCGCGACTCGGTGGCCCCGAGGGCCCGTCAGGGCGTGTCAGGGGGCGTCAGGCTGGGGCGGGCCGGCCGGCGGCGTGCGCCGGGGACCCGGGAGGAGCGGCCGGAGCGGCCGGGCGGGGCTCAGCCCCACTGCGAGTCGTCGGAGACGACGGGCTGGGTGGGGGCGATCGGGCCCCACTGGGAGTCTTCGGCGCCGGTGGGCAGCTGGGGGGTGGTGCGGCCCCACTGCGAGTCGGCGAGGAGGGTGCGGTGCACGGGGGCCTCGGAGCCCGTGGTCGAGGCGGCCGCGAGACCGGCGACGGCCAATCCGGCCAGGGCGAGCGTGCTGAGGATCTTGCCGAGAACGTTGGTGCTCATCTCTTACCTTGCTTTCTGCCTGTGACGGATCGGCATGGCTTAGACCTGTAGCGGTTCTGGTTCAGACCTTGAGTGGTTCCCCGACCGAAAGCATGCGGCCCCGGACAGCCCCGGTCACCGGAGATCGGAGAGGATGATCCTGCAATGCGGGAACCAGCAGGGTGGGGAAATGTGCACGAGATCGGATATAAGCGCTGAAGATCGCACCGTCGAGATCTGCGCAAACGGCCTCCAGTGGTACGCGGACGCCCTCCACGGGCGCCCCACCTCGGGCGACTGTCCCCGCTGCCTGCTTGACCTCGGCCTCGTCCAGCGCGTGCCCGACGGCAGCCTGGCCCCCATCCCGCCGCGGCTTGCCGCGGGAGCGCAGATGGACCGCCTGGAACGCGCCATCGAAGAGAAGAAGACCGCCCTCGCTGCCATGCGCACCTCGATCTCCCAGGCGCAGGAGATCTATTTGGACAGCTACGGGAAGGGCGACTCGCACCTGATCCGGGTGGTGCAGGGCGCGAATGCCATCAGCGCCACGCTCTCCGCCGCCGTGCACGCCTGCCAGGAGGAACTGCTCACCGCACAGCCCGGCGGGGGGCGGCCGCAGGCGATGCTGGACAAGGCCCTCGCGAGCGACCTGGAGGCGATCGGCCGCGGTGTGCGCCAGCGCACCATCTACCAGCACACCATCCGCTCGCACCAGCCCACGCTCGCCTACGTGGAGCACATCTCGCAGGCCGGCGGCGAAGTGCGCACCCTGGACGAGGTCTTCGACCGGCTGATCGTGTGCGACCGGAAGATCGCGTTCATCCCGGACCCGGGCTCGGAGCGGAGCGAGGTCGCGCTGGCCGTCGAGCACCCGGGCGTGGTCCGGTACCTGGTGGGCATCTTCGACCACGCCTGGCAGCGGGCGGCACCCCTGCGCAACTTCCCCAGCAGCAGGCTCCCCCCGCTGCTCACCGACGAGGTGCGGCGGGCGATCCTGCGGCACATGGTCAACGGCTACACGGACGAGGCGATCGCCGCCCGGCTGGGCATGAGCACCCGCAGCGTGGCCAACCACATGCGCTGGGCGGCCGAGTTGTTCGGCAGCCGCAGCCGGGCGCAGCTGGCGTACCTGATCGCGCGCAGCGGCTTCCTGGACGACGCACCGGAGTGAGGCCGCGCCCGGGCAGGACCTGCCGGGCGGGGCACCGCCGCGGTTCCGGCCGGGCGTGGGCAGGTACCGGCCGGGGGTGAGCGGGTTCCGGCCGGGGCGGCCGGCGGGTGCTTCACGTACCCGGCGGCGTCATGTACGTTGTGCGGGCAGCGCTTTCCCCCTGCCCGGCCGTCCCCAGGCCGCAGCACCGCGCAGACCGGCTGGTTCCCCGTCGCGCCGCGACGGGCCGCGCACCCGATCCTCACCGGATGTCCGCGTCCCGTCCTCCCCCGTGTGCCCCGCGCCCTCCTTCCCGTACGCCCGGAAGCACGCGGTACCGGCGCCGTCCCACGCCCGCCCCGGCTCCGAGCCCAGGCGAAAGGAAGACGGGCCTTGACCGTCCACGCCACATCCGCCCCTGCCGTACCGTCGCTCGCACCCCCGCCGGGGTGCCCGATGCACGCGGCCGCCACCAGTCCCGCCGCCGCCCACGACCTCGTCGACCCGGGCCTCTACAGCGACGGCGACCCGCACCCCGTCTGGCGCCGCATGCGCGCGCTGGACACGCTGACCCGCCACCAGGTCGACGACGAGCGCTGGTTCTGGAACGTCGTGCGCTTCGAGGACTCCGACCGGGTACTGCGCGACACCGCGACCTTCACCTCCGAACGCGGCACGATGCTCGACCTGTTGGGACTGGACGACCCGGCCAGCGGCAAGCAGCTCGCGGCCACCGACCCGCCCCGGCACACCGAGATGCAGGGCCGCCTGAAGAAGGCCCTGGCCATCAAGTCGGTCGACCGGCAGCGGGAGATGATCCGCGACCTGGTGGTCCCGCTCATCGAACCGCTCGGCGACGGCGGCACCTTCGACTTCGCGCAGGCCATGCTCGCCATGCCGATGTCGGTCACCGGCACCATGATGGGCCTGCCGACGGCGGACTGGGCCTGGCTGAACCGCCTCACCACCGTGTGCATCGCGGCGGACGACGCCGAGTACCAGGACGCGGGCGGCCGGGACGCCACGCTCAAGGCCGCGCACCGCGACCTGTTCGCCTACTTCCAGGACCTGGTGCGGTTCCGCCGCAACAACCTCGGTGACGACCTGCTGAGCGTACTGATCTCCACCGAGTTCGAGGGCCGCCACATGGCCCCCGACGAGATCGTCGCCAACTGCTACAGCCTGCTGCTCGGTGCCAACGTCACCACCCCGCACGCGCCGAACTTCGTGATGGCCGAGTTCATCGACTCGGGCGTGCTCCAGGACTGGGCCGCGCACCCGGAGGCCGACGGCACCGGCCTGGAGGAGTCCCTGCGCTGGGCCTCGCCGGTCAACCACTTCCTGCGGTACGCGACCCGCGACGTGGAGATCCGCAACACGCCCGTCAAGGCCGGTGACGCCGTGGTCGTCTGGCTGGGCTCCGCCAACCGCGACGACACCGTCTTCGCCCGGGGCGGCGAGTTCGACATCCGGCGCAAGCCGAACAAGCACCTGGCCTTCGGCATCGGGCCGCACTACTGCATCGGGCACAGCGTCGCCCGCGTCACGCTGAAGACGCTGTACCACGAGCTGTTCACCCGCTTCGAGGACTTCCGGCCGGCCGGGCGGCCCGAGCGGCTGCGGTCCAACTTCGTCTCCGGCTACAAGCACATCCCGATCACCGCCCGCCCGGCGCGCGGCGGCAACGGCCGCACGAGGAGGACGGGATGACGGCCCCGAGCCCGGCACAGGCCGCCGCCGCGGCCGAGCCGACCGGAACCCCCTGGCTGCGCCGGTTCCACACCGCGCCGGCCGGCGCGCCGCGGCTGCTCGTCTTCCCCCACGCGGGCGGCAACGCCTCGTACTTCTTCCCGTTCTCCGCCCGCCTGGCGCGGTACGCCGACGTGCTGGTCGTCCAGTACCCCGGCCGGCAGGAACGCTTCGGCGAGCCCTGCGTGGAGTCGCTGCACGAGCTGGCCGACCTGGTCGCGGCCGAGCTGCTCGGCGGCGGCTTCACGGACCGCCCGTACAGCGTCTTCGGGCACAGCATGGGCTCTTCGCTCGCCTTCGAGGTCGCGTGCCGGCTGCGGGACGCGGGCTTCCCGCCCGCCGCCCTGGCCGTCTCGGGCCGCCGCGCGCCCTCGGTGCCGGCACCCGGGTCCGTCCACCTCGCGGACGACGAGACGCTGATCGCCGACATGAAGCTGCTCGGCGGCACCGACGAACGGATGCTGGACCACCCGGAGCTGCTCGCCGCGATCCTGCCGGCGGTCCGCAGCGACTACGTGGCCACCGAGACGTACCGCTTCCGCGGGGCGGACCCGCTGGACTGCCCGGTCACCGCCCTCATCGGGGACGCCGACCCCCGCGTCGACGAGCCGATCGCGCTCGCCTGGCGGAACCACACCACCGGCCCCTTCCGGCTCCGCTCCTACCCGGGCGGCCACTTCTACCTCGTACCCCACCTGGACGCCGTCGTGACGGAACTGCTGGCCGACCTGCCGCAGCCCGCCGGGCGCGCTCCGCTCCCGTCCCACCCCTGAACCGAAAGGTCCCCATCGTGAAGTACCGCGTCATCGGCAGCTCCCCCGAGACCCGCCGCGAGGTGAGCGTCCTGTCCCTGGGCGCCATGACCTTCGGCACCACCGTCGACGAGGCCACCTCGTACGCCATCCTCGACCGCTTCGTGGAGGCGGGCGGCACCTTCATCGACACCTCCAACAACTACGCCTTCTGGGTGCACGGCACGCAGGGCGGCGAGAGCGAGGAGCTGGTCGGCCGCTGGATCAAGAGCCGCGGCATCGGCGACGAGATCACCATCGCCACCAAGCTGGGCGCCCGCCCCAACCAGCCCACCAGCGGCTTCAGCCTGGACGTCGAGGGCCTGTCCGCCAAGGTCATCCGGGAGTCCTCGGAGGCCAGCCGCGAGCGCCTCGGCATCGAGAAGATCCACCTGCTCTACGCGCACATCATGGACGAGAACACCCCGCTGGAGGAGACCGTCCAGGGCTTCGCCGACGTGGTGGCGGACGGCGTCGCGGGCCTGCTCGGCGCCAGCAACCACTGGGCCTGGCGGATCGAGCGCGCCCGGGCCCTGGCCGCCGCGGCGGGCGTACCCGGCTACGAGGTGCTGCAGCACCACCACAGCTACCTCCGCCAGCGCACCGACGTCCCGAGCCTGCGCTCGCCCGACGGCAACCAGGGTCTGGTCAGCGGCGACCTGCTGAGCTACCTGCGCGCCAACCCCTCGCTCACCCAGGTCTCGTACTCGCCGCTGATCTCCGGCGCGTACGTACGGGACGACAAGCCGCTCGGCCCGGGCTTCGACCACGCCGGCACCGAGCCCCGGCTGCGCGCGGTGCGCGAGGTGGCGGCCGAGACGGGCGCCACCGTCAACCAGGTGGTGCTGTCCTGGCTGATGGGCGGGGACATCCCGGTGCTGCCGCTGGTCGGCGCCTCCTCGGTGGCCCAGCTGGAGGAGAACCTCGGCGCGGTCGAGCTCGACCTCACGCCGGAGCAGCGGGCGAAGCTCGACTCGGTGAACTGACCTGCAGACCCACCGGTGCGCGGACCCGTGCGCCGGTGAACGGACCCCCCCACATGACGGACCCCGCGCCCGGCTCGTGCCGGGCGCGGGGTCCCTCGTACGCGGGTCCGACGGCTCAGGCGTTGGGCCGCTTGCCGTGGTTCGCGCCCTTCTTCTTGCGGGCGCGCCGCTTGTTGCCTCGCTTCGACATGCTCGTCATCTCCCTCGCGGGTGGGGGGCGGGCGTGCGCTGCCAGTCTTGCGCGCCCCGGACGAAAGCGCCATCGATGACCATCCGAGGTAGTAATCGGCTATCTGGGGTAATACTCAGATATGGACACATTCGGTGAGATTGTGCCGTTCCTGTTCGTGGGGATCGCGATCGCTGCATTCCTCCTGCTCGCCTTCTGGTTCGGAAGGAAGGTGCGCGACCGGGAGCCGGAGCCGCCGGAGCCCGAGACGCAGCCGCGCCTGCCCGACGGGGGAGCCGTGTACGAGGTGCGCGAAGAGCGGGATCCCGTGGAGATCCCCACCGGTGGGCTGCGGCCACACGAGATGCAGGGTTACGGGAACTTCGGGTCCCGCACGTCGGAGCACCCGGAAGAGGTGCGCAAGCGGAGGGAAGCCAACGCGAGCGGAGGCGCCAACGGCAGTGGCGGCTTCGGCGCCACCGGGGTCTGAACCCCGGCCCCACCGGCACCCCCCTCAGGCGGACGAACGCCTGCGGGGGGTGCCTGCTGCGGTCTTCTTGGCGGCGGTCTTCTTGGCGGTGCTCTTGGCGGCGGTCTTGCCGGCGGCGGCCTTCGAGGCCGTCTTGGCAGTGCTCTTGGCGGTGCTCTTCGTGGCCCTCGCCGTACTCTTCGCCGTGCTCTTGGCCGCACTCTTCGCCGTGCTCTTGGCCGTCGACCTGGCGGCCGTCTTCTTGGCCGTCCCGTCCTTCGCGGCCGCGGCGGTCCGCTTCGTCCCCGCCGCCGTCGACTTCTTGCCGCCCACCGCCTTGGGGGCGGCAGCCGTCCGCCGGATCGGGGTGACCGCGGCCGGCTCCGCCTCCGCTTCCTCCGCTCCGCCGTCGGCGCCGGCCTCACCACGGGACTCCCGGGCCGCCCGGACGCTCTTCTCCAGTGCCGCCATCAGGTCGATCACCTGGCCGCGGGGCTCCGCCGCCGGGGATTCCGGCGCCTCGCCCGAGGACTTGGCGGCGATCAGCGACTCCACCGCCGTCCGGTAGTCGTCGTGCATGCTCTCCAGATCGACCTCGCCAAGGGTGGCCATCAGGGCGTCCGCGAGGTCCAGCTCGGCCTCCCGCACCGTCACCTGCGTCTCGGGGGCCACGCCTTCCGGCGCCCGGATCTCGTCCGGCCAGAGCAGCCCGTGCATGGCGATCACGTCGTCCACCACGCGCAGCATCCCGAGCCGCTCGCGCCCCCGCAGCGCGAACTTCGCGATGGCCACCCGCCGGCTCCGCTTCAGGGCCTCGCGCAGCAGGGTGTAGGGCTTGGCGGCCGGCACGCCGTTGGCCGCGAGGTAGTAGGCCGCGTCCATCTGGAGGGGGTCGATGTCCGTGGCGGGCACGAAGGCGACGATCTCGATGGTCTTGGCGGTGGGCAGCGGCAGGGACGCCAGGTCCTGGTCCGTGATCGGGATGATCGAGCCGTCCGCCTCCTCGTACCCCTTGCCGATCTGGTCGGCGGTGAGCTCCTCGCCGTCCAGTTCGCAGACCTTGCGGTAGCGGATCCGGCCGCCGTCGGCGGTGTGGATCTGGCGGAAGGAGATCGAGTGGCTCTCGGTGGCGTTGACGAGCTTGATCGGAATGCTGACAAGCCCGAAGGAGATCGCCCCGTTCCAGATGGATCGCACGATGATTCCCTTTCGTGCCTGTATGCCGGGTTCGTGGCAGTCTCATCGTATGACGCCGATCACAGAGGTGGAGGGGCGTCGCCTCGCGCTCAGCAACCTGGACAAGGTCCTCTATCCCGAGAGCGGCTTCACGAAGGGCGAGGTCGTCCACTACTACGCCGTGGTCGCGGACGCCCTGCTCCCCCACCTGCGCGACCGGCCGGTCTCCTTCCTGCGCTACCCCGACGGGGTGGAGGGCCAGCGGTTCTTCAGCAAGAACCCGCCGCCGGGCACGCCCGCCTGGGTGAAGACGGCCCTGGTCCCCCGCTCCGAGGACGAGCGGGCGGAACAGGTGCTCGTACAGGACCTGCCCACCCTCGTCTGGGCCGCCAACCTCGTGGTCGAGCTCCACGTCCACCAGTGGCGGGCCGGGAACCCCGGCGTCGCCGACCGGCTGCTCCTCGACCTGGACCCCGGCCCGCCCGCCACGGTCGTGGAGTGCTGCGCAGCCGCCCTGTGGCTGCGCGAGCGGCTCACCGCCGAGGGCCTCCACGTGTACGCCAAGACCTCCGGCTCCAAGGGCCTGCACCTCTCGGTCCCGCTGGAGCCCACGCCGTCCGCCGAGGTCTCCGCGTACGCCAAGGCACTCGCCCGGGAGGCCGAGCGCGAGCTGCCCGGGCTGGTCGTGCACAAGATGGCCAAGGCCCTGCGGCCGGGGAAGGTCTTCGTCGACCACAGCCAGAACGCCGCCGCCAAGACCACCGCGGCCCCCTACACCCTGCGCGCCCGGCCGCTGCCCACCGTCTCCGCACCGGTGGACTGGGCGGAGGTGGAGGCCTGCCGGCACCCGGCCGAGCTGGTCTTCCTGGCCGACGACGTGACCGCCCGGCTGGGCCGGGACGGGGACCTCTTCGCGTCCCTGTCCGACCCCGGCCTGGCCCGGCCGCTCCCCCGGCACCCGGACGCCGCGCCGTGATCCGCGTCGCGCTCGCCGCCCCCGTGCGCGCGCTGCCGCGCGGCGCCGGTCTGGCGTACGAGCCGAAGTTCGACGGGCACCGGGTCGTGGTCCTGCGCACCGCCGACGACGTCGTGCTGCAGGCCCGCTCGGGGCGCGTCATCACCGCGGCGTTCCCCGATCTCGCGGCCGCGGCACGGCAGTTGCCGCCCGAGACCACCCTCGACGGCGAGGTGGTGGTCTGGCACGACGGGCGCACCGACTTCGCGCTGGTGCAGCGCCGGGCGGCGGCCACCTCGGCGCGGGCCGCCGCCCTCGCCCGGACGCTCCCGGCCTCGTACGCCGCCTTCGACGTGCTCGACCTGGCGGGCCTGGACCTGCGGCCCCGCGCGTACGAGCAGCGCCGCGCGCTCCTGGTGGACCTGCTGCTGCCGCTGGGGCCGCCGCTCCAGCCGGTGCCGATGACCACCGACCCGGACCTGGCCGCCACCTGGTACGAGACCCTGCCCGCCAGCGGGATCGAGGGCCTGGTCATCAAGCGCCTCGACCAGCCGTACCCGGCGGGGCGGCGGGCCTGGCGCAAGCTGCGCCACACCGACACGACGGACGCGGCGGCGGTCGGCTGGACCGGCACGGCGCACCGGCCCAGCGCCCTCGTGCTGGTCCTCCCCGACGACGACACCCCGGTGGTCTCCAGCCCCCTGACGGGCGCCCTGCGCACCGCGGCCGCCGAGGCGCTGGCAGGCCGGGAGCATCCGGCCGAGGCGGCGGGCACGGTCACGGCGGTGGGCCTCGGCGAACTCCCGTACCGCCTCCTGGACCCCCCGCTGACGGTGGAGGTCCGCCACGCCACGACCCGCCACCCGCCGCCGGAGGTGCTGCGGATCCGCGCGGACGGGTGAGGGGGTACCCGGCTCGGGCGGCCGGCACCTCCGGTCGAGCCGCCTCGGGCCCGATCCCGCGGCCGCGGGCCTGCGCGCGCAACCGGGCCACTCTCAGGCGCGGAGCCAGGTGCGGCGGTCGCGGGCCAGCCCGTACAGCGCTTCGACGTCGGCCGGTTTCAGGACACCGGCAAGGCGGCCCAAGCCCGCCGCACCGCCCTCCCGCACCACCTCGACGTCCCGCAGCGAGGGGGCCACGTCCACCCGGGACGCGTCGATCACGGCCAGCACCGGGCGCACCGCGGCCGTCAGCGCGTGCCCGGCTCGGGCCGCGGCGCGGCGTACCCAGCGGGGGCCGGGGGACGGTTCGGCGCGGCCCACCGTGAGCAGCAGGTCCCCGACGGAGGCCCGCTGGCGGCGGCCGGCGGCGGTACGGACGACCAGTACGCCGCCGGGCCCGATCAGCAGGTGGTCGATCCCGGCCGGGCCGGCGCCCGGCAGCGGCACCGCATGCAGCACCCGCCAGCCCAGCCCCTCCAGCGTGTCCAGCTCGGCCCCGAAGCGCTGCTGGGCCAGCAGGTCGTGCCGCAGGCCGCGGGCGCGGCGGCCGGGAGTGCCGTACGCGAACTCGCCGAGCAGACTCTCGCCCGGCCGGTTGGGCGCGAGGTCGTCGTCCGGCGGAAGGGCCAGCCGTAACAGCTCGGCGCGGCCGGGCACGGGCGGCGGGCCGACCGTGTACGAGCGGGTGAGGTACGGGCCGAGCACGGCCAGCACCGCCTCCTCGTGCTCCCGGCCGAGCAGGCTGACGCGGCCGGTGTCCCGGTCGTACCAGGCCACGCTCCTGCCGTCGGGCAGGCTGACGTACAGGCGGTCCAGCCCGTTGCCGCGTGCCGGTGTGACCGTCATTCCGCGCATCCCCGACCCCCTCGACGTCCCGCTCCCGCCATGTGAGCAGCCCACCGCCCCCGGGGCAAGACCCCGACCCTTCCCGTCCCGGGTGCGGGTCCCGTGCCGGTCCCCTGCGGGGTGCGGGCCCGTCCCGGGTGCCGGTCCCGTGCCGGGTGCGGCGTCGTTGCCGGGTGCGCTTCCCGTGCCGGGTGCCGGGCCCCTGCGGGGTGCGGCGTCGTTGCCGGGTGCGCTTCCCGTGCCGGGTGCGGGTCCCCGTGCCGGGTGCGGGTAGCTGTCGGGTGCGGGTCGTTGCCCTGCGGGGCTGGTCCCCTACCCGCCCTTTCTCCGTTTCCCGGGCTGCGCCCGGACCCCTTTCGGGGGCTCCGCCCCCGGACCCCCGCTCCTCAAACGCCAGAGGGGCTGGATTGTGCCGGGGCCCAGGATGCGCCAAGGCACGGGACGTGCCGACAGCACCGGCGTACCAGCGGGGCAAGCGCACCTACGGCACTGGCGCACTCCCGACGCGGGACGCACCGACGACACGGGACGGGCTGGCGACGCGGGCGTACCGACGGCGCGAGACGCACCGACGCCACGGGCGTACTCACGGTGCGGGACAGACCACGGCACGGGACGGGCGGGCCCGCGGCGCGGGCATACGCAGCCCGGGCGGTCGACAGTCCGGGCGTACCAGCGGCCCGGGACGTGTCGGCCGGGAGTGCCGGGGCAGGCAGCCGACAGCACTGAACGCGGCGGGCTCAGGCGCGCCTCGCTCCTCCTCGGCAGACTCCGCCACCGTCTGCCGCGCCCGGGCCCGCCCGCCGGCGTGGGGCCCGGCCGGGACTCGCGGCGTCGGGCAGGGCCGCAGCCCACCCGGCGATCCGCAAGCGCGCGGTTGTGTAACGGCTTCGCGCGGTCGGCGTCGGGTGGCCGTTACACGGCCGGGGCGGCGCTGCAACGCCCGAGTCCTAGCGTGGGTTCACCAGCCCGAACTCCTACCGCCGAGGACTCTCCCGTGAACAGCACCTGCCGCCGCACCACCGCCCGGGCCGCCGCCGTCGCCGCCGTGGCGGGCGGACTGCTGTCGCTGCCGGCCGCGGCCGCCCTCGCCGACACACCGAGCACCGACACGCCGGTCCAGAGCGTGGCCCTGGTGTCCACGGCCACCCCCGACCGCCACGAGGTCACCACCGCAGCGGCCCCGCGCACCGGGGTCCGGGCCGGCGTCGAGGCGCTGCGCCCGGCCGGCGCCGCGGACGGCTCGGGCGACGGCCTGGTACTGATCGGCGCAGGCGCAGGCATGGCCGCAGCCGGCGCCGCCGGCCTGGGCTTCGCGATGCTCCGCCGAGGCCGCACGACCTCCTGACCAGTCCGGCCCACCATCCGGATGCCGGGTGTTCCCCGCCCCAGGCGCCGGGCACGCCGAGCCGTGGTCATTCCGCCTCGGACGCAGACGGCCTGCGTACGGCACCGGCGAGCCAGGTCGTACAGGCCAGGACGATGTCCCCTGGGCTCGCCGCGTCATGATCACGCAATTGCCGCTGGCTCCTCGCGCTCGCCTCACCTGGACTCCCGGCCGCCGGTTCCTTGGCAGGGCCTGGTGGGTCGTGTGGTGTGTGGGGGAGGTGCTTGAGGCGTCGTGGCAGGCTGGTCCGGAGGCAGGCCCGGGCCTGGGGTGGCCGAAGGCCAGGGCGAAGCCCCAAAGCCCCAGGGGTGGGCCTGCCGCAGGGCCTGCAGGCCACGACGGGTCAAGCACCGAGGGGACCCACACACCACACGACCCACCACCGAAGCGAGGGCCAGCCGCGCAGCGGCTGTGCGTGTCGCGGTCGCTGCGTCCTCCTGTGGCTCCTGTGGCTTCTTGTGGCTCCTGTGGCTCCTGCTGTCTCGGATTCGGCAGTGGCGTGCGCGGGGCGTAGGCAGAAGGTCTGGCAGCGTCTCGGCGTCGCACACCAGCCCAGCAGCCCAACACTCTGCGCGGACAGCCGCCCCACGCAGCCCAGGATCCCCAGTTGGACAAAAGGGACTTCACGCCGAATAAGGTTTACGGTGCCACCGAGAGGCCGGAGCTCCGGCCGATCACCCGCGGCGGCTCGCCCACCGGCGACCACCGCCCGGACCAGGACCCGGACCCGGACCAAGACCCGGACCAAGACCAGGACCAGGACCCGGACCCGGACCCGGACCAAGACCCGGACCAGGACCCGGACCAGGAACACACCGTCCTCCACGCGGACGCGACCTGGTCGCCCGGCCGTCGCCGAGGCGACCACCGCCCTCACGCGGAGGCCCCGAGCCGCACACAGGAGGCCCGTGAAGCCGCGTCGTACGCCGTCCGGGGCGCCCCAGCCCCCCGACCGCACCCCGACCGCGGCCCGCACCTCGAAAGCGGCCCGCACCCCGGCCGGGACTGCCCGCACCCCCTCCCGCACCGCCCGCACCCGCCACCCCACCCTCACCACGCTCATCACCCTCACCCTCGCCCTCCCCCTGGCCCTGCTCGCCACCGGCTGCGGCGGCTCCGGGCGGCTGGAGAGCGCGGGGCCCACCCCCATCGCCAGCGGCCCGGTGCACCTGTGGCCGCAGCGCCAGGGCGCCTCCGTGCTGCCCGCCGACCCGGCCGGCGCCCCGCCCGAGTACGTCACCGGCATCCCGCCCGTCACCGGCCAGAACGTCCACCAGGTCGACCCCGTGGCGCTGGTCAAGGCTGAAATCGAGGAGGCCGCGAGCACCGTCACGGGACCCGACGCGATGCCGCCCGAGACCATCGCCGCGATCGGCACCTGTACGCGGGCCGGCGCCCCGAAGTGCCCCGTGCTCGCCCCGTACTACCGCGACCTGACCGGTAACGGCCGCGACGAGCTGATCATCGGCATCGAGCTGCCCGACCGGCAGCTCGCGGTCCGCGCCTTCACCGCCGACCCGGACGGCCGGCTCAACCGCATCATGGGCACCATCGAGTCCGTGATCGGCGTGGAGCTGGCCGGCCGGGACGTCATCCTCCGCGTGCCCGGCGGCAACCCCGGCTACGAGTGGATCATCGCCTGGTCCTGGGACGAGAAGCAGCGCACGATGCTGCCCACCCGCGACCAGATCGTGCGTGTGGCGCAGCCGCGCGGCCCGAAGCGGCCCGCCGCCTCTCCGGCAACCTCCCCCGGGACCGCACCGTGACCGCCGACGACACGACCGCTGCTGGAACAACGGGCGACGGGGACCCGGCGGCATCCGGCCCCCAGCCCCCCACCTCCGCCTCCGCCTCCACCTCCGCCTCCTCCCCCACACCCACCCCCCGCCGGAAGCACGCCACACGGTCGAGGTCCGGGCACCCCCGCCACCCCCGCCACCCCCGCCACCCAAGTCGCCCCCGCCACCCCCGTCTCCCCCGTCGCCCCCGCCTGCCCGCCTGGACGGCCACGCTCACCTGGAAGTCGGCCTGCTTCATCGTCGTGATGTGCTGCGCACTCGCGGCCGTGCTCGGCGTACTCGTGCACGTGGAGGTCACCCGCCAGACCGTGCAGACCGCCCGGGACAAGGCCCTCGCCAAGCTCACCGACGCCTCCCGCGCGTACGAGGCCGGCGAGGCCCTGCCGCCCGGCTCGGGCATCGACCCGCCGGAGCTGCCGGCCTCGCTGCGCGCCCTGGCCGTCGCCGGGTCGCGCGGCACGATGGTGGCCGACTTCCGGGGCAGCTCCACCATGTGGGCGGCGGCTCCGGCCGACGGCCGGGCCCTGGCCACCACCATCGACTACACCCAGAGCGCCAGGACCATCAGCGGCCTCGACAACGCGATCATCGGCTCTTCGGTGCTCGCCATCGGCGGCACCCTGCTGATCGGCGCCTTCGCTGTCACCCGGGTCACTCGGCGGCTGCACCAGACCGCCACCGTGGCCCGGCGGATCAGCCAGGGCGACCTCGACGCACGGGTCGCGGACCCCCGTACCGAGGACCCCTCGCGGCACCAGGACGAGGTGGCCACGGTCGCCGGGGCGCTGGACACCATGGCGTCCACGCTCCAGGCGAAGCTGACGAGCGAGCAGCGCTTCACCGCGGACGTGGCGCACGAGCTGCGCACCCCGCTGACGGGGCTGTCGGCGGCGGCCGAACTGCTGCCGGAGGGCCGGCCGACGCAGATGGTGCAGGAGCGGGTGCGGACGATGCGTCAGCTGACCGAGGACCTGCTGGAGATCTCCCGGCTGGACTCGGGCAGCGAGCAGGTCGAGAACGACGTGCACCGGCTCGCACCGCTGGCGGAGCGGGTCGTACGCGCGTCGGGCACGAACACCGAGGTCGTGATCGTCGAGGACCTGTGCGTCGAGACGGACCGGCGGCGGCTGGAGCGGGTGCTGGGCAACCTGGTCGCGAACGCCCACAAGCACGGGCGCGCACCGGTGGTCCTGACGGTCCACGGACCGGTCGTGACGGTACGGGACCACGGCGACGGCTACCCGGACTACCTGGTGGCGCACGGCCCGCAGCGCTTCCGTACGGAACCGCAGGCCGGCGGCAAGGGTCACGGCCTGGGCCTCACCATCGCGGCCGGCCAGGCGGAGGTGATCGGCGCACGCCTGGAGTTCCGCAACGCGCCCGACGGCGGAGCAGAGGCAGTCCTGACCCTCCCGACGCCGCCCCCGGCAACACCGGAACCCTGACGCGAGCCGAGCCGACCCAACCCGGCCCGACCCGACCCGGGCCACGCAGCCCAAGGCCGCCCCGCACAAGCAGTACGGCGGGGGCGCCCCTTGCGCACCGGAGGGCGCCCCCGCCCGTCTATTCGCGGGCCAGGAGGCGGGACTTGGCGGCCGCGAACTCCTCCGGGGTCAGGAGCCCCTCACGGGACAGCGCGGCCAGCTGCGCGAGCTGACCGGCCAGACCACCACCCACCGCAGCACCACTGCCACCACCCACCCCACCAGCACCAGCACCAGCACCAGCACCAGCACCAGCACCAGCAACGCCAGGCAGCCCTGCACCAACAGCGCCACCCACGCCACGCAGCCCACCACCAGCAGCGTCACCTTCACCAGGCAGCCCACCGCCTGCGACGCCACCCGCGTCCTCCCCCTCCTCCGGCGTCACGTCCCAGACGTACGCACCCCGCGCGAGGCTCCCTCGCAGCAGCGGCGCTCCCGCCGGGCGCTCGGCCGGTCGGACCGTGGTGTGTACGGGCCGGATGAACATCAGCACTCCTCTCCACCCGGCCGCCCACCGGCCGGCACCCCGCCCCACCGGCAATCCACCGGCCCCACCCCGGCAACCCCGCTCCACCGGCAATCCACCGGACCCACCCCCTCCACCGGACCCACCCCCGCAGCCCCGCCCCACCATCGCCCCGCCACCCCGCTCACGGCTGCACGCTCCCCCCGAGCGTCAGCGCCGCCCGCACCTCCGCGATGCGTTCCGGAGGGATGCGGACCGAGCCCGCGATGCGGCCGCCCGCCGCCCGTACCGCGATCGCCGCGTCCTCGGCCCACACGTGCTCGACCAGCACCAGCAGCGCACAGCTGCCGCGCTCCAGCAGGCCGGCGGCCTCCCTGACGTCCTCCGGGCCGATCAGCCGGGCGACCTCGCGGCCCGCCAGCACACCCTGGAGCTCCTGGAACTCGTCGAGTTCGGCGGCCAGCACCTCACCCGCCGCCGTCTTCGTGGCGACCAGTGCGTCGATCAGCCGGACGTTCCCGGTCTTGCGCAGCCCCAGCACGGCGGCCACCGCCTGCACCCGCAGCTGTTCCTCGGGAAACGCGAGCACGATGAACTCCACAGGGCCCATGTCCACTCCGGCCTATCCGGCAACCACTCCTGACGTTTCTTCAGCACACTATGACATAAAGGGACATAAGCTTCGGCTGCTTGCTACCTTGCCGATATGACCGCATTGACGGCAAAGGTGGCCGCGGACAACCCCCCGCCGCCGCCCCCGCCCGGGGTACGCCACCCCAAGCGCAGGGGCGTCGAGCTCGCCCTGCTCGCGGGCGCCGTCCTGATCGTCTGGTTCGGCCACGCGAGCGTCGGCCTCACCCTCCGCGGCACGGTCCCCGAGGACGCCGGCCGCTTCGCCGCCGGACTGGCCGCCGCGGCCCTGGTCGCCCATCTGGCCGTACGCATCTTCGCGCCGTACGCCGACCCGCTCCTCCTCCCCATCGCGCTGCTCCTCAACGGCCTCGGCCTGGTCCTGATCCAGCGCCTGGACCTCGCCACGCCCGGCCGCGCCGCCGCCCACGACCAGCTCGTCTGGTCGGGCCTCGGTCTCGCGCTGTTCGTCGCCGCGGTCTGCCTGCTGCGCGACCACCGGGTGCTCCAGCGGTACGCCTACCTGTCGGTGGCCGCCGCGCTGCTGCTGATGCTGGTGCCGGTGCTCTTCCCGCCGATCAACGGCGCCCACATCTGGATCCGGGTCGGCGGCCTCTCCTTCCAGCCGGGCGAGTTCGCCAAGGTGCTGCTGGCCGTCTTCTTCGCCTCGTACCTCGCCGCGAACCGCACCGCGCTCGCGCTCACCGGCCGCCGGATCTGGAAGTTCCGGCTGCTGCCCGGCCGGGTGCTCGCGCCGATCCTGACGATCTGGCTGCTCAGCGTGGGCGTCCTGGTCCTGGAACGGGACCTGGGGACCTCGCTGCTGTTCTTCGGCCTCTTCGTGATCATGCTGTTCGTGGCCACCGGCCGCATCGGCTGGATCGCCATCGGACTGCTGCTGGCCGGCCTCGGCGCCTTCGCGGTCGGCACCCTGGAACCGCACGTGAACAGCCGGGTGGACGACTGGCTGAATCCATTCGCCTCCATCGAGGCGGGCCAGGGACCCGGCCAGCTCGCCCAGTCGCTCTTCGCCTTCGCCGAGGGCGGCGCCCTCGGCACCGGCCTCGGCGAGGGCCACTCCACGCTGATCGGCTTCGCCGCCAAGTCCGACTTCATCCTGGCCACGGCGGGCGAGGAGCTGGGGCTGGTCGGGCTCACCGCGATCCTGCTGCTGTACGCGCTGCTCGTCGC
This sequence comes from Streptomyces sp. NPDC101118, assembly GCF_044759445.1. Taxonomy (NCBI): domain Bacteria; kingdom Bacillati; phylum Actinomycetota; class Actinomycetes; order Kitasatosporales; family Streptomycetaceae; genus Streptomyces; species Streptomyces sp. NPDC101118. Next base: position 208,261 of record NZ_JBIVZG010000001.1, on the reverse strand, counting down.
CCGGGCCTTCCGGGCCGGGCTGGCGCTGCGGGACCCCTTCGGCCGGCTGCTCGCCACCGGCCTCGGCGCCATCGTGGCCCTGCAGGTGTTCGTGATCGCCGGTGGGGTCACCGGCCTGATCCCGCTCACCGGCATGGCGATGCCGTTCCTGGCCCAGGGCGGCTCGTCGGTGGTGACGAACTGGCTCATCGTGGCGCTGCTGGTCAGGATCAGCGACTGCGCCCGCAGACCCGTCCCCTGGGACGAGGAGGCCGCATGATCCGCCGCACCCGGCACGGGCAGCCACATGATCCGCCGCACCCCGAACGAAGAGGCCGCATGATCCGCTACATCCGCTGGTCGGCCGTCTTCTGCCTCGTCCTGCTCGTCGCACTGCTGGTCAACGCGACCCGGCTGCAGATCTGGCGGGCCGGCTCCCTGACCGACAACCCGGCCAACAAGCGGGGCAGCATCGCCCGGTACGCCGAGCCGCGCGGCGACATCCTGGTCGACGGCCGCCCGGTGACCGGCTCCCGGGACAGCGGCCAGCAGCTGAGGTACGAGCGGACGTACCGGAACGGGCCGCTGTACGCGCCGGTCACCGGCTTCTCCTCGCAGACCTACGGCACCAGCTTCGTCGAGCGCGCCGAGGACCGGCTGCTCTCCGGCACCGACCCGGGCCTCACGGCCTTCCCGCTCTGGTACGAGTTCACCCGCGGCCGCCCGGCCGGCGGGGACGCGGTCACCACGATCCGGGCCCAGGCCCAGCTGGCGGCGTTCACCGGGCTGGCCGGACGGCGCGGGGCGGTGGCGGCGCTGGAGCCGACGACGGGCCGGATCCTCGCGCTGGTCAGCAGCCCCTCGTACGACCCCGCGGTGCTCTCCGGCACCGGGGCGTCGGTGCGGGAGGCCTGGTCGCGGCTGAACGCGGACCCCACGCGGCCGATGCTCAACCGGGCACTGCGCGAAACCTACCCGCCGGGCTCCACCTTCAAGGTCGTCACCGCGGCGGCGGCGCTGGACGCGGGGGTGGTCACGGACGTGGACGCGCCGACCGGCACCCCCGACCCGTACGTCCTGCCGGGCACCACCACCGTGCTGCCCAACGCGTCCACGGGGTGCGAGGACGCCTCGATGGGCGAGGCGATCCAGTGGTCCTGCAACACGGTGATGGCCAGGATCGGCGTCCAGGTGGGACTGCGCGGGATGGTCGAGGCGGCGGAACGATTCGGCTTCAACGACGCCGGGCTGCGCGTGCCGTCCTGGGTGTCCCGCTCCAACTTCGACACCGACATGAGCCGGGACCAGCTGGCGCTGTCCTCGATCGGGCAGTTCAACACCAAGGCCACCCCGCTCCAGATGGCGATGGTGGCGGCGGCCGTGGCCAACGGCGGCGAGCTGAAGCAGCCGTACCTGGTGGACCGGACCACCCAGGACGACGGGGACGTCGTCCGCCAGGGCGGCCAGCGCACCCTCGGCCGCGCCATGAACCCGGCCACCGCGCTGCGGCTCCAGGAGCTGATGCGGCGGGTGGTCGAGGAGGGCACCGGACGGAACGCGGCCATCCCCGGCGCGGAGGTCGGCGGCAAGACCGGCACCGCGCAGCACGGCGTCGGGAACGCCGGCACCCCGTACGCCTGGTTCATCGCCTGGGCCAAGCCGGAAGGGTCCCCGCTGCCGGCGGTGGCCGTGGCCGTGGTGGTCGAGGACGCGGAGGCGGACCGGGGGGACATCAGCGGGAACAGCAGCGCGGCGCCGATCGCGCGGGCCGTGATGGAGGCCGCGCTCGCCACAGACCCCCGGCGTCCCACTCCCTGACAGCCGCCGCCGACCCCCGGCACCCCACTCCCTGATCCCGCCACCCACCCGCGGCGCCCCACACCTTGATCAGCCGCCACCGCCCCCCGGCGTCCCACTCCTTGATCAGCCGCTGCCGGAACGCCCGGGTCCGTGCCTAGGGTGCGGGCATGACTGAATCCGCCCGTCACGAACTGGCCCAGGTGAACATAGGACGACCCAAGTACCCGCTGGACTCCGCGGAGTTCAAGGAGTTCATGGACGGGCTCGAACCCGTCAACGCAGTGGCCGACGCGGCCGACGGCTTCGTCTGGCGGCTCCAGGACGACTCCGGGAACGCCACCGCCGTGTCCGTGCTCGGCGACGACTCGCTCATCGTGAACATGTCGGTCTGGCGGGACGCCGAGGCGCTGCACGCGTTCATGTACCAGGGGCTGCACCGCGAGTTCCTGGCCCGCCGCCGCGAGTGGTTCGAGCACCTCACCGAGACGGTCACGGCCCTGTGGTGGGTGGAGGCCGGCGTACGCCCGACCGTGCGGGACGCGGAGGAGCGCCTGCGCCACCTCCGCGAGCACGGCCCGGGCCCGTACGCCTTCTCGCTCCGTACGCCCTTCCCGCCGCCGGCGTAGCCCGGACGCCGTCCACGCCCGAGCGCCGTCCGCGCCCGAGCCCGTCCACGCCCGAGCGCCGTCCGCGCCCGAGCCCGTCCACGCCCGAGCGTCGTCTACGGCCGGGCGCCCTCCTCGATGGCGTCCCGGACCTCCGCAACGCGGGCGGCCTCCTCGGCGGCGAAGCGCTCGCGGTCCAGGGCCTCGGCCAGCTCCTCGTCCTGGGCCATCAGCAGGTCCAGGTTGGAGTCGCCCATCTCGAAGACGCCCATGTCGAGGTAGGCCTTCTGGAGCCGCTCGCCCCACAGGCCGATGTCCTTCACGCACGGCACGATCCGGCTGAACAGCAGCTTGCGGAAGAGGTGCAGGAACTCGGACTGCTCGGAGTACTCCTCGGCCTCCTTCCGGGGGATGCCGAAGTTCTCCAGCACCTCCACGCCGCGCAGCCGGTCACGCATGAGGTGGCAGCCCTCGATGACGAACTCCTCGCGCTCGCGCAGTTCGGCGTCGGAGAGCTGGCGGTAGTAGTCGCGCAGGGCCATCCGGCCGAAGGCCACGTGCCGGGCCTCGTCCTGCATGACGTACGCGAGGATCTGCTTGGGCAGCGGCTTGTCGGTGGTGTCGCGGATCATCCCGAAGGCGGCCAGGGCGAGCCCCTCGATCAGCACCTGCATGCCGAGGTAGGGCATGTCCCAGCGGGAGTCGCGCAGGGTGTCGCCGAGCAGGCCCTGGAGGCTGTCGTTGACGGGGTAGAGCATCCCGACCTTCTCGTGCAGGAAGCGGGAGAAGATCTCGGCGTGCCGGGCCTCGTCCATGGTCTGGGTGGCGGAGTAGAACTTCGCGTCCAGGTCGGGCACGGACTCCACGATGCGGGCCGCGCAGACCATCGCGCCCTGCTCGCCGTGCAGGAACTGGCTGAAGTTCCAGGCCGCGTAGTGCCGGCGGAGCTCGCCCTTGTCCCGGTCGGTCAGCTTCGCCCAGTGCCGGGTGCCGTAGAGGGTCTGCACCTCGTCCGGGGTGCCGAGGGGGTCGTACGGGTCGACCTCGATGTCCCAGTCGATGCGCTTGGCCCCGTCCCACTGCTTGTCCTTGCCCTTCTGGTAGAGGGCGAGGAGGCGCTCGCGGCCGTCGGCGTACTCCCAGGTGAAGCGGGCGGAACCGGAGGACGGGATCTGCCAGATCCCCTCGTCCGGGCGGGTGGTGTAGAGCTCGTGCGTCGACACTGACGCCCCCTTGTCTCGCGTTGCGGTCGCGGACTGCCGTACAGGAGTGGATCGTTGGCAGGTTCACACGTTGGTAGACGCGGGGTCAACAACTCGCGCGCAGGGGATTGACGACCTTGCTGACAGGGAGTCTCATAAGTGGGTGACCGCTGGTAACCCACTCACGAGGTGTCCGACCCCATGACGACCGTGACCGACCGCACCGTCCTGCGCGACGCCCTCGGCCTGCTGAAGGACCGTGAGCAGATCGCCGAGCGGCTGCTGGAGTCCTCCGCCAAGCACTCCTTCGACCCCGACAAGGAACTCGACTGGGAGGCGCCGCCCGTCGAGGGCAAGTGGTACTGGCCGCCGGAGCTCGTGTCGCTGTACGACACCCCGCTCTGGAAGAAGATGTCCGAGGAGCAGCGGATGGAGCTGGCCCGCCACGAGGCGGCCGCCCTCGCCTCCCTCGGCATCTGGTTCGAGATCATCCTGATGCAGCTGCTGGTCCGGCACATCTACGACAAGTCCCTGACCAGCAATCACGTCCGCTACGCCCTCACCGAGATAGCCGACGAGTGCCGCCACTCGATGATGTTCGCCCGCATGATCAAGGCGGGCGGGGCGCCCGCGTACCCGGTGTCCAGGGTCAACCACAACCTCGCCCGCGTGCTGAAGACGATCTCGACCACCCCCGGCTCCTTCGCCTGCACCCTGCTGGGCGAGGAGATCCTCGACTGGATGCAGCGGCTCACCTTCCCGGACGAGCGCATCCAGCCGCTGGTGCGCGGGGTCACCCGGATCCACGTGGTCGAGGAGGCCCGGCACGTCCGGTACGCCCGCGAGGAGCTGCGCCGGCAGATGCTCACCGCCCCGCGCTGGGAGCAGGAGCTGACCCGGATCAGCTGCGGCGAGGCGGCCCGCGTCTTCTCCCTCGCCTTCGTCAACCCGGCCGTCTACGACAACGTCGGCCTGGACCGCCGCGAGGCCGTCGCGCAGGTCAAGGCCAGCGGCCACCGCCGGGAGGTCATGCAGACCGGCGCGAAGCGGCTCACCGACTTCCTGGACGACATCGGCGTGCTGCGCGGCGTCGGCCGGCGGCTGTGGAAGAGCTCGGGGCTGCTCGCCTGACGGCGGGACACCCCCCGCGCACCGGCCCCCGGCGGCTACGCTGCCGGGCATGACGACCCGGACGACGTACCGCAGGCTGAGCGTGGAGGAGCGGCGGGGCCAGCTGCTGGAGGCGGCCCTGTCGCTCTTCGCCCACCGCGCGCCCGAGGACGTGTCGCTGGACGACGTGGCCGAGGCGGCCGGGGTCTCGCGGCCGCTGGTGTACCGGTACTTCCCGGGCGGGAAGCAGCAGTTGTACGAGGCCGCGCTGCGCACGGCGGCCGACGCCCTGGAGCACTGCTTCGCGCAGCCGCAGACCGGCCCGCTGAGCCGCCGGCTGGCCGAGGCGCTGGACCGCTACCTCGCCTTCGTCGACGAGCACGCCACCGGCTTCGCCGCCCTCCTGCAGGGCGGCAGCGTCGCCGAGACCTCCCGGACCACGGCCACCGTGGACGGGGTGCGGCGGGCGGCCGCCGAGCAGATACTCGTGCACCTCGCCGTGGAGCGGCCGGGCTCCAGGCTGCGGATGATGGTCCGCACCTGGATCACGGCCGTCGAGGCGGCCTCGCTGATCTGGCTGGACGAGGGCAAGCAGCCGCCGGTGGAGGAGCTGCGGGACTGGCTGGTGGACCAGTTCGTCGCCCTGCTGACGGTGACCGCCGCGACCGACCCGGAGACCGCCGAGGTGGCCCGCGTGGCACTGGCCCTGGAGGAGGGCGACGGCCCGGTGGGCGTGCTGGCCCGGCGGGTGATCCCGGTGGTCTCGGAGGCGGCGCACCTGCTGTGAGCCGCAGGGGGCGGCCGGACCGCACGAGCGGCCCGGACTGCCCGGGCGGCCCGGACTGCCGGGGCAACCCGGCAACCGGGCAACCGGGCAACCCGGCAACCGGGCAACGGGGCAACCGGGGCGACCAGAGCAGACGGACCCTCCGGACAGCCGGGGCCGCCGGACCACCGGAACCGCCGGAGCCACCGGCCCGCCGGGGCTGTGAGACTGGTGACGTGAAGAGCGAGAACACCCCCTTCGAGGGCGGCCCGATGGACGGCCGGGTGCTGCCGGTGCTGGTCGGCCCCACCGGCCACCCCCCGAAGACGTACGAGATCCCCGTCCCGGACCCGGACGGCGGCCCCCCGACGGTCCTGGTCTACCGCCGGGTCCCGGCGGGCTACTCCAAGCGCCTTGGCCTGCAGACCGGCTGGAAGTACGAGTGGGACCCGACGGGCGAGCGGCGGCGCCTCAAGTGGCCCTGGTCCAAGCCCACCCCGCCTGCGCCAGAAGGGTGATGACCCCGGCACCGCCGACCCGGTTGGCCGATTCGTACTACTTCGCGTGCCACGATCCCCTCCCGAGACACGGAGAGGTGATCACATGCCGGGACGGCTCCTGCGGCTCGTCTGCGCGGCCGCGACCACGAGCGTGGCGCTGGCCCTCGCCACCCCGAGCCCGGTGGCGGCCGGTCCGGACGCCCGGGCCGCGCTCCGGGCACCCGGGCCGGCCGGGCCGGGGGCCGAGGACGCGTACGGGACCCCCGGCGAGCCGGGCCCGGGCGCCGCACCCCACGCAGGGGACACGGCCGGCGGCGGCTCGGCGGAGGACGATGACGACATCACGCCGGCCGACGCTCCGGCGGCCGACGCCACCCCGGCCGGCGCCCCGGAGCCCGACGGCACCGCCCCGGCCGGCACCCCGGCGGCTGCCGACGGCTCCGTGGCCGGGCTGCTGACCCGCCTCCGGGGCCTGTACCAGAAGGCGGAGGAGGCCAGCGAGGCGTACAACGCCACCGAGGTCACCCTGAAGGCGAGCCAGGCGGAGGAACGCCGCCTGAGCGGGGAGCTGGGGAAGGCCCGCAACGCCCTCGGCGCCACCCGGGCCGCCGCCGGACAGCTGGCGCGCAGCCAGTACCAGGGATCGGCGGCGTTCTCCCCGTACGTCCGCATGCTCCTCTCCGGCAGTCCCCAGCAGGCCGTGGACGAACGGCGGCTGGCCCGGCGCGAGGCGGTCCACCAGGCCCGCCTGCTGGCCCGGCTCACCGGCGCCGAGAAGCAGGCCGGGGCGCTCGCCGCCCAGGCCCGCAAGGCACTGGACGCCCAGCAGACCCTGGCCGCGCAGCGGAAGAAGCAGCGCGACGAGGTGAACCGGCAGCTCGCCGAGGTACAACGGCTGCTGGCCTCCCTGAGCGCCGAGCAGATCGCGGCGCTGACCGCCCTGGAGAAGGCGGGCGACGACAAGGCCCAGAAGGAGCTGGAGGATTCCGGGCGCCTGGGCGAGGGGAAGTCGACCCGCAACCCGACCCCGGAGGGCGGCCGGGCCCTGGCCTACGCGGTCGAGCAGATCGGCAAGCCGTACGTCTGGGGCGCCGAGGGCCCGGCGTCCTTCGACTGCTCCGGGCTCACCTCGCAGGCGTGGGCGCACGCCGGTCGGTCCATCCCCCGGACCAGCCAGGAGCAGTGGGCACAGCTGCCGCGGGTGCCACTGGACCGGCTGCGCCCCGGCGACCTGGTGCTGTACTTCCCCAAGGCCACGCACGTGGCGCTCTACATCGGCGGCGGGAAGGTGATCCAGGCCCCGCGGCCCGGCGCGAGGGTCAAGGTCTCCCCCATCGCCGCGAACCCGCTGCTGGGCGCCGTGCGCCCGGACCCGCTGGGCGAGCCGCTCGCCGAGTTCTCCCCGCCGCCGCTGCCCGCCCAGGGGGCGGCGGAGGCGGGGTCCGGCGAAGGGGCGGACGGCGACGCGGGCTACTCGTCGGAGGAGGCGCCCTCGTCCGAGGTGAGGCCCTCGTCCGCCGTGAGGCCGTCGTCCGAGGAGGCGCCCGCCGCGGAGGCGGCCGGGGCCACGGAGGCGGACACCTCGGCCAGGTAGTCGGCCGCGTCCTCCGGGTCGTAGAAGTAGTGGTCGAAGTCGGCCGGGTTGTCGAAGCCGTTGGCGAACCGGTCGGCCACCGGCTGGAGCTGCCCGGCCGCGCCGATGAGGCCCAGCACGTGCTCCGGCGGCACGCCCAGCATGGCGTTGGTCCACTGGGTGACCGGCTTGCCGGTGGTGAACCAGTACTTGTCGAAGGTGGCCCTCATCCAGGCCTCGTCGAACTCCTTGTCCCCGTGCATCAGGATCGACGAGAGGTACGAGGCGGCGCACTTGGCGGCCGAGTTGGAGCCCTGGCCGGTTATCGGGTCGTTGGCGACGACGACGTCGGCGACGCCCAGCACCAGGCCGCCGCCGGGCAGCCGCCCGATCGGGTCGCGGACCACCGGGGCGTAGCGGCCGGCCAGCGTGCCGCCGGCGTCGGTCAGCTCGACCCGGGTGGCACGGGCGTACTCCCAGGGCACGAACTTCTCCATCAGCTCCAGGGTGAGCGCCAGGTGCTCGGCCGGGTCCTTGACGCCCTGGAAGGCGTCCACCGGGCCGCCCGGCAGGCCCTCCCAGAAGAGTATGTCCGCGCGGCCGGAGGTGGTCAGGGTCGGCATCACGAAGAGCTCGCCGACGCCGGGGACCAGGTTGCAGCGGACGGCCTCGGTCTCGGGGTGCTCGGCCCGGGGGCCCAGCCCGTGCACGTACGAGACGGCCAGCGCGCGCTGCGGGGCGTCGTACGGGGAGCGCGCCGCGTTGCGGCCGAACATCGAGACCAGCTCGCCCTTGCCGGCGGCGACCAGCACCAGGTCGTAGGTCCGCGCGAAGTAGTCCAGGTCGGAGACGGCGGCGCCGTGGATCACGAGCTGACCGCCGCGCTGGGCGAAGGTGTCGAGCCAGCCGGCCATCTTCACGCGCTGGTCCACGGACTGCGCGTAGCCCTTGAGGCGGCCGAGCCAGTCGACCGGGCGGCTGCCGTCGGGAGCGGCGACCGAGACGCCCAGGCCCTCGATCTTCGGGGCCTGGGTCTCCCAGAAGTTGACCTGCAGGTCGCGCTCGTGCTGGAGGGCGGTGTCGAACATGCACTGCGTCGACATGACCCTGCCGGAGCGGATCTCGTCGGCCGTGCGGTTCGACATCAGGGTGACCTCGTACCCCTTGGCCTGGAGGCCGAGGGCGAGCTGCAGGCCGGACTGTCCGGCTCCGACGATGAGGATCTTCCGCATGGCGATGTCTCTCCGGCTGTGGGGGCAGGGCGCTGGGCTGGTCTGGCTGGGCTGGGCTGAGCTCGGCCGGGCCTGGACCCGGGCCGAGGCCGAGGCCTGGGCCTGGGTCTGGGCCGCGGGCTATTCGGGGGTGTTGTCGAGCGCGTGGGAGACGAGCGTGAGCAGCGACTCGAGTACGGTCACCCGGCTCCGCGCGTCCATGATCACCACCGGCACGTGGGGCGGGATGGTGAGGGCCTCGCGGACGTCCTCGGGCTCGAAGGACCGGCTGCCCTCGAAGTGGTTGACGGCCACCGCGTACGGCAGTCCGCAGCTCTCGAAGTAGTCGAGGGCGGGGAAGCAGTCGGGCAGCCGGCGGGTGTCGGCCATCACGATGCCGCCGATGGCGCCGCGCACCAGGTCGTCCCACATGAACCAGAAGCGCTCCTGGCCCGGGGTGCCGTACACGTAGAGCACGAGGTCGTCGTCGAGGGTGACCCGGCCGAAGTCCATCGCGACCGTGGTGGTGTTCTTCGCCGGCGTCGAGGTGAGGTCGTCGGTGGGGACGCTCGCCTCGGTCATCAGTGCTTCGGTGCGCAGCGGGGTGATCTCGGAGATCGAGCCGACGAAGGTGGTCTTGCCCACGCCGAAGCCGCCCGCGACCAGCACCTTGACGGCGATGGGCGCGCGCGAGCGGTCGTACTGCCAGGGCTGTACGCCCTCGTCGGCCTCGGCGGGGACGGGGAGCATCGGTTCAGAGACGGCGGAGCCCATCGAGCACCCTTTCCAGCAGTGCGCGTTCGGGGCGGCCGGTGCCGTGTCCGGTGCCGTAGACGCGGATCCTTCCCTGGTCGGCGAGGTCGCTCAGCAGCACGCGCACGACGCCGAGCGGCAGCTTGAGCAGCGCTGCGATCTCGGCGACCGTACGCATGCGGCGGCACACCTCGACGATGGCGCGCATCTCGGGTGTGCGGGCCGTGGGGCCCTCCTTGGCGTCCAGGGTCGCGACGAAGGTCTCGACGAGCAGGACGTGACCGAAGCGGGTGCGCCCGCCGGTCAGGGAGTACGGCCGGACGCGGGCGGGGCGGCGGTCCGCCCCGCGTATCGGCAGCCGGTCGGAGGTCACGGGTTTCTCTCCATGGACTGGCGCAGCTCGCTGCGGACTTCGGGGGTCAGGACGTGTCCGGCGCGGCCGACGAACAGGGCCATGTGGTACGCGACGACGCTCATGTCGCAGTCGGGCGTGGCGTGCACCCCGAGCAGCGAACCGTCGCTGATCGCCATGACGAACACGCTGCCGTGCTCCATGGAGACCATGGTCTGCTTGACGCCGCCGCCGTCCATCAGGTGGGCGGCACCGACGGTCAGGCTGCCCAGCCCGGACACGATGGTGGCGAGATCGGCGGAGGCCCCCCGCGGCCCCTTGGTCCCGGGTCGTTCCGCGTCCGCCTGTCCTGGGTCGGAGGACAGCAGCAGCAGCCCGTCCGAGGAGACCACGGCCACCGAGAGCAGCCCTGGCACCTCCTCGACCAGGTCGGTCAACAGCCACTGCAGGTTGCGGGCCTGGGTGCTCAGTCCGTACGTACTGGGCGCGGTCACGTGCGTGCCTCCTCGACGGTGTCCCCCTCGTCCTCGGCCCGCTGCCGCTGCCTTTCTTCGGCGAGCTCCGCGTCCACGACGCGGCGCCCGTCACGGGCCCCCTGGTAAAACCCCCCGAGCCGGCGCCGCAGTTCCTCGGCGTCGACCCTCGCGGCAGGCTTCCGTACGTCCTGCGCGCCGTGCTCGACGACACGCGGGGTGCGCTTGGGCAGCCCCTTGTCGGTGACGAGCGGGCGCTCCAGCTCCTCGGTGTCCTCGTCGGACTCCTGCTCGGGGCCGGCGGTCCTGTCGTGCCGGTGGGGGTCGTCGTCACCGGCGGCCGCCTGGCGCGGCAGTGGCGCCGCGAGCACCCACGCGTCGGGCTCGGCCCCGCCGCCGGCCGCGGGCGCGGCCCCGTCCGCGGCGCGTTCCTCGGTCTCGGCGTCGACCCCGGACGCGGCGTGCGCCTCGGGCTCGGGCACGGTCTCGGCCCCGGGCTGGGCCAGCGGCCAGTCGTCCGCCTCGGGCTCGGACTCGGGCTGCACCTCGGGCTCCGCGTCGGCGAGCGGCCAGTCGTCGCCACCGGCGCGGCGCGAACGCCGGCCAGGGGCCGCGGGCTCGGACCCCACGTGGGCCGTGGTCTCGGCAACGGGCTCGGGCTCGGCCAGCGGCCAGTCGTCGCCCCCGGACTCGGCCTCGACGACGCGCCCGGCGTCGCCGAGGGGCCAGTCGTCACCACCGGCACGGCGCGAACGCCGGCCACGGGCCACGGCCTCGGACCCGGAGCGGGCGTCGGACTCCACGTCGGCCCCGCCCGCGGCGTGCGCCTCGGGCTCTGCTTCGGCGACGGGCTCCGCGTCGACGGCCGGCTCGGCACCGGCCACCGGCCAGTCGTCACCACCGGCGCGGCGCGAACGCCGGCCACCGGCCAGGGACTTGGCGTGGGCCTCGGAGGCGGGCTCGGACTCGGACTCGGACTCGGACTCGGACTCGGACTCGGCACCAGGCTGGGCCAGCGGCCAGTCGTCGGCCTCGGGCTCGGCGTGCGCCTCGGGCCGGGACCCGGCCTCGGCGACGGACCCGGCGTCGTCGATGGGCCAGTCGTCACCACCGGCGCGGCGCGAACGCCGGCCACCGGCCAGGGACTCGGAGCTTGTGGGGGCCGTGGCCTCGGCAACGGGCTCGGGCTCGGCCAGCGGCCAGTCGTCGGCCTCCGGCCGGGTGTGGGCCACGGGCTCCACGTCGGCCGACGGCCGGTCGTCGGCCTCGGGCTCGGCCACGTCGGCCACGGGCTCCGCGTCGGCCGGCGGCTCGGCGTCGGCCAGGGGCCAGTCGTCCACCTGCGCCGCAGCCTCGGGCTCGGGCTCGGGTCGGCTGCCGGGTACGACGAACACGTCGGCCGTGCCGGGGACGGCCGACGGCTCGGGGCGGTCCTCCCGTACCGGCTCGGGTACGGACGAGGGCTCGGCGGCCGCAGCCTGCCCGGTCGCGGTGCCCGGCACCACGAAGACGTCGGCCGTGCCCGGGACGGGCTCCGGCTCCTCGGGGTCGGGGCGGTCCTCCCGTACGGGCTCCGGCACGGCACCGGCCTCCGGGGCCGCCGCGTGCTCGGCCTCCCGGGCGCCGGGGACGGAGCCCGCGGACCCGGAGCCCGCCGGCTCGGCCACGGACCGGAACCTCGGCGGCAGCACGTTCGAGTTGGCCTCGGCCACGATCCCCGGCAGCTGGAGCTCCGGGGCCCCCGGCACGCCCAGGCGGTACTCCGGCTGGGCCGGCGGCGCGGTAGGCAGCAGGGCCTCCGGTACGACGACCAGCGCCTCGGTGCCACCGCCCCGCTGCGCCCGCAGCTCGGCGGTGACGCCGTGCCGCGCGGCCAGCCGGCCGGCGACGTACAGGCCCAGACCCAGGCCGTGCTCCGCCTCGTCCTCCTGCTCGAAGGCCTCGGGGTCGGCCAGCCGGGCGTTCAGCAGCGCCAGCCGGTCCTCGGTGACGCCGATGCCGCCGTCCTGCACGGACACGACGACAGAGCCGGCGTCCGTCGTCCAGCCCGACACCTTCACCTTGGCGTCCGGCGGCGAGAAGGTCGTGGCGTTCTCCAGCAGCTCCGCGACCACGTGCGAGACGTCGTCGGCGGCGTGCCCGGCGACCTGCGTGTAGGCGGGAAGGGCCTGGAGGTCCACCCGGTCGTACCGCTCGATCTCGCTGATCGCGGCCCGCATCACGTCCACCAGCGGCACCGGGCCCGACTGGCCGGGGCCGTGCTCCTGGCCGGCGAGGACCAGCAGGTTCTCGTTGTGGCGGCGCATCACCGTCGCCAGGTGGTCGAGCTTGAAGAGGGTGGCGAGCCGGTCCGGGTCCTGCTCCTTGGCCTCCAGCTGCTCGATGACCGTCAGCTGCCGCTCGACCAGGCCGAGGGTGCGCAGGGACAGCGACACCGAGGTGGTGAGCAGGATCTTGCGGTGCTCCTCCAGGTTCGCCTTGAGTTCGGCGAGCTCCTTGTCGAGGGCCGTCTTGGCGGCGCTGAGCGCGTCGTTGCGGCCGATCAGGCGGCGGCGGTCGGCGTCGAGGCCCGCGATCCGGGTGTGCAGCGCGGTGGACTGTGCCTCGGCCCGCGCGTGGATCTCGTTGAGGGACCGGACCACGGCGGCGAACTCGTCGTTGCGGCCGGTGAAGCGGACCGGGTCGGAGCCGCCCTCGTGGTCCGGCGACGCCAGCCGCTCCGCACCGCGCCTGAGCACGGACAGGGGCTGGGTGAGGGTGCGGGCCACCGCGGTGGAGACGCCGACGGAGACCAGTACCAGCAGGCCGACCAGGCCGAGCAGCACCTCTCCGGAGGTCACGTCGTCGTCGCGGAGGGCGGCGAGGGCGGTGGCGCGCTCGGCGGTGAGGGTCGACTCGACCGAGCGCATGCGGTCGATACGGGCGCTCAGCGCGGCGGAGACCGCCTCCGCGTCCAGCTTGCGCTCGGCGGCGGACAGCCGCGGCCCGTCGGTGAGCTTGGCGAGGAAGGCCTCGGCGGCCTTGACCTCGGGGCCGCTGACGGTGGCGGCGAGGGTCTCGCGCACGTCGGGCCGGGCGGCGCGGTCGAAGTCCTCCAGGGCCGCCTGCTCCCGGACGCGGGCGCGCTGGGCGGCTGCGGTCAGCTCGTCGCGGGTCTTCTCCTCGCCGCTGGGCGGCGCGTCCTCGTACCGGCCGGTGACCGGGTTGTAGACGGTGCCCGGCTCCTCGCCCTCCGGCACGGCGAGGGCGGCGAGGAGCAGGCCGCGCGTGGCGGAGGCCTGCTCGACGGCCCGGCTGAGCGGGTCGAGGGCGCGGCTGGTGGCGAGGGCGGCCGAGGCGCGCGGCGGGGTGCGCTCGGCGAGTGCGCCGGCGGGGGCGAGGAGCTCCCCGAGGAGTTCGGAGTACGCGGTCCCGGCGGCGGTGGCGGAGCCCTTGCCGGAGACGGCGGCCTTGCGGACGGCGGCGACGCGGTCGAGGGTGCGGGCGAGGTCGGCGTCCGCGCCGTCGCGGGCCTCCTCGATCTGTCCGTCGACGCGCTCGGCGCGCTGCTTGACCTGCGCCTGGGCCTTGCCCGCGCGGCCGGCGGCGACGTACGCGACCACCGCGTCGCGCTCGTCGGCGAGGGCGTGCGCCAGGGTGACCGTGGCGCGGGTGTGCTCGGCGAGGGTGACCAGCCGCTGGGAGTCGTTGAGTTCGGCCGAGGCGGCGATCAGAGCGGGGGTTCCCGCGCCGGCGACCGCGAGGGCGACTACGGCGACGCCGAGGACCAGCCGGCTGCGTACGCGCACGGGGCGGCCGGCGCTGCCGCCGGTGCCCGTCGCGTCTCCGGTGCGCTCCGCTCCCGCTGGGGCGCTGCCGTTCTTCCGAGACCGCTTCTTCTGCACCGGTGCTCGCAATCCTGTACGTGTGCTCGTCTACTCGCCCCCGGCTTCGTCCGGGGGGACCCGTGGCCGAGGTGACGGCCGGTCAACAAGTAAACGCCTCCGCCCCCTCGTACCGCTTCAGACCATTCCAAGTGTGTTTGGGAGAGGGGCACGCATCGCCTGCCCGGCCACTCGAACGAGTGAACATCAGGGAAGAGTTGGCGATCAACTCGGGGGGCCCGCCGCCGGGGGGTGGTGTCGGGCGGGTGGTTGAAACCGCATGGGGGCTTTGGCAGTATGCCCGCCCACATCACACCGGACCCGGCGCCTCCGTGAGGGGAGGGTCCGTGAAGGCGCACCCGGCCCTGGTACGGACCAGTTCGCGGCCCTGGTGCGAAACTCCGACCCGGTGGGGACATCCCGGGCAGACTGTCCATATGCGCATCGACCTCGCCTCCACCCCCGGGGATCCGCAACACCCCAACGAGGACTGGCTGTCGGCCGTCCTGCCCGCGTCGGGGCAGGGCGGGGTCATGGTGGCGCTGGACGGGGTCACCCCGCCGCGCGGGGACGACGGGTGCGTGCACGGGGTCCCGTGGTTCACGGCGCGGCTGGGCGGACGGCTGACCGAACTGTCCGGATCGAGGCGGGACATGACGCTTTCGCAGGTTCTGGCGGAGGCGATCGCGGCCACGGCCGACGCCCACCGTGAAACCTGTGACCTTTCTCACGTCCGCACGCCGCAGGCGACGGTGGTCATGGCGCGCTGGGACGAGCGGTCCGTGGAGCACCTGGTGCTGTCGGACTCGGTGCTGCTGCTGCGGGATCCGCTCGGGGAGGTCACCGCGGTGCGGGACGACCGGCTGGACCGGGTGCCGCGGGAGGTGCTGCGCTCGGTGGCGGCCACCGATGCGCTGCGCAACGCGGAGGGCGGCTTCTTCACCGCCGCGGCGGACCCGTCGGTGGCGGCGCGGGCGGTCACCGGCACGACGCCGCGGGAGGCCGTGTCGGCGCTGGCCGCCCTGACGGACGGGGCGACGCGGTGGGTGGACGTCTTTGGTTCGGGGGACTGGGCGGACCTTCTCCGCCTCCTGCAGAAGGAGGGGGCCGCCGCGGTGATCGACCGGGTCCGTGCCCTGGAGCGCGGTCCCGCAGGCGCGGCCCGCGGCAAACGCCACGACGACGCGTCGGTGGCCTACGCCGAACTCTGACCCTGCGGGCCGGGCCCGACACCGGTCCCGTTCCGGGGGCGCTCCCCTGCCGGGTCCAGATTGCTCCGGTTCCGGATCCCGTGCCGGGGTGCGGGTGGTTGCCCTGCGGGGCTTCTCCCCGCCCCGCCCTTCCTCCGTTCCCCGGGCTCTGCCCGGACCCGCTCCTCAAACGCCGGAGGGGCTGAAATCAAGCCTCGCCGGCGTTTGAGGCGCGGGGTCTGGGGCGGAGCCCCGGTTTCGGGAAGGGGCGGGGTGGGGAACCGGCTCCGCGCAGCGGCAACGACCCGCACCACCACGGCGCCGCACCCGGCACGGGACCGGCACGGGAGCGGTACGGGCCGGGAACCGGAGCGTCAGGTGTCGCTGCCCTCGTTCAGCTGGTTCAGCAGGCGGGCCAGCTCCGCGACCTCGCCCCGGTCCCAGCCGGCCAGCTTCCGGCGGTACTGCTCGCGGCGAGCGTCCCGCACCCGCAGGAAGCGCTCCCGGCCGGACGGGGTCAGCCCCACCAGGAAGGCGCGGCCGTCGGCCGGGTCCGGCTCGCGGGCCACCAGCCCCAGGTCTTCCAAGGCCCTCAGCTGCCGGCTCATGGTGGCCTTGCCGACCCCGAAGTACGCCGCCAGGTCGGTGGCGCGCTGCCGGCCCGCGTCCTCCAGGCGGACGAGCAGTCCGTACGCGGCGGGCTCCAGCTCGGGATGCAGCTCCCGGGCCATCTCGCCCGACGACGCGCGGGCGCGCCGGAGGAAGACGGAAAGCTCCCGCTCCAGCGCGAGGAACTCCTGGTCTCCGCTGCCCTGCACGTCCCGCTCCCCTCACGTGGTGTCCCCCCGCCGCGGGGGAACACCAGTATCAGTCAGGGGGGCGCGGGGGTCCGTACACCCGCGCCCCCCTGGGACCGTCATCGGCCGCACGGCCCAGAACGGACGGCGTACGCTGCCCCGGCCGACCGGACCGGCCAGGACCAGCCCCCGCCACGCCGACCGCGTCAAGGCCGGCCCACCCGGCGACGGTCAGGCTGCCGCCGCGAGGCCGTCAGGCCCGCCCCGTCGGCCGGGGCACCCGCGTCAGGCCGGGCCGAGGCCGGGCCGACGCCCGGCCACCCCGCCGGACGGCCCGGCTGCGCCAGGCCGCCAGGCCCTCAGGCCGCCGCCGCGACCACCACCTCCGCCTCCGCCAGCGCCAGCTCCAGCACCTGCCGCACGTCGGTGACCGGGTGCACGTCGAGGGTGTCCAGTACCTCCGCCGGCACGTCGTCCAGGTCCGGCTCGTTCCGCTTCGGGATGATCACCGTGGTCAGCCCGGCCCGGTGCGCGGCCAGCAGCTTCTGCTTGACCCCGCCGATCGGCAGCACCCGGCCGGTCAGCGAGACCTCGCCGGTCATCGCCACGTCCGTGCGGACCTGCCGCCCGGAGAGCAGCGAGGCCAGTGCCGTGGTCATCGTGATGCCCGCGCTCGGCCCGTCCTTGGGGACCGCGCCCGCCGGGAAGTGGATGTGCACGCCCCGGTCCTTGAGGTCGGCCACCGGCAGCTCCAGCTCGGCGCCGTGCGAGCGCAGGAAGCTCAGCGCGATCTGCGCCGACTCCTTCATGACGTCGCCCAGCTGGCCGGTGAGGGTCAGCCCGGCCGCCCCGGTCTCCGGGTCGGCGAGCGAGGCCTCGACGAACAGCACGTCACCGCCCGCGCCGGTGACGGCCAGTCCGGTCGCCACGCCCGGCACCGCCGTGCGCCGCTCGGCGGGGTCCTGCGCGGACTCCGGCACGTGGTGCGGCCGCCCGATCAGCTCACGCAGGTCGCCGGCGCCGATGTGGAACGGCAGCTCCCGCTCGCCCAGTTCGTGCTGCGCGGCCACCTTGCGGAGCAGCCGGGCGACGGACCGCTCCAGGGTGCGGACGCCCGCCTCGCGGGTGTACTCGCCGGCGAGCCTGCGCAGCGCGTCCTCGCCCAGGGTCACCTCGTCGGCACCGAGCCCGGCCCGCTCCAGCTGGCGCGGGAGCAGGTGGTCGCGGGCGATGACGACCTTCTCGTCCTCGGTGTAGCCGTCGAGCCTGACCAGCTCCATGCGGTCGGCGAGGGCCTCGGGGATGGCCTCCAGTACGTTCGCCGTCGCCAGGAACACGACGTCGCTGAGGTCCAGCTCCACCTCCAGGTAGTGGTCCCGGAAGGTGTGGTTCTGCGCGGGGTCCAGGACCTCCAGCAGGGCGGCGGCCGGGTCGCCCCGGAAGTCGGAGCCCACCTTGTCGATCTCGTCCAGGAGCACCACCGGGTTCATCGACCCGGCCTCCTTGATCGCGCGGACGATCCGGCCGGGGAGCGCGCCGACGTAGGTGCGCCGGTGGCCGCGGACCTCGGCCTCGTCGCGTACGCCGCCCAGCGCGACCCGTACGAACTTGCGCCCCATGGCGTGCGCCACGGATTCGCCGAGGGAGGTCTTGCCCACCCCGGGCGGACCGACGAGCGCCAGCACGGCGCCGCCGCGGCGGCCGCCGACCAGGCCCATGCCGCGGTCGCCGCGCCGCTTGCGCACGGCGAGGTACTCGGTGATGCGCTCCTTCACGTCGTCCAGGCCGGCGTGCTCGGCGTCGAGGACGGCGCGGGCGCCCTGGATGTCGTACGCGTCCTCGGTCCGCTCGTTCCACGGCAGTTCGAGGACGGTGTCGAGCCAGGTCCTGATCCAGGAGCCCTCGGGCGACTGGTCGCTGGACCGCTCCAGCTTGTCGACCTCCTTGAGGGCGGCCTCGCGGACCTTCTCGGGCAGGTCGGCGGCCTCCACGCGGGCACGGTAGTCGTCGGACTCCTCGCCCTCGGCGTCGTCGTTCAGCTCGCGCAGCTCCTTGCGCACCGCCTCCAGCTGACGGCGGAGCAGGAACTCGCGCTGCTGCTTCTCCACGCCTTCCTGCACGTCCTTGGCGATGGACTCCGCCACGTCCTGCTCGGCGAGGTGCTCGCGCAGCCAGGTGATGGCGAGCCGGAGGCGGGCGACCGGGTCGGCGGTCTCCAGCAGCTCGACCTTCTGGGCGACCGTCAGGAAGGGCGAGTAGCCGGAGTTGTCGGCGAGCGCGCCGACGCCTTCGATCTGCTGCACCCGGTCGACGACCTGCCAGGCGCCGCGCTTCTTCAGCCAGCTGGTGGCGAGGGCCTTGTACTCCTTGACCAGCTCGGCGACCGAGCCGGGCAGCGGATCGGGCACGTGCTCGGCGACGGTCTCGCCCTCCACCCAGAGCGCGGCTCCGGGCCCGGTGGTGCCGGCGCCGATGCGGACGCGGCCGCGGCCGCGGATCAGGGCGCCGGGGTCGCCGTCGGAGAGCCGGCCCACCTGCTCGACGGTGCCGAGCACTCCGGTCCCGGCGTACGTCCCGTCGACCCGCGGCACGAGCAGCACCCGGGGTTTCCCGCTCCCGGAGGCGGCCTGTGCCGCCTCGACCGCGGCCCGCACCTCACCGTCCGTCAGATCGAGCGGCACGACCATGCCGGGCAGCACGACCTCGTCGTCGAGCGGCAGAACGGGCAGCGTGAGCGTTGCGGACGTCGAAGCCATGATCTTCCCTCCGGCAGTGAAGTTGAGCTATGCCGACTCAATGCACGTGAGCCCCCGTATGTTCCCCACCCCCCGTTCGCCGTCGGCGAACACAGCGTGAGGGTGCCGTCCTTGCCGGTCAGCGGCCCCGGGGCGGGTGGGGGCATTCGCCCGGGCGGGCGTACAGCGCGACGGCGGCGCCGTGGGCGTGGCGGTGGGTGCAGAGGTCGAAGTGGGCGACCAGGATCTGGCGTTTGACGGCCTCCCTCGGGAGGCGGTCGCGCGGCTGGTCCGGCGGGTCCGAGAGGGCGATCACGCGGGGGCTGTCCAGCAGGGCCGCGCGCAGCTCCGTCGAGGGCAGTTCGGTGCCCTGGAGGGTGCCCGACGCGGCCGGGGAGCGGGCCAGCGCCAGGTCGCGCAGGCCTCCGTACACCTCGGGCGAGGAGAGCAGCCACTCGCGGCGTCGGGCCGGCAGGAAGAGGACCCCGTCTCCCGGCCGGGACAGCTCGCGGACGGCGGCGGCCACCGCCACGGCGTCGTCCTTGCGGCTCTCCGGCGTCCGGAGCCACAGCGACCACGGCAGGCCGAGCACCGCCACCAGCAGCACCACCCGCCACCGCGACACCAGCAGGGCGAGGCCCGCGAGGGCGTAGAGGACGTACCGGTCGACGTACCAGGGGTGGACCAGCGAGACCGCCAGCAGCACACCGGGCGGCAGCAGCAGCAACGGCAGTGCCACGCGCACGCGTTCCCGCTCCGCGCCCCGCGCCAGGAGCAGGCCCGCGCCGGCCGCCACGGCGTACGCGAGCCAGTCCTGCCAGGCCGGCCGCCCCAGCCACCCCAGCTGCGCCCCGGCCTGGCCCGCGGCCACCAGGGCGAGCGGCAGCACGCCGGCCGCGACGGCGAGCGCGCACCACCGCCAGGCCCGCGTCCGCCACGCCACCACGGCGTGCGCGGCCAGGGCGAGCAGCGCGAACTGGTGCAGCCAGCAGGCGAGGAGGAGCAGGCCGGCGTAAGCGACCCACCGGCCGCGCAGCAGCGCGTACGTCGCCCACACCACGGCCGCGGCGACCAGCGCGTACGAACGCCCCTCCTGCGCGTACTGCTGCACCGGCGGCAGCACCGCGTACGCGGTCCCCGCCGCCGCGGCCGCCCTCGGTCCGGCGCGGGTCCCCGCGATCGCCGCCACCGCGTACGCGGCCGCGGCCGTGGCCAGCACGGAGGGCAGGCGCAGCGCCCACAGGCCGCCGTCCCAGACGCCGAAGACAGCGTGCATGAGGAAGTAGTAGAGGCCGTGCACGGCGTCGACGTGGCCGAGCAGCGCCCACAGCTCCCCGGCGGTGCGGTGGGCCACCTGGTGGGTGACGGACTCGTCCCGCCACATGGCGGGCCCCCGCTCAAGGCCCCAGAGGCCGAGGCAGAGCGCGACGAGCCCGGGCAGCAGGGGCCGGGTGCGCCGCCAGACGGTGCCGCGCCACACCATGCCGCGGCGCACGGTGCCGCGCCACGCGGCGGCCCGCCCCCCGAACTCCCGCCGCGGGGCTGGGGCGTCTGCTGTCCGGCTGATGACGGCCTCCGGGAGGTTTCCGTACGCGGGCGGTGGCTCCATACTCGGTGGTCGGCCAGGATCCACGGTGCGGAGGTGGGGCGTGAGCGCGTTCCGGTCGGTGTCCCTCGTTCGGCGTTCGCTGGCGGTCGCGGCCGTCGTCGCCGCGGCGGTCGCGGGGATGGGCGGGTGCGGGCCCGGGGACCGGGACGCCGCCATGTCCCCTTCCCCGTCGGCCACTTCGGACGGTTCGCCCTCCCCGGACGGCTCCCGGCCGTCGTCCGCGGCACCGTCCGCCGTGCCGTCCACCGAACCGTCCGGTGCCCCGTCCGCCTCCCCCTCCAAGGCCGCCGAGCGGCTGGTGTCCGTCACCCGTACCGGGGGTTTCGCGGGCGTGCACGAGAGCGTCCTCGTCAAGGAGGACGGGTCCTACCAGCGGCTCGCGAGCGCCAGGCCCACCGACGGCGGCCGGATGACGCCCGCCGGGCTCGCCCGGCTGCGGGCCGCCCTCGCGGCGGCCGACTTCCCGCGCCAGGAGCGCGTCCAGTTCCCGGAGGAGCCGGTGCGGGACGGGTTCACGTACCAGATCGTGCACGGCGGGTACGAGATCGGAGCGGCCGACCCGCTGTCGCCGTCCCTGGCCCGGGTGATCGACGCCCTGCCCCCGTTCTCCTGACGGTCCGGAGGCACCGGGCGCGCCGGGGCCCGGCGGCGCCGCGCGAACGGAGCCTCCCGAACGCGGTCGCCCGACGGGTCGCCCGGACGCGGTCGCCCCGGAGGCGCCCCCGGGCGAGGCGGCCCGGCCGCAGCCGCCCGACGGGGCCTCCCGAACGCGGTTGCCCGGCGTCGGCGCGGCGGGGCCCGGCGACGCCCCCGGGCGAGGACTCCCGGACGGGGCACCCCGGACGCGGTCGCCCAGGCGGGCTTCCGGGAGGAGGCCCCGCCGCCTGCCCGCCGCACACGCGGCTCGCGGCAGACCCGGCCCCTGCCCGGCCTCCCGCGCCGCGGCCCCGCACCACCGCCGCCCCGCACCACCGCGGCCCCACGCCACGGCCCAGCCTCCCGCCGCGGAGGGGCGCCTCAGGCCGCCGGGAGCCCCGTGCCGTCCGCGGAGACCGACCGCAGCCGGAGGTCGAGGTACGCACGCAGGCGCTGCGGCATGTCCGGCAGCGCGGCCGGGTCCAGGATCCACTGGATCTGGAGCCCGTCCATCATCGCGAGCAGCTCGCGGCCGACGCCCTCGCAGTCCGTGCCGGGGCGCAGCTCACCGCTCGCGATCCCGGATTCCAGCAGCTCGACGGTGTCGCCGAGCACCCGCGCGTACCGCTCCCTGAAGTAGTCGTGGGCGGGGTGGCCGGGGTCGCCGGACTCCCCCACGAGGTTGTTGAACATCCGGACGATGCCGGGGCGCCGGGTGTTGTCCCCGGCCAGCTCGACCACCCGGAGGAAGTGCTCGGCGACGGAGGCCGGCGGCTCCGTGAACAGCCGCTCGATGTCGTGCTGTTCGCTCAGCTCCAGCACGGACAGCAGCAGGTCCTCCTTGCTGCGGAAGTGGTGCAGCAGGCCGCCCTGGGTGATCCCGCAGTCGGTCGCGATGCGCGCCAGCGACGAGGCGTGGAACCCGAAGCGCGCGAAGTGCTCCACCGCGGTGTCGAGGATCTTCTGCCGACGGGCGTCGCCCACCGCGTAGGTCCCCCGGCCCGCGCCCGTCCGGGCCGTCCGCCCCTTGTCCTGTGCCATGCGCGACACCTTAAGCGGTGCCGGAAATGACCCCTGAGCACACTGGTTCGCCCCCTTCCGGGCGTGACCTGGATCACTTTTCCAAAACCTAGCACCCACTCGGTTTTCACACTTAGCCTGTGGCCCCGGCCCGGTCCGCCCCGCCGCCCCGCCGCCCCGGCCCCAGCGGCCCCCTCACCGCCCCTCCCGCCCCTCCTACCCCTCCCGCCCCTGCAGCGCCCGCCGCCCCGCCAGCCCAGGAGTACGCCCATGACCACCCCCGCCTACCGGGACGCCGCCCTCCCCGTCGACCGGCGCGTCGAGGACCTGCTCTCCCGCATGACGCTGGAGGAGAAGGCCGGCCAGCTCTTCCACTCCATGCTGACGATGAACCCGGACGGCACCCCGGTCACCGAGACCGACGGCTCGCTGCTCCCGTACAGCACCCCGGAGCTGGTCGGCGAGCGGCTGCTCACCCACTTCAACCTGCTCGGCACCTACGGCGCCCGTGAGATGGCCCGCTGGCAGAACGCCGTGCAGGAGATGGCCGCCCAGACCCGTCTGGGCATCCCCGTCACCCTGTCCACGGACCCGCGCCACGCCTTCACCGACAACGTCGGCGCGTCCTTCAACTCCGGCGCCTTCTCTGCCTGGCCCGAGGCACTGGGGCTGGCCGCGATCGGCGACCCCGAGCTGGTCTTCCGGTTCGCGGACACGGTGCGCCGCGAGTACCTGTCCGTCGGGTTCCGGGTGGCTCTCCACCCGCAGATCGACCTGGCCACCGAGCCGCGCTGGGCCCGCCAGACCGGCACCTTCGGCTCCGACGCGAAGCTGACCGGCGAGCTGGTACGGGCGTACGTCCGCGGCCTGCAGGGCGAGGAGCTCGGCACCCGCTCCGTGGCGGCGATGGTCAAGCACTTCCCGGGCGGTGGCCCGCAGAAGGACGGCGAGGACCCGCACTTCCCGCACGGCAAGGAGCAGGTCTACCCGGGCGGGCTGCGCGACCACCACCTGGCGCCGTTCCGGGAGGCCGTGGCCGCCGGGTGCTCGCAGATGATGCCGTACTACGGCCAGCCCGTCGGCACCGACTGGGAGGAGGTCGGCTTCGGCTTCAGCAAGGGCGTGATCACCGGGCTGCTCCGCGAGGAGCTGGGCTTCGGGGGGATCGTCTGCACCGACTGGGGCCTGCTGACCGACTCCACCATCTTCGGCGAGGTGCACGAGGCCCGCGCCTGGGGCCTGGAGCACCTCCCGGTCGCCGAGCGGGCGGCCCGGGCGCTGGACGCCGGTGCCGACCAGTTCGGCGGCGAGCAGTGCCCCGAGGTGATCGTCGAGCTGGTGCGCTCGGGCCGGATCGCCGGGTCCCGGATCGACACGTCCGTACGCCGCCTGCTGCGCGAGAAGTTCACGCTCGGGCTCTTCGAGGACCCGTACGTCGACCCGGACCTGGCCGAGGAGACGGTGGGCCGCGCCGACTTCGCGGCGCTCGGCGCCACCGCCCAGCGCCGCTCGCTGACCGTGCTGACCAACCGCGGGGGCACCCTGCCGGTGGCCGGGCGGCCGCGCCTGTACACCGAGAACGTCGACCCTGCGGTCGCGGGCCGGTACGGCGAGGTCGTGGACCGGCCCGAGGAAGCGGACCTGGCGGTGCTGAGGCTGCGCACGCCGTACGAGCCGCGGGAGAACCTCTTCGAGTCCTTCTTCCACTCGGGCCGGCTGGACTTCCCCGAGGAGGAGCTGGCGGGGATCCTGCGGCTGCTCGACACCGTGCCGACGCTGGTCTGCATCAACCTGGAACGGGCCGCGGTCATCCCGGAGATCGCCGAGCGCGCGGCCGCCCTGGTCGCCGACTACGGGGCCGCGGACGAGGCCCTGTTCGACGTGGCCTTCGGGCGGGCGCGGGCCGAGGGCCGCCTCCCGTTCGAGCTGCCGCGCTCGATGGCCGCCGTGGAGGCCTCCCGGCCGGACGTCCCGAACGACACGGCGGACCCGGTCTTCCCCCACGGCCACGGCCTCCTCCTCTGACCGGCGCGAGCCGCCGGGCTCCCGCCCCGCACCGACCTGCCGCCCGGCACCGCCCGGCCCCGACCTGCCGCCCGGCCACCGCATCCCGCCCGGCCCCCACCGGAAGCCGGCCGGACGCACGGCACCATCCGCCGCACCCCGCCGCGGGCCGGCCGGACGCACGGCACCGCTCGCCGTGTACCGGCCGGCCCGCCCCAGACCGCGAGGCACCTGACGGCCTCGCCGCGCGGGTGCCCGTCCACGCCGACGGGCACCCGCGCACCACCCGCGCGGACGCCGGCCGCTGCGCGGGCAGCCCCACCCCGCCCTTCTCCCGTTCACCGGGGCATGCCCCGGACCCCCTCCGCCCTCAAGCGCCGGGCCGGCTGAGGCCGCGGGGCTCCGCCCCGGACCCCGCGCCTCAAACGCCGGCGAGGCTGACATGCGCTGCACGACCCAAGCCGCTCACGGAACGGCGGCGAGGCTGGAACTCGCTACGCGAACCCGGCCCCGCCGGCGCCTCCCGTGTCCGGCGACATCCCGGGCCGCCGGCACGCCCTGCACCACGAGCGCACCCACGGGCACCGGCCAGCCCAGCATCCCGGGCATATCCGAGGGGCACCGGCCGGCCCAGCACCACCAGCACATCCGCAAGCACCGGCAAACCGAGCACCGCGAGCACATCCGCGGGCCTCGGCCAGCCCAGCACCACCAGCACATCCACAAACACCAGCAAACCGAGCACCGCGAGCACATCCGCGGGCCTCGGCCAGCCCAGCACCACCAGCACATCCACAAACACCAGCAAACCGAGCACCGCGAGCACATCCGCGGGCCTCGGCCGGCCCAGCGCCGCGGGCGCGTCTCGCGCGTCGGGCGCTTCCCGCTCCGCAGGCATACCCAGCCCCTCCGGCGTTTGAGGAGCGGGGGTCCGGGGGCGGAGCCCCCGAAAGGGGTCCGGGCGCAGCCCGGGAAACGGAGAAAGGGCGGGTAGGGGACCAGCCCCGCAGGGCAACCACCCGCACCCCAACCGCACCGCACCCGGCACGACGCCGCCCCGAACCGCACGGCAGCGCACGGCACGGCAGCGCACCGCACGACACGGCACCGCACGCACCGCACGGCACGGCACCGCACCGCACAACGCCGCACCGCACGACCCCCCACAGGGCGCCGCACCCGGCACCCCGCACCCACACCCGGAACCCCGCACGCGGCACCCGGCACCGGGCGCCCCGCACCCACCCCACCCCACCCACCCGCACCCCCGAAAGGGATCCCATGCGCACCAGAACCACCGCCCTCACCGCCGCCACCGCACTGATCGCAGGCCTCGGCACCACCGCCTACGCCACCCCGCCCACCCCCACGACGACGCCCCCCGCCCGCCCCCTCGCCGGCATGCGGATCCTGATCTCGAACGACGACTCCATGCAGGCAGCCAAGGCCTCGAACTCCGACGGCCTCGGCCTGTACGAGCTCCGCCGCGCCGTCTGCGCCGCAGGCGCAGACGTGGTCGTGATGGCGCCCTGGCAGGTGCAGAGCGGCCGCGGCACCGCCGTCACCAACGGCGGCGTGCTCAACGTCCAGCAGCGCACCGAGCTGCCCGCCGCCTACCGTGGCGACTGCTCGGGCGCTCCGTCGGGCGGCAAGGTCTTCGGCGTCTGTCTGGCCGACGGCCCCTGCGGGCCGGACACCCCGAGCGCCACGCCCGCCGACACCGTCAAGCTGGCGCTGCGCGGTGGCCTGGCGGCCAGGGCCGGCTGGGCCGACGGCCCGGACCTGGTCCTGACGGGCATCAACTCGGGCTGGAACGTCAGCGCGTCGGTCAACGACTCCGGCACCGTCGGAGCAGCCGTGGCCGCCATCGACGCGGGCGTCCCCGCCGTGGCCTTCAGCTCCTCGGGCGACCGGGACTTCACCTCCTTCCCGCTGGTCAACTACCGCGCGCACGCCGAGTTCGGCGCCCGCTTCGTGGCGGGCCTGAAGGAGGAGGGCCTGCTCACCGACGAGTTCGCGGTCAAGGTCGACTACCCCGACGTCAGCGAGGGACAGCGGGCCAAGCCCCCGGTGTGGACCCGCGTCGGCGACGGTGCGGTCGCCTTCCACGCGTACGAGCGGCAGGGCACCGGCGACGCCTTCCGGATCGTGCTCGGGCTGTGCGACGGCACCGGCGAGTGTGCCGAGACCCGGCCCGACGCGGACTCCACCTGGGTGCAGCGCGGCCACATCACCGTCGCTCCGCTCACCTGGGACCGCACCTACGGCACCTCCGTCGAGGGCCGCAGGGAACTGAAGCAGCTGGAGCGGTACGTCGAACGGGACGCCCCGCGCTCCTGACCCCGGCCGGCACGGGCGCCGGCCGCCGCCGGCGCCGGCGCCCGTCAACCCGCAACCCGGCCGCGCACCCTCAACCCCGGCCCCGCACCGGCACCCCCGCCGCCGGAACCCCCGGCGCCGGGGCCGCGTTGTGCCTGGTGCCGGCCCAGGCCGACTGGGCCGACGGGGCCGACGGGGCCGACTGGGCCGGCCCGGCGCGACCCGGGCCACAGGGAGGAGCAGGCATGACGACGGCGGTGACGCTGGACCGGCGCGAGGGCCCGTACGGAGAGGTCGTCCTGCGCAGGCACGACGGCCGGTACGAGATCATCGCGAACGGCTGCTTCCTCATGGACACCTCCGACGGCCGCTCCGAGCGCCTGCTGGTGGACGCCGCCCTGGCCGGCCTCGACCCGTCCGTGACCGACCCGGCGGTGCTGATCGGGGGGCTGGGCGTCGGCTTCTCCCTGGTCCACGCCGCCGGCCAGGGGCGCTGGGGGCGGATCGCCGTCGCCGAGCGTGAGGGCGCGATCATCGACTGGCACCGCGCGGGCCCCCTCGCCGAGCTGACGGCCGGGGCGCTCGCCGACCCCCGCGTCGTGATCCTGCACACGGACCTGGTGGCCCACCTGCACACCTCGGCCGACCGGTACGACGCCCTCTGCCTGGACATCGACAACGGCCCGGACTGGACGGTCACCGACGACAACCAGGGGCTCTACGGCCCGGCGGGACTGGCGGACTGCCGGGCCCGGCTGAACCCCGGGGGGGTACTGGCCGTGTGGTCGGCCCAGCCGTCCGCCGCATTCGAGGAGGCCCTGCGGAATGCCGGATTCCAGCAGGTACGGACCGAAGAGGTGCCGGTTGCCCGAGGCGTCCCGGACGTGGTGCATCTCGGTCGCAACCCCGCATAGCCGCAGGCCGACGGGTCCTCTACGCTGCTCACCGAACACGCCGGATCATTGCTAGGCAACTCCCAGGGGCGGGGCGATGGAACACACACAGACCACCCAGAACGGCGTTGCGGCGACTCCCGGCGCCCAGCGGCGCGTCCTGGTCGTCGAGGACGACCAGACGATCGCCGACGCGATCGCGGCCCGGCTGCGGGCCGAGGGCTTCCAGGTGCAGACGGCCGGTGACGGCCCGGCGGCCGTGGCGGCCGCCGAGAGCTGGCAGCCCGACCTGCTGGTCCTCGACGTGATGCTGCCCGGCTTCGACGGGCTGGAGGTCTGCCGCCGCGTGCAGGCCCAGCGCCCGCTGCCGGTCCTCATGCTCACTGCGCGCGACGACGAGACCGACATGCTGGTGGGCCTCGGCGTCGGCGCCGACGACTACATGACCAAGCCGTTCTCCATGCGCGAGCTGGCCGCCCGGGTGCACGTCCTGCTGCGCCGCGTCGAGCGGGCGGCGCTGGCCGCCCACACGCCGAGAGGCGGCACGCTCCGCCTGGGCGACCTGGAGATCGACCACGCCCAGCGCCGGGTGCGGGTCTCCGCCGAGGACGTCCACCTCACCCCGACCGAGTTCGACCTGCTGGTCTGCCTGGCCGGCACCCCGCGGGCGGTCCTGTCGCGCGAGCAGCTGCTCGCCGAGGTGTGGGACTGGGCCGACGCCTCCGGCACCCGGACCGTGGACAGCCACATCAAGGCCCTGCGCCGGAAGATCGGCGCCGAGCGGATCCGCACGGTGCACGGCGTGGGCTACGCGCTGGAGACCCCGGCGTCATGACGCCCCGGCCCGGGGCGGGGCTCCGCCCCTTCTCGATCAAGACCAAGCTCGGCACCCTCGTGGTCGTCTCGGTCTTCATCACCACGGGCCTGCTGATGGTGGCCCTGCGCACGGAGACCGAGCTGCGGTTCATCACCGTGTTCTCGGTGATCGCCTCGATGCTGATCACCCAGTTCGTGGCGCACGGCCTCACCGCGCCCCTGGACGAGATGAACACCGTCGCCCGGGCCATCTCCCACGGCGACTACACGCGCCGGGTCAGCGGTGCGGGCCGCCGCGACGAGCTGGGCGACCTGGCCGTGACGATCAACAGCATGGCCGACGACCTGGAGGCGGTGGACCGGCACCGCAAGGAGCTGGTCGCCAACGTCTCCCACGAGCTGCGCACCCCGATCGCCGCCCTGCGGGCGGTGCTGGAGAACGTGGTGGACGGCGTCTCGGCGGCCGATCCCGAGACCATGCGGACGGCACTGAAGCAGACCGAGCGGCTGGGCGGCCTGGTCGAGACCCTGCTGGACCTGTCCCGGCTGGACAACGGGGTCGTCCCGCTGCGGGCCCGCCGCTTCGAGGTGTGGCCCTACCTGTCCGGCGTGCTGAAGGAGGCCGGCCTGGCCGCCGGGCGGCGCGGGCTGGCCTCGGGCTCGGGGAACCACGCGCGGGCCGACGTACACCTGCACCTGGACGTGTTCCCGCCCGAGCTGACCGCGCACGCGGACGCCGAGCGGCTGCACCAGGTGGTGGCCAACCTGGTCGACAACGCGATCAAGCACAGCCCCCCGCACGGCCGGGTCACGGTCCGGGCCCGGCGGGGCGAGCGGCCCGGCAGCCTGACGCTGGAGGTCCTGGACGAGGGCCCCGGCATCCCCGAGTCCGAGCGGTACCGGGTCTTCGAGAGGTTCAACCGGGGCAGCGCCACGGGCGGCGACGGGGGCACCGGGCTGGGTCTGGCGATCGCCCGCTGGGCGGTCGGGCTGCACGGTGGTGACATAGGCGTGGCCGAAAGCTCGCGCGGTTGCCGGATCCGGGTCACCCTTCCGGGAGTACCCAAAGCAGCAGGTTGACGTAGGGTTCGAACAGGGAAGCTCATGATCTCGGCCACACCGTGCCGGGGATCAGGTCAAGGGTGCGGCCAGATGGCCGCAACCTCGATCGCGCGTACGCAAACCAGGCTTGTTTCCCGCCATTTCCAGCGGTGAAACCCGCCGTTCGATGTGACTTGCACGACGTAAGTCCCGCCCGGCCTGCATCACCCCGCGGGGGAGGCGTAGCCTTTATTCCCGCTGTCCACCACCTTGTGAAGCGGAAGAGGGCGGTTGCCGCCGTGTCGCCACAGTCCCCGAGTAACCCGAGCACCACGTCCGAACCAGAGGGCGGGAAGAACCCCGCCTCGGGCTTCGGCGCGAATGAGTGGCTCGTCGACGAGATCTACCAGCAGTACCTCCAGGACCCGAATTCGGTCGACCGTGCCTGGTGGGACTTCTTCGCCGATTACAAGCCCGGTGGGGGCGCCTCCGCACAGGCCGCTCCCGCGCAGGCTGCACCCGCCGCCGCCGACGCCGACGCCACCGCCACGGGGGCGGCCGGCGCCGTGACCACGACGGTGACCTCCCCGGAGCCCGCGCCCGCGCCGGCCCCTGCTTCTGTTTCAGCTCCTGCCTCTGCTCCTGCCACCCCCTCTGGTGCTCCCGCTGTGACTGTCACGTCTCAGGCCCCGGCCGCCGCACCGGCCGCGCCTGCTCAGGCCACCCCTGCCCCCGCCGCCGCCCCGAAGGCCGCGCCCGCCACCGAGGCCCCTGCCGGCCCCGAACTGGTGACGCTCCGCGGCCCGGCCGCGGCCGTGGCGAAGAACATGAACGCCTCCCTCGACGTCCCGACGGCCACGTCCGTCCGCGCCGTCCCGGTGAAGCTGCTGTTCGACAACCGGATCGTCATCAACAACCACCTCAAGCGCGCCCGGGGCGGGAAGATCTCCTTCACGCACCTGATCGGCTACGCGATGGTGCAGGCGATCAAGGCCATGCCGTCGATGAACTACTCCTTCGCGGAGAAGGACGGCAAGCCGACCCTGGTCAAGCCGGAGCACGTGAACTTCGGCCTCGCGATCGACCTGGTGAAGCCGAACGGCGACCGCCAGCTCGTCGTCGCCGGCATCAAGAAGGCCGAGACGCTGAACTTCTTCGAGTTCTGGCAGGCCTACGAGGACATCGTCCGCCGCGCCCGCGTCGGCAAGCTGACGATGGACGACTTCACCGGCGTGACGGTCTCCCTGACCAACCCCGGCGGCCTCGGCACCGTCCACTCCGTGCCCCGCCTGATGCCCGGTCAGTCGGTCATCATGGGCGTCGGCTCCATGGACTACCCCGCCGAGTTCCAGGGCACCTCCCAGGACACCCTGAACAAGCTGGGCATCTCCAAGGTCATGACCCTGACCTCGACCTACGACCACCGGGTCATCCAGGGCGCGGCCTCCGGCGAGTTCCTCCGCATCGTCGCCAACCTGCTGCTCGGCGAGAACGGCTTCTACGACGACGTCTTCGAGTCGCTGCGCATCCCGTACGAGCCGGTCCGCTGGCTCCGGGACATCGACGCCTCGCACGACGACGACGTCACGAAGGCCGCCCGCGTCTTCGAGCTGATCCACTCCTACCGGGTCCGCGGCCACGTCATGGCCGACACCGACCCGCTGGAGTACAAGCAGCGCAAGCACCCCGACCTGGACATCACCGAGCACGGCCTCACCCTGTGGGACCTGGAGCGCGAGTTCGCGGTCGGCGGCTTCGCCGGCAAGTCGATGATGAAGCTGCGCGACATCCTCGGCGTGCTGCGCGACTCGTACTGCCGCACCACCGGCGTCGAGTTCATGCACATCCAGGACCCCAAGCAGCGCAAGTGGATCCAGGACCGCATCGAGCGCGCGCACAGCAAGCCTGAGCGCGAGGAGCAGCTGCGCATCCTGCGCCGCCTGAACGCCGCCGAGGCGTTCGAGACCTTCCTGCAGACGAAGTACGTCGGCCAGAAGCGCTTCTCCCTGGAGGGCGGCGAGTCCGTCATCCCGCTGCTGGACGCGGTCATCGACTCCGCGGCCGAGGCCCGCCTCGACGAGGTCGCCATCGGCATGGCCCACCGCGGCCGCCTGAACGTGCTGGCGAACATCGTCGGCAAGTCGTACGCGCAGATCTTCCGCGAGTTCGAGGGCAACCTCGACCCGAAGTCGATGCACGGCTCCGGCGACGTGAAGTACCACCTGGGCGCCGAGGGCACCTTCACGGGCCTCGACGGCGAGCAGATCAAGGTCTCGCTGGTCGCCAACCCCTCCCACCTGGAGGCGGTCGACCCGGTCCTGGAGGGTGTCGTCCGCGCCAAGCAGGACGTCATCGGCAAGGCCGGCACGGACTTCACCGTCCTGCCCGTCGCCCTGCACGGCGACGCCGCGTTCGCGGGCCAGGGCGTGGTCGCCGAGACGCTGAACATGTCGCAGCTGCGCGGCTACCGCACCGGCGGCACGGTCCACATCGTCATCAACAACCAGGTCGGCTTCACCGCCGCCCCGACGTCCTCGCGCTCCTCCATGTACGCCACCGACGTGGCCCGCATGATCGAGGCGCCGATCTTCCACGTCAACGGCGACGACCCGGAGGCCGTGGTCCGCGTCGCGCGGCTCGCCTTCGAGTTCCGCCAGGCGTTCAACAAGGACGTCGTCATCGACCTCATCTGCTACCGCCGCCGCGGTCACAACGAGGCCGACAACCCGTCCTTCACGCAGCCGCTGATGTACGACCTGATCGACAAGAAGCGCTCGGTGCGCAAGCTCTACACCGAGTCCCTCATCGGTCGCGGCGACATCACGCTGGAAGAGGCCGAGCAGGCGCTGCAGGACTTCCAGGGCCAGCTGGAGAAGGTGTTCGCGGAGGTCCGCGAGGCCGCGGCCAACCCGGCGGTCGCCGCCCCGGCGCCGGCCGTCCAGCCGCAGTTCCCGGTGTCGGTGCCGACGGCGATCTCCCAGGAGGTCGTCAAGCGGATCGCCGAGTCCCAGGTCAACGTCCCCGAGCGGATCACCGTCCACCCGCGCCTGCGCCCGCAGATCGAGCGCCGCGCCGCGATGATCGACGAGGGCACGATCGACTGGGCGATGGGCGAGACCCTCGCGTTCGGCTCGCTGCTGCTCGAGGGCACGCCGGTGCGCCTGTCCGGCCAGGACTCGCGCCGCGGCACCTTCGGCCAGCGCCACGCGGTGCTGGTGGACCGCGAGACCGGCGAGGACTACACCCCGCTGCTCTACCTCTCCGAGGACCAGGCGCGCTACAACGTCTACGACTCGCTGCTCTCCGAGTACGCGGCCATGGGCTTCGAGTACGGCTACTCGCTGGCCCGCCCGGACGCGCTGGTGCTCTGGGAGGCGCAGTTCGGTGACTTCGTCAACGGCGCGCAGACCGTCGTCGACGAGTTCATCTCCTCGGCCGAGCAGAAGTGGGGCCAGACCTCCGGCGTCACGCTGCTGCTGCCGCACGGCTACGAGGGCCAGGGCCCGGACCACTCGTCCGCCCGCCCGGAGCGCTTCCTCCAGATGTGCGCGCAGGACAACATGACGGTCGCCATGCCGACGCTGCCGTCGAACTACTTCCACCTGCTGCGCTGGCAGGTCCACAACCCGCACCACAAGCCGCTCATCGTCTTCACCCCGAAGTCGATGCTGCGCCTGAAGGCCGCGGCGTCGAAGGCGGAGGAGTTCACCTCGGGCTCGTTCCGTCCGGTCATCGGCGACTCCTCGGTGGACCCGAACGCGGTCCGCAAGGTCGTCTTCACCTCCGGCAAGGTCTACTACGACCTGGAGGCCGAGCGGCAGAAGCGCGGCGTCACGGACACCGCGATCATCCGCCTCGAGCGCCTGTACCCGCTGCCGGGTGCGGAGCTCCAGGCCGAGATCGCGAAGTACCCGAACGCCGAGAAGTACATCTGGGCGCAGGAGGAGCCGGCGAACCAGGGTGCGTGGCCGTTCATCGCGCTGAACCTGATCGACCACCTCGACCTGGCGGTCGGCGCGGACATCCCGGCCGGCGAGCGGCTGCGGCGCGTGTCGCGTCCGCACTCCTCGTCCCCGGCCGTCGGTTCCGCCAAGCGTCACCAGGCGGAGCAGGCGCAGCTGGTCGCCGAGGTCTTCGAGGCCTAGGCAGTACGTGCGGAAGGCCCGGTCCCCCGAGGGGGCCGGGCCTTCCGGCGTTTCCGGACCGGGCCGGAGGGGGCCGGCCTACGGCTGCGGCTCGAAGTCCCAGTACGGCCGCACCCGCTGGCGGGCGGACACGGTGTGGACGTGCTGGGTGCCCAGCGTCCGCGTCAGCATCCGCAGCGCGTCGTCCTCGTGCTTGCCGGCCTCCTCCATGCGGCCGAGCAGGCGCAGGTCGGCAGCGAGGGCGATCTGGGCGCTGAGCACCATGGGGTGTTCGCCGCCGAGTACGGACTCGGCGGTGCGCAGGGTGTCGCGGCTGAGGTCGAGGGCGTCCTCCAGGCGGCCGGTGATGTTGCGGCAGCCGGCGGCGTTGATGGCGCAGCCCAGGGTCCACGGGTGGCGGTCGCCGAGGGCGCCCCGCATGCCGACGAGGGCCTGTTCGCTGAGGCTGAGGGCCTCTTCGCGTTCGCCCTGGGCGCGCAGGACGAGCCCGAGGTTGCCGACGGTGCCGATGCTGAACGGGTGGGCGAGGCCGAGCTGGGTCTGGTAGCCGCGTACGACGTCCTCGGAGATCCGCCGGGCCTCCTCGATGTCCCCGTACTCGCGCAGGTAGGTGGCGTAGTCGGAGGCGACCATGAGGGTCCACGGGTAGTCGGAGCCGAACACCCGGGTGGAGCGTTCGAGGACGCTCCTGAGGCGGGCCCCGGCCCCGGCGATGTCGCCGGAACGGCGCAGGCACAGGCCGAGGTTGTGCTCGGCGCGCAGGGTCTGCGGGTGGTTGGTGCCGAGGACCTGGACGTTGAGGCGCAGGCCTTGTTCGAGGCGGCTGAGGGCCTCGCGGTAGCGCCCGGTGAGGCGCAGGTTCATGGCGCAGGCGATGCCGGAGCTGAGGGTGGCGATGTGCCGTGGCTTCAGGACGCGTTCGCGGCGGCGCAGGGTGTCCAGGTCGAGGTCGTAGGCCTCCTGGTAGCGGCCGAGGAGGCGCAGGGCGGAGGCCAGGTTGCTCTGTTCGTTGAGGGTGGTGGAGTCGTCCTCGCCGAGGAGTTCGCGGTAGGTGTCGAGAATGCCGGCGAAGAGCTCGCGGGCCTTCTCGTACCGGGCCATGCGGAGCATGACGGCGCCGTGGGAGCTGAGGGCGCGCAGGGTCTCCAGGTCGCGGTCGCCGCGTTCGGCGGTGAGGTGCTCGACGCGGGCGCGGCTGAGGGCCTCGGCCCGCTTGACGTGGCCGAGCATGCGCAGGGCGCCGCCGTAGTGGTAGCTGAGTTCGCGTACCTGGTCGTGCTCGTCGCCGAGCATCGCGCGCCAGACGCCGTCGGCCAGTTCGGACAGCCGCAGGCAGGTGCGGTACTCGCCGGCGAGGAGCAGGTAGCGCAGGCAGTGCAGGAAGAAGGTCTGGATCCGCGGGTTGGTGCTGCTGATGACGCCGGAGGGTTCGAGGTGCGGGATGAGTTCGGCGTACCGGGGCCAGCGGCGGGAGTCGGAGGGGCGGCCGGGGTCGGCGGCGGCCAGCACCTGGCGCACGGCGCGGGCGAGGGGTACGGCCTCCTCCTCGCCGAGGTTCTCGCGGACGATCGTGTGGACCATGCGGTGCAGCTGGACGCTCTCCAGGCCGCCGCCGCCCTCGTCGACGGCGAGGTCGGAGTATTCGAGGCGGACCACGGAGAACTGCACGAGCTTGTTGAGCGCGGCGTTCCAGCGGATCTGGTCGTTGATGAGGCCGGAGAGCTCTTCGGGGACCTCGTCGGCGGTGAACTCGCGCAGCAGGCGCAGGGGTACCGGGCCGGGGGCGAAGAAGACGAAGAGCCGGAGCAGGGCGAGGGCGTCCGGGTAGTTCTCGCGGACGTTGTTGAGGAGTATGGCCAGCGCCGTGGGGAACGGCAGCGGGTAGTCCTCGGAGAGGGTGACGGCCTCGGGCGAGTCCAGGCGCCGCTGGAGGAGGGTGAGGTAGTCGCCGACGGTGAGCGGTGAGGCGGCGAGCCAGCCTGCGGTCTGGTCGAGGGCGAGGGGGTAGTCCTCCAGGGCCTCGGCGAGCTGGTCGGCCTCGTCGGGGCTGAGGCGCTGGGCGCGGCGGCGGATGAAGGTGATGGACTCGGGCCGGGCGTAGAGGGGGACCTCGACGAGGTTGGTGTGGCGGGCGGCCCAGTCGCGGTTGCGCGAGGTGATGATGACGTGGCCGGGGCCGCTGGGCAGCAGGTCGGTGAGGTCGTCGGGGTTGTCGCAGCCGTCGAAGACGATGAGCCAGCGGCCGTACGGGCTGCCGCGGCGGAGTGCTTCGAGGGTGGCGCGGATCTGCTCGCCGTAGCTGCCGGTGCCGAGGGGCAGGTCGAGGGCGGGGGCGAGGTCGGCGAGGCGTTCGCGGAGGGTGGGGCGGTCCTCGGCGGGGACCCACCAGACGATGTCGTACTCGGAGGCGAAGCGGTAGGCGTACTCGGTGGCGACTTGGGTCTTGCCGACGCCGGAGAGGCCGAGGAGGGTGACGGCTGCGGCGCCGGACGGGGCCTGGACGAGGGCGTTGCGGAGGTTGCCGATGACGTCGTTGCGGCCGGTGAAGCGGGGGTTGCGGCGCGGGACGCGGCCCCAGACCTCGGGCGGGTCGTTGGGGAAGCGGGGGCCGCGGCGGCCGGACTCGGTGCCGATGCGGTCGGTCGGCAGGTCGAGGCGGCGCAGGACGCGGTACTCGGCCTCGTAGGCGTCGATGCCCCAGAGTTCGACGTGTTCGAGGGCGGCGGTGGCGGCGGGGAGCTGGGCGTCGGTGAGGCTGACGGCGGCGAAGCGGTCGGGGTGGTTGCCGGTGACGGTGCGCAGGGCGGCGTTCCACTCCTCCACGGTGTGGGTGCCGACGGAGAAGTAGCGCTCGCTGAGCACGATCAGGACGCGGCCGCTGGCCCGGGCCAGGTCTTCGAGGGCCTCGGTGAGTCCGGGGCTGCGCTGCGGGTCCCAGCGCTGGAGGGTCGCGCGGTGGCCGTGTTCCTCCAGCCGGTGGGCGATCCACGCGGCCCAGGGGCGGTTGAAGCCCGCGAAGCTGATGACGAAGTGCTGGGGTGCGCCTTCGCGGTCCTGCCGACTACCAGTCATGCGACCGTCTCCAAGTGGGGTTCCCCCGGACGGTGGTGCGGGGGAGGGGCCTGGACGGGGGGAAAGATACCGCAGGTCACGGGAGGTCAACCCGGTGTGACGGCGGCGAGTTTGGGGTGGGCGTCGGCCCAGCCCCGTCGCTCGCGGGCGAGGGCGGCGCGGGCGGTGGCGTACTGGTCGCCGGGGGGCGGCAGCTCGTCCATGGCGGTCTCGGCCTCGGCCATGGCGCGGGTGAACTCGCGTCCGGCGGTGGTGAGTTGCGGGGAGCGCTGGAGTCCGGGGAGGACGGCGGCCACCTGGGCGCGGTGGCGGGCGTGGGCGGCCCAGGCGCCGCGGGCGCCGTAGAGGGCGGCGCGCTGCCAGTAGCGGGCCAGGGCCAGGTGGGCGTACGTGCCGTGGAGAAGTCCCTCGAACGGGCGGGGGTCGCTGCGCCAGGGGGCCCAGTGGCGGGGCGTGCGGTCGGCGGTGTGCAGGGTGACCAGGTCGCCGAGGGCGGCGAGCTTCCCGTGCTGGAGCTCGTGGACCAGGGTGGCGGCGAGGGCGGGCGGCGACTGGACCCGGACGAGGACGGTGCCGGGCGCGGCGGGCAGGGTGGCGCCGCTGGAGCGGGAGGCGCCGGCGAGCGGCACGATCGAGCGGAGCAGTCCGGCGGCCTCGGCGGCGCGGGCGGGGTCGTAGCGGTCGAGGAGGGTGAGGGCGGCGGACCACTGCGTGTCCCAGCGGCGGTGGCCGCGGGGGGTGAGCCGGCGGGCGGGCTGGGTGGCGTGGTGCCCGGCGGGCGCGCGGTACGGGTCGAGGTCGTCCAGGACGGTCCGGCCGCCCGGCAGTGCGTGCAGGGGCAGGGCGGCGGGGTCCTGCGGGTCCCAGGAGCGTTCGGTGAGGGCGAAGGCGCCGGGGCGGGGCGGGCGCAGGAGGCCGAGGGTGGGCAGGGCGAGGCGGCCCTGGACGGGGCGCAGGGCGGTCTTGAAGGAGACGCCGGCGCGCAGGGCGGCGGCCACGGCGAGGGCGCCGAGGTGGCCGAGGTCGGGCGGGAGCGCGTCGCCGTCGGGGGCGTGCAGGCGGCGCAGGGTCTCCTCGGCCCAGACGCCGGTGGAGGGGTAGTGCAGGACGTCGTGGACGGCCGTGGGGTCGTGGCGTTCGGCCTCTTCCAGGAGGGCCCAGTGGTCGGCCGCCTCGGGTCCGGGAGCGGCGTCGAGCACGGCGCGCAGCAGCAGGAGGCGCTTGCTGTGGCGGGCGTGGCGCAGCAGCCGGGCGCCCTCGGCGGAGGGTTCGGTGCTGGCCAGCTCGCGCAGGACGGGGCCGTCGGCGCTGAGCGGTGCGGGCAGGGACGTGCCGGTCACGAGGCGAGCTCCTGGGCGGGTTCCGCGGTGGCGGCCGCGTGGAGGGCGGCGGCGATGTGCCGGATGAGGACCTGGAGGTCGGCGCAGTACACCGAGGGGTGCCGGAAGCCGGAGCGGGCGCGGTAGCGGTGCGGGTAGAGGCCGCCGCCGCAGACGGCGAGGAGTTCGCAGCCGTGGCATTCGGGGGCGAGTGCGGCGCTGCCGAGCTGGCGGGCGGCGAGGCCGGGGTGGTCGAGGAGGTCGTCGAAGCTGTGGGTGTCGAGCCGCATGCCGGTGTCGGCGGCGCCCTCGTAGGCCGATTTGAGGGTGTCTGCCTGTTCGAGGCTGCCGTCGGTCTCGATGACCGCGGTGGCGGCGGGTGCGAGACCGAGGGCCTCGCTGGCGCTGGGCAGGCCGAGCAGCAGGGCGATGACCTCCTCGAAGAGCCGGACGCGGGTGCGCCGTACCTCGCCCTGCCACCACTGGTCGAAGACGGCCGTGAGCCAGTCGCCGTAGGGGGTCCGGCCGGGGGCTGCGCCCGGGGGCGGGGTGCTCCAGTTGGCCAGGGGCAGCAGCAGGCCGATGGTGGGCGGGCCGAAGGCGAGCAGGGAGCGGTACGTCTCCACGGGGTCCTGGCGCAGGTCGACGACGCAGAGCAGCCCGGCGTAGCTCTCGGGGTGCCGGGCCAGCAGGCGCAGGCCCCGGCCGATGGCGGCGAAGGCGGGCCGGCCGGAGTGGTCGACGCGGCGGGCGTTGTGGCCGGGCAGGCCGCCGTCGACGCTGACGCCGACCCGGATCCCGGCGGCGGCGAGGGCGTCGAGCCGGCGGGGGGTGAGGAGGGTGGCGTTGGTCTGCACGGTGGCGGTGAGCCGGGTGCCGGGGTCCAGGGCCGCGCGGACCCGGTCGACGGGCCCGGTGAGTTCGGCGGCGGGGGCGAGCAGGGGTTCGCCCCCGTGCAGGACGAGGTCCACGCGGGTCAGGCGGTGGGCGCGGGCGTGCTCGGCGATCCGGCGGGCGGCGAGGTCCTGGGTGGCGTGGGTCATCACGGCGGGCCGGGCGCGCCAGGACTGGTCGGCCATCGTGTAGACGTAGCAGTAGGTGCAGGCGAGGT
Source organism: Streptomyces sp. NPDC101118 (assembly GCF_044759445.1). Taxonomy (NCBI): domain Bacteria; kingdom Bacillati; phylum Actinomycetota; class Actinomycetes; order Kitasatosporales; family Streptomycetaceae; genus Streptomyces; species Streptomyces sp. NPDC101118. Next base: position 169,367 of record NZ_JBIVZG010000001.1, on the reverse strand, counting down.
TGCACCGGCTGTGGGTCTTGAGGACGAACTGGCGCAGCGGGTGTGGCCGGTGGCCGGCCGCGCGGAGGGCGGAGACGTCGAGCCGGGCGTAGGGCCACGCCGCCTGCCGCCGGTGCACGGCGTCGACCCCGGGCGGACGGGTGACGGGGCCCGCCGCGGCTACCGCCTGCTCGGGCGCTGCCGCGCCCTCCGGGACCGCGCCGGGCACCCCACCGCCAGGTTCCGCCCCCGCCGGCGACCGCGTCACCACGCCGGTGCCGGACCGTAGAGAGGCGTCGAGGTCTTCGGCGGCCGGTTCCACAGGCGCGCGCCCACCCGCCCCGACGCCGACCCGCCCGGAAGTGCCGCCCGGCTCGCCCGCTGTGCGGGCGTGCGCCTGCGCGCCCACGGACGGGCCGGCGGGAGGGGACCCAGTCCGGGCGTCCTCGTCCGGGCCTGCTTGCGAGGGGGCGTCCAGGGACCTGCCGGTGGGCCCGTCGGCCGCGGGCGTCGCCGCCCCGGCGCCCGCCCGCGCGCCGCAGCCCGCTCCCGCGCTGGTCCTCATCGGCTGTCCCTCCCCCCGCGGACGTTCCATCCCTGCCCTGCGCCCCCGGCCCCCTAACGGCGGAAAGCGGTCAACTGCCCTCGGGTCAGGAGGCCTTCTGGTCGTAGTCGCAGAGCACCTCGGCGGGGTGGCTGACCCGCTCCACCATGCCCTCGATCACCTCCGCCAGGACCGCGTGGTCGATGCCGCGCAGCGTGGCCAGATCCAGCCCGGAGAGATCGGGCAGCAGCCCGCGGCACGCTCGCCCGGCCGGTTCATGACGGGTTGTCACCATCAGCTCCTTCTCCCCCTGTTGAATCGACCGCCTGTACGGTCCAGTCCACTTTCCCAAGCTCCGGCCCCCGGAAACAGCGGCGCTCAGGAGGCGGTTCCCAGCGCACGGACCCGCGCACGGACGGCCGCGCGGCGCTCCGCGTCCGGACCCGTCGCGGTGCCCCCGGGGTCGAGCCGCTGCCAGAGCTCCAGCGCCGCGCGGTACGCGTCGAGTGCGGCCCGGGGGCGGCCGAGCCGCTCCAGCACCTCGCCGCGCAGCTCCTGGACGCGCGCCGCGAGGGCCTGGGCGGTGCCGCGGCGCTCGCCCTGACCGGTCTCCAGGGCGGCGCGCCAGGCCCGGCGGTACGAGTCGGCGGCCCGCTCCAGGCGGTCCGCGGACCGGGTGTGGGCGTGGATCTCCTGCTGGAGGTCGCCGTGCTCGCGCCAGGCCCCCGCCTCCTCCAGGGGGCTCCGGCTCTGCCGTACGGCCAGCTCCAGCAGGTACTCGGCCTCCCGCAGGTCCACCAGGTCCCCCTCGTACGCGTGGCGCAGCCGCAGTCCCGCGGCCAGCCGCGACAGCCGCCGGGCGGCGCGGGCGTCGGACCGGGGCACGGCGGCGCGGCTCTCGCGCAGCACGCGGACGGCGGCGGAGACGAACCGGCGCCCGTCCGCGGCCCGGGCCCGTTCCAGCAGCACGTCGCCCCATTCGGGCAGCAGCTCGCCGTACGCCTCGGCGTCCCGCGGGATCAGCCTGCGGGCCCTGGCGTACGCGTCGGCCGCCTCCTCCAGCGCCCCGGGCACCCCGTCCCGCGCGTACCGGGCCCGGTGCACCCGCGCCAGGCAGACCAGGCCGGCCAGCCGCAGCTCCGGGTCGCCCTCCGCCTCGTCCAGCGCGTCGGCCAGCAGGCCCGGGGCTTCGTCGAGCCGCCCGGGCAGGTGCCTCAGGGCGGTGGCCAGGTCGAGCCGGGCCCGCGCCCGCTCCAGCCGCTCCGCGACCCCCTGACCCGCGTCGCGGCCGCCCCCGAGGTCACCACCGGGACCGGCTCCGGGCAGCCCGGCGAGCCCCGCCTCCAGCCGCACCGCGGCCCGGCCGGCCAGCTCCACCCGCTCCGCGTCGTCCCCGGCACGGTCCGCGAGCCCGAGCAGGACCCGCCCCAGCACCAGGTCGAGCCCCGCGTCGGGCGCACCGCCCAGGGCCCGCTCCGCCCGCTCGAACTCCTCCAGCGCGGCCTGCGCCTCCCGCAGCGCCTCCGGGTCGTCCCGCAGCCCGCCCAGCCGGCCCAGCGCCTCGGCCCGCCGCAGCACGCAGTCCCGCCGCAGCTCCCGCTCGACGCCCGGCACCGCACCGACGGCGGCGAACTCCCGGTCGGCGGCGGCCAGCAGCTCCGCCGCGGCCCCGGGGTCCCCGGCCGCCCCGACGGCGGGGTCGGTGGCCCACTCGTACAGCACCCGGCCCAGCACCGCCCGTGCCCGGACCATGCCCGGCAGGTGGGCCACGGTGCGGGTGACCCGCTCGGCCTCGGCGAGGAGTTCGGGGTCGCGCTGGGCGCCCCAGAGGGTCAGCAGCGCGCCGGCCAGCTCGGTCTCGGCCTCCCCCGCGGTGTTCCCGGGCCCGGGCGGCACGGCGGTGGCCCGCCGCAGCACCGTGACGGCCTGGTGCAGGGCGTTGCGGCTGCCGTCCCGGTGGAACACGGCAAGCCGGTCCCGGGCGATGGCCAGCGCCTCCTCGCGGGTCGGGGCCGGCGTGTGCCGCTCCTCGGCTCCGTCGGCCACGGGAGGCGGCTGCGGCACGTACCGGCGCACCACCTTCGCGGACACCTGGGCGAAGGCCTGCGGGAGCCGGGCGGCGGGGGGCCGGGGCGCGTCGGTCCCGCCGTCCGGACCTCCGGCGGGCACCGGCACCCCGGTCAGCTCGGCGACGGCCAGCGCGGGGAAGTTGCGGACGCCCCGGCCGAAGTGCTGGAGCACGTACTCGGAGCAGTGCTTGAGGACGAGGGCGGCCTCGTCCCGGCCCAGCGGGCCCAGCAGCACGTCCTGGACGCCCTCGACGAACTCGTACCACTCCCCCGGCACCGGACCGCTGCGCCGCAGCAGTCCGCTGAGCAGCACCTCGGCCAGGTCGGAGGGCTCGGAGTCCGGCAGCATCGTGCGCTGGACCAGCCGCATGACCGGCAGGTTCAGGGGCGCGGCGGACAGGTAGACGGCGAGCTGCACGGCCCGGGGCGCGGCCGAGGAGCGGAACCGGCGGACCAGTTCGCGGGGCGGCCGGGCGGCCCGGGGCGGCGGCAGCGGCACGCCGGGGTGGTCGGCCAGGACGCGCCCCACCTCGGCCGGCACCTCGCCCCCGCCGAGCCCCGCGACGAGCCGCGCCCAGGCGCCGAGCGCGGGCGCGCTGGGCGGCAGCACCGGCACGGCGAGGCCGCCCGTGGGCCGGCCGTGCGGGGTGGGCCGGTCGGGCACGAAGGACAGCGGGCCGGCCGGGTCCTCGGTACGGGCGAGCCGGCCCCGCTCGGTCGGCAGCCAGGTGCGGCTCCACAGGCGCTGGGGCAGCGGCTGGACGATGACGGACGGCGTGCACTCGGTCCACCGGTGCAGCAGGCGCTGCGCCTCCCCCTCCCGCCACACGGGCCCCGCGCAGTCGCTGACCAGCATGGTGAGGCCGCGCCCGGTGGGGTCGCGCAGCCGGTCCCCGGACCAGACCCGGGTACCGGGGCCGGGTGCGCGGCCGACGGCCGCGGTGCCCTCCGGCAGCCGGTGGAGGTAGTGGACCTGTACGTCGCGGAAGGCGCCCAGCCGCTCGCAGACCGCCCGCAGGTCGTCGAACATGTCCCGCCAGACGGCCATGGACGGGGAGGCGTCCATCACCAGCCGGAGCGTGGTCTCCCGGCGGGTCTCGGGCCGCATCACGGGAATGGCCAGGCCCAGGGCGCGTGCGCTGGCCTCGGCGGTGGCCTCCTCGTCGAGCACCAGGCGGACGGGCGGGGCGGGGGGCCTGCGGCGCTGCAGGGCGCGCAGGGCCCGCTGGATGTCCTGGATACGGGGCAGGGCGCCGGCCGCGGGAACCCGTACGGGCACGGCCGTCCGCGGCACGACGGGTGCCGCGGACGGGACCGGGACGGGGACGGAGCGGTCCTCCGGATACAGGGTGACGACGCCGTCCGCCTCGGGCACCGGCGGCGGTACGGGCGGCCTGCCGGGCACCGGGACGGCGTCCTCCCGCCCGGGCTCCCCCGGCTCGGCTCCGGGGCCGCCCTCACCGGCCGGCGGGGCGTCCCCGGCGGGCCGGCCGGTCCGCCGGGCCGCCAGCCAGAGGGCGTCGGCGAGTTCCTCGGCCGACGGGTCGAGCCCGGCGGCACGCAGCAGCCGGGCGAGCCTGCGCAGTTCGGGCGCCGGGTCGGCGGACGCGGTCACGGGGGGTCACCTCGAACGGTCGAGGCGCTGGATGAGCAGGTCGGCGAGGTCCTCCCGGGTGGGCGGGGCGGCGTGGTGGGTGAGGTAGATCGCGTTCAACAGCTGGTCGGCGGCGACCAGTTCGGTCTGGGCCCGGCCGAGGAACTCCCGGATCAGGTCGGCGCCGAGCCGGGCGGCCTCCTCACCGAGGTGGGCCGTGACCATGGTGGCCAGCCGCTTCTCGCCGGGCGGGCCCAGCTTGAGCTGGATGCAGCGGCGGAGCAGGGCGGCGGGGAACTCCCGCTCGCCGTTGCTGGTCAGGATGATGAACGGGAAGGCCCGGCAGCGGATCCGGCCGTCCCGCACGGTGACCTTGGCACCGTCGTCGGTCAGCACCTGCACCTCGGGCTCGATGTCGGCCACCCGCTCCAGCTCGGGTATCGCGAACTCCCCTTCCTCCAGGACGTTGAGGAGGTCGTTCGGCAGGTCGATGTCGCTCTTGTCCAGCTCGTCGATGAGCAGCACGCGCGGCCGCTCGGTGGGCAGCAGGGCGGTCCCGAGGGGCCCGAGCCGGATGTACCTGCCGATCCCCGGCGCGCCGCCGAGCTGCACGTCCTGGAGCCGCGCGATGGCGTCGTACCGGTAGAGCCCCTCCTGGAGCACCGTCCGAGACACCACGGGCCAGCGCAGCACCCGGCCGAGCTTCAACTCGTGGGCGACCGCGTGGGCGAGGGTCGACTTGCCGGTGCCGGGGTGCCCGGTGACGAGCAACGGCCGCCGCAGGTAGAGGGCGGCGTTGATGGCCTCCAGCTCCTCCGGCTCGGGCCGGTGCAACTCGGCGGCGTGCCGGTGCGCCCCGAGCCGCCGCGTGGCGGCCGTCGCGGACTCCTCGGCACCGGGCCCCGCCTCGACGGGCGGCCCCCCGTCGAAGTCCCGCCAGGGCGGCGGGGGCGGCAACTCGTCAATCCGGTCGTGCGGCTCGCCGACTCCGCGGTAGATGAGCCATTCCTCACTCACGTGCGCCTCCTGACGCCGTCGCCATCGTCGCCCCCGTCCCACCGCCGACCCCGTACCGGGCCGGTAAGCCCGCACCTGCCCGCGCCCCGGCCCCGCCTGCCCCCGCACCGCCCGCACCCAACCGGCCCACGCGACCTGACGCGCATCTGCCCCCGCCGGGCCCCTGAACACCCACGCACCCACCGGCCGGTCCCCTGACACCCGCACCCGCACCGCAGCCACAAACCGGTCCACCCACACCACCGGCCACTCCCCCTTGGCTGCCCTGGTGGGTCGTGTGGTGTGTGGGGAAGGTGCTTGACGCGTCGTGGCAGGCTGGACCGGAGGCAGGCCCGGGCCGGGGGTGGCCGAAGGCCAGGGGCGAAGCCCCCTTGCCCCCGGGGTGGGCCTGCCGCAGGGCCTGCAGGCCACGACGGGTCAAGCACCGAGGGGACCCACACACCACACGACCCACCACCGAAGCTCCGGCAGGCGCCGCCCCCGGCACATCAGCTGATCCCGCCACGGAGCCTACGGAACCCACGCCGCCCCGAACCCAAAACCAGCCCGGCCGCTCAGCCCGGCCGCTCACAAGTCCCCCTGCAGCGGTTCGTCATCCGGCAGCGGGCGGGCCGGGTCGTCCCAGACCAGTCCCATCCCCGCGGCCCAGTACGCATCCGGGTCCCGCCCGTGCGCCCGTATCCGCAGCGCCTGCATCCGCAGCGGCAGCGTGTCGCCGCGCACCGCCTCGGCCAGCTCCTCGCGCACCCCGCGGTGAAAGGGCGCGCACGAGGCTCCGCCGAGCGGCGGGCGCCGGCACAGCAGCACCCCGTACCCGGCGCGCTGCACGGCGTGGAGGGAGCCCATCCGGCAGTGCACGGCCACCGTGTGCTCGGGCAGGGCGGTCAGCCAGCCGAGCGGCGGCGTACGGGGCCGCCCGCCCCGGCAGTCCGCGCGGCCCTCCTGCACCGGGCCGGCCATCACCCGTGCCCACCGCTCCGCCCGCCGCCGGAACTCGTCGCCGGCCTCACCCATCCCAGCCCCCGACGCACCCCCCACTCCAGCCCCCGACGCACCCCCCACTCCAGCCCCCACCCCAACCCCTACTCCAACCCCCAGCCCACCACCCACCCCAGTTCCCAGCCCACCACCCACTCCAACGCCCACCCCACCCCCACCCCCACCCGGGTACCGGAAGACCACCGGCCGCTGCACGCCGAGCGGCACCCCGCCGGCCCCCGCCCACTCGTCGACGTCGAGGGTGAACAGCTCAGGCGCCACGGCCACTTCCAGGAGCGCGGCCGCGTCGGCGGTGTCGCACCGCCGGAACCCCTCGGCCAGCGGCGCCCGCAGCACGTCCGGCAGACCGCGCAGGGTGGCCCGTACGCCCGAGTCGACCGGCGCCACGTGCTCCGGCCCCAGCAGCACCGAGACCCGCCAGTCGTACACGTCCTCCCAGCCGTGCGCCCAGGCCTCCAGCAGCACACTGGGGCCGGCGGGCAGGCCGGTGCCGTACGGGGACGGCGGGGCGGCACCGACGGCCAGGACGTGGCCGCGGGCCGGCCGGGTGCGCAGCCCGGCCTCGTGGCGGTCGCCGAGCTCCTTGCGCAGCCCACGCCAGAAGCGGCCGCCGGCGGTCTCGTACACCCAGTCCCACAGGTCCTCGTCGGCGCCGGGCGCGACCGGCTCGCGGTGCTCGGCGAGGGACACCTCGGTGGCGTAGCGGAGCATGGCCACGGCCTCGCCGTCCGCGCCGGGCGGGTCGTAGAGCATCCCCAGGCCGTCCCGCCAGCTCAGCGGGGCCGGGGTGAGGCCGGTCCACTCCTCGCCGCGCACGGTGTCCACCAGGCTCTGGACGGCCTCGGAGGAAGCGGGCGGCGGGAGTTCGGCCAGCAGGCCGGTCAGCGTGACGCGTTCGGCGGCGGTCAGCCGGAGGCCTCCGCCCGTGCCTCCGCCCAGCCCTCCACCACCCATCCCGCCACCGCCCGCCCCACCGCCCATGCCGCCTCCGCCCAACCCGCCGCCTCCCGCCCCGCCGCCCTCCATCTGGAGCCTGAGCTGGGCATCGGTCCACGTGGGGCGGGTGTTCTGGTCGCTCTGGTGCTGGTCGGAGTGGTGCCGGTCGTGGGCCCGCATGACCCGGCGGTAGAGGCCCACCTGGCTCTTGGCGGACATCGGGAGGGTACGGAGCTGGGTGACGGCGACGGCCAGCCCGCCGCCGAGGTCGTTGCGGCGGGCCTTGACCACGCCGATGACCTCGCCGCGCTCCAGGTCGACCACCGGGCCGCCGGACATCCCCGGTTCGATCTCGTCCTCGGCGCCGAGCCGGAGCAGGGTCCCGCGCCCGGCCTCGCCGCGCAGCCGGGTGGGGCGGCCGGTGATGTCGGGGACGCCGGTGTCGTCCGTGCATCCGAAGTAGGCGACCTCGGCGAAGCGGTTGACCCGGGGCCGGTCGGTGAGCCAGACGCAGGCGTGGTCGACGGGGTCGAGGACGCGGACGAGCGCGAGGTCGGGCGCGGGCCACATCCCGGCCGGCCGCCGCTCGCCGGCCGTCTCGGGCAGGACGCACTCGACGCGGCCGGCCACGGTGCCGGTGGCCCCGCCGTCGCCGGAGGAGAAGGTGATGCCGATCTCCCGGCCGACGATCCGCACCGCGCCACCCCCTCCCTCCCCGACGACGTGCGCGCACGTCAGAACCCAGCCGGGGGCGATGAAGAAGCCGCTCCCCCAGGTGTCGTCGGTCCTGGGTTCCCCATACCCGTCGGGCGGGGCGTGGACGCGTACGGTCGCGGCCAGGACCAGGGGATCGAGGATCTCGAAGGCGGCGCGCCCGGAGTCGCCCGTGCGCCCGTACGTCACGCGCGTGCCCCCTCGCCCCGCTCCCCGCCCGTCCCACGCCCCTCCGCCGCACGCCCGTCCGCCGCACGCCCGTCCACAGCGCGCCCCTCCGCCGCGCGCCCATCCGCCGCACGCCCGTCCACCGCACGCCCATCCACCGCGCGCCCGTCCACAGCACGCCCCTCCACCGCACGCCCCGCACGCCCGTCCGCAGGCTCGTCGGGGCGCCAGGTGAGGGTGATCGTGAGGGCGGCCTTGCCCTCGCCGTCGGCCAGCAGGGAGACGACCTTCCCGCTCTTGACGGTCAGCTCGATGCCGAAGGCGACGCTGACTTCCTGGGGTTCGAGGCCGTCGGTGGCGCTGCGCACACTGCCGGCGACGCCGCGGATGAGGTCGTCAAGCCCGGCGACCTGGAGGGCCACCCGCTCGGAGAGCCTGCCGGTGTCGGTGTACTTGCCCTGGCCCGGCACCGCGGGCAGCCCGTCGGCGCCGTCGACGCGCACGAACACGGTCCGGCCGTCCAGTTCGATGCTGGTCAGCCCGTCGGACGTTCCCATTCCCGCCCCCGCCCCCCGTGGGCCAACCTGCCTCCGGCCCAAGCGTGTTGAAGCAGTTCAGGCTAGCGCTGCCCGGGGGCGCGCGCGAGGCTCCCGGGAAATGCGGATTATCCTGGCCGGGAATGACCCCCACTCGACACGGAGCCTGTTGTGTACTTCACCGATCGCGGCATCGAGGAGCTGGAGAAGCGGCGCGGCGAGGAGGAGATCACCTTCGAGTGGCTCGCCGAACAGCTCCGCACCTTCGTCGACCTCAACCCGGACTTCGAGGTGCCGGTGGAGCGCCTGGCGACCTGGCTGGCCCGCCTGGACGACGAGGACGAGGACGAGTAGCGCACCCCCGACCCGAACAGCCCCCCGCCCCTCCCCCCTCCCCCCGCAGACACACGAGAGGCCCGGCCGGAGCGTACTCCGGCCGGGCCTTCGCGTGGCTGGGCAGCCGCGGGCCTGGTCAGGCCTGCTTGGTCTCCCAGAAGATGCGGTCGATCTCGGCGATGAGCTCGAGCGCCTTCTCACCGGTCTTCGGGTCGTTCGACGCCTTGGCGGCCGAGAGGGCCTTCAGGGTGTCGTTGACCAGCGTGTGCAGCTGCGGGTACTTCTCGAAGTGCGGGGGCTTGAAGTAGTCGCTCCACAGCACCGAGACGTGGTGCTTCGCGAGCTCCGCGCGCTGCTCCTTGATGACAATGGCGCGGGCGCGGAAGTCGGCGTCCTCGTTGGCCTGGTACTTCTCCTGGACGGCCTTGACCGACTCGGCCTCGATGCGGGCCTGGGCCGGGTCGTAGACACCGCAGGGCAGGTCGCAGTGGGCGCTGACCTTCACCTTGGGGGCAAACAGGCGGGAAAGCATTGAGCTTGTCCTCCTCGTGATCGTCTTCTCAGGTGGGAGATTACTCCGTGAGAAAGCCGATTTCGCGGCCGCCCCCATGGGCTTAGGACAAAAGTCCAGGGTCAGGATGGGACCGGTGAGCGAACGTACGTATTCGCCGTGGGCGTGCCGGGAGGTGTCACGTGCCGATGGAGTGGCCGAAGGGGTGGCCGAGGGAGTGGGTGTCGAGGGTGCCGTTGCGGATGCCCCTGCGGGTGCCGTTCCAGACCGTGGAGGTGACGGGGCCCTCGATGGTGCCGACCCTGTACGACGGGGACTGGCTGCTCGTGCGGTACGGGGCGGCCGTGCGCCCCGGCCAGGTCGTGATCCTGCGCCACCCCTTCCAGCAGGACCTGCTGGTGGTCAAGCGGGCGGCCGAGCGGCGGGACGGCGGCTGGTGGGTGCTGGGCGACAACGCGTTCGCGGGCGGTGACAGCACGGACTACGGCACGGTCCCCGAGGAGCTGGTCCTGGCGACCGTGCGGCTGCGCTTCCGCCCGCGGCGGCCCGATCAGACCTCGCTCTCGGCGCGGATCTCCTGGGCGCTGTCGGCGCTGCGGCCGGTGCTCTCCGACCGCTCGGCCTCCAGGCGCTTGCGGGCGCGGTAGGCGGCGACGTTCGCGCGGGTGGCGCAGCGGTCTGAGCAGTAGCGGCGCGACCGGTTGGTCGAGGTGTCGAGGTAGGCGTTGCGGCAGGGCGCGGCCTGGCAGAGGCCGAGGCGGTCGGCGCCGTACTCGGTGAGGTGGAAGGCCAGCCCCATCGAGGCGATGGCGGCGTACCCCGCGGTGGCGTTGGAGGGGTGGTCGGCGAGGTGCATGTGCCAGCGGGGCCGGCCCTCCTCGTCCAGGTAGTCGTGCCCGGAGATCTGCGGGCTGACGGGGAACTCCAGCAGCAGCGAGTTGAGCAGGTCGACCGCGAGGGTCTGGTCGCCGGTGTCGGCGGCCTCGAAGATCGCGCGGAGCCGGGCGCGGACCGACCGGAAGCGGGTGACGTCGGCGTCGGTGGCCCGCCGGGCCGCCGGGGAGCTGTCACCGAAGAGGGCGCGGACCGCCTCCACGGAGGTGAGCGTGTCCTTGTTGCGGGCCGGCTCCTCGCTGTTGACCAGGCGCACGGCGTAGTCCGAGTAATAGGCCAGTTCCACTTGTAGTCCTTAACGGCGGCAGTCTAGGTTCAGTAACGACTGACAGTGCTTCGAGGGTATTACGTTCAGAGGGGTTCGGAATGGCCGAGACGACGACCGGTACCGACTGGCAGGCCTGGCAGGAGAGCTGGGACCGCCAGCAGGAGTGGTACATGCCGGACCGCGAGGAGCGCTTCCGGGTCATGCTGGACATGGTCGAGGCCCTGGTGGGCCCCGCACCGCGCATCCTCGATCTGGCGTGCGGTACGGGAAGTATCACGGATCGGGCCCTCAAGCGGTTCCCGGATGCCGTGAGCACCGGAGTGGATCTGGACCCGGCCCTGCTGGCCATCGCCGAGGGGCACTTCGCGGGGGACCCCCGGGTCACCGTCGTCACCGCGGACCTCAAGGACCCCGAGTGGGCGGCGCGGCTTCCGTACGACTCCTACGACGCGGTGCTGACCGCCACCGCCCTGCACTGGCTGCACAGCGAGCCCCTCGCGGTGCTGTACCGGCAGCTGGCCCCGCTCGTACGCGAGGGCGGCGTCTTCATGAACGCCGACCACATGAAGGACGAGGGCACCCCGCGGATCAACGCCGCCGAGCGGGCGCACCGGCACGCCGGCATGGAGCGGGCCCGGGCGGCGGGGGCGCTGGACTGGGCGGACTGGTGGGCGCTGGCCGCTAAGGACCCAGTGCTGGCCGGGCCGACCGCGCGCCGGTTCGAGATCTACGGCGAGCACGCGGACGGCGACACCCCGTCCGCGGAATGGCACGTGCGGACGCTCCGCGAGGCCGGCTTCGCGGAGGCCCGTACGGTCTGGCGCTCGCCGTCGGACGCGCTGGTCCTCGGTCTGAAGTAGGAGACCGGAAAAAGGTTCCGCGGGAACGCCGCAGGAGGCACGGAGGCCCGTACCGCCCGGAGGCCCGTACCGCCCGGAGGCCCGTACCGCCCGGAGGCCCGTGCCCCCGCAGGCACGGAGGCCCGTACCGCCCGCGGGAACGCCGCAGGGGCGGTACGGAGGCCCCGTACCGCCCCTGCGGCGCAAACGATCCTGCTTACAGCACCTTGGACAGGAAGGCCTTGGTGCGGTCGTGCTGCGGGTTGCCCAGCACGTCGCGCGGGTGGCCGGACTCGACCACGACGCCGCCGTCCATGAAGACGAGGGAGTCGCCGACCTCGCGGGCGAAGCCCATCTCGTGGGTGACCACGATCATGGTCATGCCCGACTCGGCGAGGTCCCGCATGACGTCGAGGACGTCGCCCACCAGCTCCGGGTCGAGCGCCGAGGTGGGCTCGTCGAAGAGCATCAGCTTCGGCTCCATGGCCAGCGCGCGGGCGATGGCCACGCGCTGCTGCTGGCCGCCGGAGAGCTGCGAGGGGTAGTTCCCGCCCTTGTCGCCCAGGCCGACGCGGTCGAGGAGGCGCACGGCGCGCTCACGCGCCGTGGCCTTGCTCTCGCCCTTGACCATGACCGGGGCTTCCATGACGTTCTCGATCGCCGTCATGTGCGGGAAGAGGTTGAAGCGCTGGAAGACCATGCCGATGTCCCGGCGCTGGGCCGCGACCTCGCTGTCCTTCAGCTCGTAGATCTTGTCGCCCTTCTGCTTGTAGCCCACCAGCTGGCCGTCGACCGACAGGCGGCCGCCGTTGATCCGCTCCAGGTGGTTGATGCAGCGCAGGAAGGTGGACTTGCCCGAGCCGGAAGGGCCGACCAGGCAGAAGACCTCGCGCGGGGCGACTTCCAGATCGATGCCGCGCAGGATGTGGGCGGCGCCGTAGGACTTGTGGACGCCTTCGGCCTTGACCATGGGCTCGCCGGTCATCGGGCCACCTCCGTACGGCGGAACATGTTCAGGTTGGCCTTGATGCGCTGCCACGGGGTGGGCGGCAGGTTGCGCGTCGAGCCGCGGGCGAACCGGCGCTCCAGGTAGTACTGGCCGACGCTGAACACGCTCGTGAGGGCGAGGTACCAGATGGAGGCCACGAAGAGCATCTCCATGACGGCGCCGGCCGTGTTGCCGATGTTGGACGAGGCGCGCAGCAGTTCGGTGTACTGGACGGCCGAGACCAGCGACGAGGTCTTGAGCATGTTGATGAACTCGTTGCCCGTCGGGGGCACGATCACGCGCATGGCCTGCGGCAGGATGATCCGCCGCATGGTCTTGGTCTGCGACATGCCGAGCGCGTGCGCCGCCTCGGTCTGGCCCTCGTCGACGGACTGGATGCCCGCGCGGACGATCTCCGCCATGTACGCGCCCTCGTTCAGGCCGAGGCCCAGGAGCGCGACCATGAACGGGGTCATGACCTCGACCATCTCGTTCTTGTAGATCGGCCCGAGGTTGAGGTACTCGAAGATCAGCGAGAGGTTGAACCAGACGAGCAGCTGCACGTACACCGGGGTGCCGCGGAAGAACCAGATGTAGAGCCAGGCGACGGCTCCGGTGACCGGGTTCTTCGAGAGGCGCATCACCGCGAAGAGGATGCCGAGCGCCAGGCCGAGGGCCATGGCGGCGACGCTGATCAGCACGGTGTTCCACAGTCCGTTCAGGACCGCGGGGTCGAACAGCTTGTCCCACACCGTGTCCCAGATGATGTTGCCCTGGGAGAAGGCGTAGACGAGCCAGCCGAGCAGGACGACGACCACGACGGCGCTGATCCAGCGCCCGTAGTGCCTCACGGGGATGGCCTTGATCGCCTCGTACGGAGTACCCGAGGCGCCGGGCCCGGCCGGTGCGGCGGCCGGACCCTTGTCGATCTTGTCAGTCACAATGACTGCCCTTCAGTGGAGCGCTGAGATCACTTGCCGGCGTTGATGGTGGCCGACTGGACGGCGCTGTCCTTGACGTCCCACTTCTCCAGGACCTTGGCGTAGGAGCCGTCCTTGATGATGGCGTCGAGGGCTTCCTTGACGGCGTCACGGAGCTGGGGGTTGTCCTTGGAGACGCCGATGCCGAAGAGGCCGACGTCGCTCTGGCTGCCGGCGACCTCGAAGTCGTTGCCGCCGCCGGAGGTCTTCGCGATGTACGCGGCGACCGGGTAGTCGTTCAGGTCGGCCACGGCGCCGCCGGCCTTGACGCGGGTCTGCGCCTCGGCGTCGGTGTCGAAGGCCTGGATGGTGAGCTTCTTGTCACCGCATTTGGCGGCCTGGGCCTTGAAGGTGTCCTCGTAGATCGTGCCGCGCTGGACGGCGACGGTCTTGCCGCAGAGGTCGTCCAGGGACTTGATGTTCTGCGGGTTGCCCTTCTTCACGAGGAGCGAGACGCCGGAGCTGAAGTAGTCGACGAAGTCGATGCCCTTGCCGATCTTCTTGCCGGCGTCGTCCAGGCCCTCCTGACGCTTCTTGTTGTCCGTCATCGAGGACATGATCAGGTCCTGGCGACCGGTGTAGATCGAGGTGATCAGGCCGTCGAAGGTGCCGGACACGAACTCGAACTTGACGCCGAGCTGCTTGGCCAGGGCCTCGCCGAGGTCGGGGTCGACGCCGACGATCTTGCCGTTCTCGACGAACTCCATCGGGGCGTACGCGGCGTCGGTGCCGACCTTGATGACGCCCGCGTCCTGGATCTTCTTGGGGAGCTTGGCGAACAGCGGCGCGCTGCTGGAGTTCGGGGACTCCTTGGTGCTGCCGGAGCCGCTGTCGGTCTGGTCGCCACAGGCGGTCAGCAGGAGGCTGCCTGCGACCGCGATGGCGCCGACCGCGGCGATCCGGGACCGGGCGGCGGTCGTACGACGGGTGGTGCTTGCGGTCATGAGCTTGTTCCTCCGGCAGGGATGGAAAGCGGCCGAAATGAGAGTCGGGCACGCACCTTCGAGTGTCGCGACCTCGTGTGATTCCGCATCTTGCCATTCGGACTGCGGGAATCAGACGGCCAGCCAGGTCAAAATCGGATAACGAGAGGCGGGGTAGAGGCAACAGGACTGCGGACAAGGGTGATCGCCACAGAAGTTTCTGGCGCGTAACCCCCGGGACACCGCGGTTTTTGCGGTTCGTCTCGGGTGCTGGACCGGGTCTGCCGAACTTTCCGGGTAAACCGGACAATGCCCGTAGGATCAAGGCGGAATCGACTCGTCTGGGCGAGCCTTCTTCGGGTAGAACAGATCCTTACACCCCTCATCCGGGGGCTCAGGGCGCGTGTGCGGCGCGCCCGCGCGTACGAACCTCCCCTCCGTGGGAAGCCGGCTCACCCGTCGGCGGAACCGGAGCTCGAACGCGGTGCCCGCCCACTCCGCAACCAGGAGTGGCCACCCTCAACCGATAAAGACTTAAGGGGTCAACAAGTGGCAGCGGAGATCGTCAATCCTCGCAGCGACAGCGTTACGGACAACAATCCGGATGCGGCCTTCGCGCTGCACCGCGGCGGGAAGATGGCCGTGCAGGCCACCGTGCCGGTCCGTGACAAGGACGACCTGTCCCTCGCTTACACGCCCGGCGTGGCCAAGGTGTGCACCGCCATCGCCGAGCAGCCCGAACTCGTTCACGAGTACACCTGGAAGTCCAACGTGGTCGCCGTGGTGACCGACGGCACCGCGGTGCTCGGACTCGGTGACATCGGGCCCGAGGCCTCCCTCCCCGTGATGGAGGGCAAGGCCATCCTCTTCAAGCAGTTCGGCGGCGTCGACGCGGTTCCGATCGCGCTCGCGACCAAGGACACCGAAGAGATCATCGAGACCGTGGTCCGCCTCGCGCCCTCCTTCGGCGGCGTGAACCTGGAGGACATCTCGGCGCCGCGGTGCTTCGAGATCGAGCGCCGCCTCCAGGAGCAGCTGGACATCCCGATCTTCCACGACGACCAGCACGGCACGGCCATCGTGACGCTGGCCGCCCTGCGGAACGCGGCCAAGCTGACCGGCCGCACCCTGGGCGACCTGCGCGCGGTCATCTCCGGCGCCGGCGCCGCGGGCATCGCCATCGCCAAGATCCTCGTCGACGCGGGCATCGGCGACGTGTGCGTCACCGACCGCAAGGGCGTGGTCTCCGCCGACCGTGCCGACCTGACGGACGTCAAGGCCGAGATCGCCGGGCTGACCAACAAGACCGGCCTCACCGGCTCGCTGGAGTCGGCCCTCGCCGGCGCCGACGTCTTCATCGGCGTGTCGGGCGGCACCGTGGCGGAGGAGGCGGTGGCCACCATGGCCAAGGACGCCTTCGTCTTCGCCATGGCCAACCCGAACCCGGAGGTCCACCCGGACGTCGCGCACAAGTACGCGGCCGTCGTGGCCACGGGCCGCAGCGACTTCCCGAACCAGATCAACAACGTGCTGGCCTTCCCCGGCATCTTCGCCGGTGCGCTCAAGGTCCGCGCCTCCCGGATCACCGAGGGCATGAAGATCGCCGCCGCCGACGCCATCGCCGGCGTCGTGGGTGACGAGCTCGCCGCCGACTACGTGATCCCCTCGCCCTTCGACGAGCGCGTCGCCGAGGCGGTCACCGCCGCCGTGGCCGCCGCCGCCCGCGAGGAGGGCGTGGCCCGGATCTGATCCGCGGACACCGCTCGCGAAAGGGCCGCGCCGGGTCCCCCAGGGGACCGGACGCGGCCCTTTTCGCATGCCGGGGGCGTGCCGCGCGACCCGCCGCAGTGCGACGAACAACTCACCCTCCGTCCGCCGGAAGGTCTGGAAGCGGGCGACTACCGGGCGGTAGCGTCCGGGGCATGTTCGCCGCCTATGCCGCCCGCATCGACCGTGACCAGCCGCTGAGCGGCCTTGAGCTGGGCGAGCGCCCGGCCCCCGAGGCCCGTCCCGGCTGGGTGACCGTGAACGTCAAGGCCGCCTCGCTGAACCACCACGACCTGTGGTCGCTGCGCGGGGTGGGCCTCGGCGAGGACAAGCTCCCCATGATCCTCGGCTGCGACGCCGCCGGGATCGACCAGGACGGCAACGAGGTCGTCCTGCACTCCGTGATCGGCCAGAGCGGCCACGGCGTCGGCCCGGACGAGCCCCGCTCCATCCTGACCGAGCGCTACCAGGGCACCTTCGCCGAGCAGGTCACCGTCCCCGCCTGGAACGTCCTCCCCAAGCCCGCCGAGCTGTCCTTCGAGGAGGCCGCCTGCCTCCCGACGGCCTGGCTGACCGCCTACCGGATGCTGTTCACCAACGCAGGGGTGCGTCCCGGCGACTCCGTGCTCGTCCAGGGCGCCGGCGGCGGCGTCGCAACCGCGGCCATCGTCCTGGCGAAGGCCGCGGGGCTGCGCGTCTTCGCGACCAGCCGGGACGAGGCCAAGCGCAAGCGCGCCGTGGAGCTGGGCGCGCTGGAGGCGTACGAGCCCGGCGCGCGGCTGCCCCAGCGCGTGGACGCCGTGATCGAGACGGTCGGCGCGGCCACCTGGTCGCACTCGGTGAAGTCCCTGCGGCCCGGCGGGACGATCGTGATCTCCGGCGCGACCAGCGGCGACCGCCCCTCCCACGCCGAGCTGACCCGGATCTTCTTCCTGGAGCTGAAGGTGGTCGGCTCCACGATGGGCTCCAAGGACGAGCTGGAGGACCTGCTCTCCTTCTGCGCCGCCACCGGGGTCCGGCCGGTCATCGACCAGGTGCTGCCGCTGGACCGGGCCCGCGAGGGCTTCGAGCGGATGGCTTCCGGCGACCTGTTCGGCAAGGTCGTGCTCACCGTCTGACCTCCCCTCCCACACCCGGCCGTCAACCAGGGTTGACATCCGTCATGGCGTCAACCAAAGTTGACACCATGACGGATGCGACCGATCTCGCCGAGCGGGCCGGTGACCGTGACCCGCGTGTCGGGCTCCGGGCGGTGGCCGCGCTGCGGCGACTGCTGGAGCAGCTGGAGGCCGTACAGGTCCGCAGCGCCAGGAACCAGGGCTGGTCCTGGCAGGAGATCGCGGCGGAGCTGGGCGTCAGCAGGCAGGCCGTGCACAAGAAGTACGGGAGGCAGTGATGTTCGAGAGGTTCACGCGGGAGGCCAGGGAAGCCGTCGAGGGGGCGGTCGGGCACGCCGAGCGCACCGGCTCGGCGGTGGTCTCCGAGGAGCACGTGCTGCTGGCCCTGGCCGAGCGGGCGCCCTTCACCTCCCTGGGGGTGGACGCCGGGGCGCTCGCCGCCGCCCTCGCCGAGAACCGGCGGCGCGGAGGGCTCAGCAAGGCCGACGAGGAGGCCCTCGCGGGCCTCGGCATCGACCTCACCGAGATCGTCTCCCGCGTCGAGGCGACGCACGGCGCCGGGGCGCTGGCCGGCACCGCGCCCCGGACCCGGCGCTGGTCGAACCACCGCAGGTTCACGGCCGGGGCCAAGTCGGTGCTGGAGCAGTCGCTGCTGGTCGCGCTGGGCCGGCGCGACCGGCGCATCGGCACCGAGCACCTGCTGCTGGCCCTGATCGCCCGGCCGGGCGCCGTGGGCGACGTACTGGCCGACCACGGGGTGACGTACGAGCGCGTGGAGCACGTGCTGGCCGCGCCGGAGGCCGGCTGAGGACACGACCGCACAGGGCCCGGCCCCCGTCACCGATGGTGACGGGGGCCGGGCCCTGTGCTCTGAGCTCAACGCTCGCGGAGGAGCGCCCCGAGCCGGGCGGCCGCGGTGGAGAGGTGCGCCCGGGCCTCGCGGAGCTGCTCGTCGGTGACCCCGTGGTCCCGGGCCGCATCCCGCACGTCGTCGCGGAAGCGGTCCAGCAGGCGGTCGAGGTCGCGGGCCTGGTCGCCGCTCGGCGCCAGGTCGGCGGCCCAGTCGGGGGAGCCCTGGGGAGCCCGCTCGACGTCGACGGTCCAGCCCGGTGCGCCCTTGGCGGACCCGTCCGCCGGGTCCGTCTTCAGGAAGGCGCTGGTCGCCTCCCGGGCCAGGTCGCCGAGCTGGGTGGTGAACTCGGAGAAGCCGCCACGGACCCCGGAGCGCGCGAACTGCTCCTGCAACTGGCGGGCGATCCGCTGGACGTCCTCGCGGGCCTTCTCCTGGGCCTCCCTGGCCTGGCGGCGCGCCGTCTGCGCCTCCTCGCGGGCCCGGCGGCTCTCGTCCTTGGCGCGGCGGGCCTGCTCCTTCCACTCCTGCTTGGCGCGGCGCAGCTCGTCCTTCGCCTTCAGCCAGGCCTCGCTCTCGGCGAAGCCCTCCTCGCGGCGGTGCTCCGAAGCCGCGGCCGCCGCCTTCATCTCGCGGCGCAGGTCACCCGCGGCACCGCGGACGTCGTCGCGGATCTCCGCGGCCAGCTCGGAGACCGACTCGCGGATCTCCACCTCCAGGTCGGCCAGCTCGCCGCCGCGGCCGGCCAGCTCCTCGCGGCCGGCATCGGTGATCGAGTAGACCTTCCGGCCGCCCTCGGTGGCGTGCGTGACGAGTCCCTCGGCCTCCAGCTTGGCCAGCCGGGGGTAGACGGTGCCCGCGGACGGGGCGTACAGGCCCTGGAAGCGCTCCTCCAGGAGGCGGATCACCTCGTACCCGTGCCGGGGGGCCTCGTCGAGCAGCTTGAGGAGGTACAGGCGCAGACGGCCGTGGGCGAAGACGGGCGGCATGTCAGAGCACCTTCTTGTCGAGAGCGAGGGGCGTGGCGTCGGGGCCCTCCTCGGGGGAGCGCGGGCGGCGCAGCAGCGCGATGGAGCCCGAGACGGTGGAGGCCTTGAGGGTGCCGGTGCCCGCGCCGAGGGTACCCGTGATGCGCTTGGCACCCCACTGGCCGGAGACGCGCAGGTCGTCGAAGGAGGTGGAGACGCTGCCGGTGGCGGTGTTCGCCTCCACGCGGGTGTCGGCGGGGTGCGGCAGGCGGATGGCGACCTGACCGGAGACGGAGGTCAGCGCGATGTCGGCGGGGCCTCCGGAGGGGAGGTCGAGCACCATGTCGCCGCTGACCGACTCGCCGCGTACGGAGGAGCCGGTGCCGTCCACCACGGTGAGGTCGCCGGAGACCGAATGGAAGCGCAGCTCGCCGGCGAGGGACTGGGCCTCGACGTCGCCCGAGACGGTGTCCGCACGCACCTCGCCGGCCAGGCCGACCAGCGTGCTGTCGCCACTGACGCCGTGCAGGACGGTGCCGCCGCGGATGCCGGAGACCACGGTCGCCGCGCCGACGGCGGCCAGCTCGACCCGGGCACCGGCCGGCACGGTGAGCGTGACGACGGCGCTGCGGCGCAGCTCCGTGCGCGCGTTGCGCCATTCCTTGGGGTCGAGCCACTTGCGCAGGCCCTGGCGGGTGAGGTCCTCGTACCCGACGGTCAGGGTGCCGCCGTCCTGCGTGACCAGCAGCGGCGGGCCCTCGACCCCGGCGATCTCCAGCCGGGCGGGGGTGCCGTCGTCGGTGCCGACGACGTTCACCGCGCCGTTGACGACGCGCACGCGGACCTGGGTCACGGGCACGTCGAAGGTGAGCTTCTGGGCTTCGGCGACCGTCCACGTCGACTGTGTCATCGTGCTGATCCTCCTCCGTCGGGTCGACGCAACATATCGCGTCTCTCGCCAAACACGATATATCGCGCCCGACAGAAGTCAAGCAAGCCCGAACCGACCTCCTGCGCGGCCCAGGACTGGACCGCGGCCGGCACCGGAGGGAAAGCCGTGGCGGGCCACCGACGAGCCACTGGACGACGTGCTGTCCGGCTGGACCCGCTGGAGCACGCCCCCCGGGTCCGCGACCCCCGACCCCGCGCCCTCAGTTCAACCCCCACCGCCTCCGCTTCCTTGGCCGCCCTGGTGGGTCGTGTGGTGTGTGGGGAAGGTGCTTGACGCGTCGTGGCAGGCTGGTCCGGAGGCAGGCCCGGGCCTGGGGTGGCCGAAGGCCAGGGCGAAGCCCCTTGCCCCAGGGGTGGGCCTGCCGCAGGGCCTGCAGGCCACGATGGGTCAAGCACCGAGGGGACCCACACACCACACGACCCACCCCCGAAGCGAGCTCCGGCGGCCCGGCGAGCCAGAACAACCGGCAGCACCGGCTCACACCGCGCCCGCCCCCACCCCCAAGCAGGCCCCGGCGGCCCGCCTCAGGCCACCCCCAACAACGGACTCCCCACCCGCAGCAACCACGACCGGTACCCCGCAGACGTGAGGGCCGCCTCGCGGTAAGCGGCCAGCAGGTCGGCGTAGACCGCGGGGTCGGCACCGGGCGGCTGGGCCAGCAGCAGCCGTACGGCCAGGGGGTCGCCCCGCAGCGGCCGGATGGCCATGTCCTCCCGCGGCCCGGACGTCGGCTGGCACGGCGCCACCGCGTCGCCCGTCACGATGAGCGCGGCCGCGGTGTGGTAATCCGCGTGCAGGTACCGCGGATCGATCCCGGCAGCGGCCAGCACCCGGCGCAGCCCCGCCCACTCGCCGTCCACGGACGGGTCGACCATCCACCGGTCCCCCGCGAGGTCGGCCAGGTCCACCACCTCGTGCCGCGCGGCGGGATGGTCACGGGCCAGGGACACGAACTGCGGCTCCCGCTCGACCAGCACCCGTACGTCCAGCCCCGGCGGGATCCGCAGCGGGGAACCCTCCACCTCGTGCACGAAGGCCACGTCCAGGCGGCCCGCCGCGACCATCCGCAGCAGGGCGTTGGCCGAGACGTCCACCAGCAGCGAGGTCTCGGTGTCCGGCAGCCGCCGGCGCAGCCTGCGCAGCCACCCCGGCAGGGCGCGGCTCGCGGTGGAGCCGACCCGCAGCCGGGGCCCACCGGCGGCCGCCCGCGCCTCGGCGAGCAGTGAGGCCATGCCGTCCAGCAGCGGCCGCGCGCGGCCCAGCACCTCGCGGCCGAAAGGCGTCGGGCGACATCCGGTCCGGTCACGCAGGAACAGCTCGCCGTCCAAGGCGCGTTCGATGCGCCGGAGTTGCGCCGTCAGGGAGGGCTGTGTCACGCCGAGCTGACGGGCCGCCTTGTGCAGGCTGCCCGTCTCCGCGATGGCGCACAGGGCGCGCAGATGCCTCACCTCGAGCTCCATGCACCGAGCGTAAGGCTGCCCCCTGAGCCGCACCAGCCACCGGTGAACCGTCACTTTCCGCCAAATTCACGGAAGTTGACGACCAGGCATACGGCGCGAAAAGCACACCGGCAGCGGCCCACCGACCACCCGCGCCACGGCGATAACCCCGCACTATCGGCAGCCGGCATCATCCGCGCGCGCCCGGGACTCCCCCACACTCCGGTACCGGAACGACCACCCCCCGCACCGGAACGAGTAGGAGCCCCCCATGCGCCACCCCCGAAGGACCGCACTCGCCTCCGCGTTAGGCCTCGGCCTGGCACTCACCCTCGGCGCCGTCCCGGCCACCGCCGCCACCAGCACGACCACCAGCAGCAGCAGCACCAGCAGCACCACCGCCACCAGCACGGCCGCCGCGGCCTCGAACACGGCCTCGTACACCGCCTACGAACGCTCCCAGGAGAACGCGACCGCCAACCAGGCGTTCTTCAAGGCCGTGATGAAGTCCGTCGCCGCCAAGCGAGCCGCCAACCCCACGGCCGCCTCGGTCACCGTGTACTACAGCACCCGCAACGCCCCGTCCTTCCGCACCCAGATAGCCCGCAGCACCCAGATCTGGAACGGCTCGGTCGCGAACGTGAAGCTCGCCGAGTCGAGCAGCGGCTACGACTTCGCGTACTACGAGGGCAACGACTCCCGCGGCTCGTACGCGAGCACCGACGGGCACGGCAGGGGCTACATCTTCCTGGACTACCGCCAGAACCAGCAGTACAACTCCACCCGCGTGACCGCCCACGAGACGGGCCACGTGCTCGGGCTGCCGGACCACTACTCGGGTCCGTGCAGCGAGCTGATGTCGGGCGGCGGGCCGGGCACGTCCTGCACGAACGCGTACCCGAACTCGGCCGAGCGCTCGCGCGTCGACTACCTGTGGCGGAACGGCCTCGCCGCCACGGCCACCAAGGGCTGACCAGGCCCCTCAACGCCGGTGCCCGGCCTCGCCCCCCGGTGCGTACGCGGGGCAGTCCGGGTTCCGGCAGGGGCCCGGGCCCCACTCCGGCACGAAGGCGCCCAGCACCTTCCGCCGGTGGACGATCTCCTCGACGGGCCGGCCGCAGACCGGGCAGTGGCGCTCCTGCCCCGGCGCGGTCCGCGGTTCGGCCGCCCTGTGTTCTTCGCCGCGCATACCTCCACGGTAGGCCCGCGGAGGCCGGGCGGCCCCTCCGTCACCGCTTCCGGGCGTACGAGCTGATCACGGCACCCATGTCGAGCACCTTGACTCCCGTCAGCTCCAGCCCGCGGGGCGCGAACCCGGCCCGCGACATGGGGACGCCGTCGCCCGCGAAGATCGGGTAGGTCTTCACGACGAACTCGTCGATCTCGTCCGCGAGCTGCCCGGCCAGGTCGGCGCCGCCCGCGAGGTAGATCCCCAGGCCGCCCTCCTCGGCCTTCAGCTCCCTGACCTTGGCGACGACGTCGCCGGCGACCAGCTCGACCGCGGGGTCGGGCGAGGCCTCCAGGGAGCGGGTGACCACGTACTGCCGCAGGTGGGCGAAGGGGCTGGTGATGCCGAACCGGTACGCGGCGTCGTACGTGGTGCGGCCCTGGATGATCGTGTCGAAGCGCTTGGGCTCGAACTCGCCCAGCCCCAGCGGCTCGTGCAGGTGGGTCGGGAGCACCTCGGGGTGCTCGGCCTTGAAGTGCTCCACCAGCTCGGGGAGCACGTACGGGTCGAAGAACTCGACGCCGCCGTCCGGGTCCGCGATGAACCCGTCGATCGTCGTGCCGATGTAGTAGGTCAGCGTGCGCATACGGATCCTTTGCAGTTCGGCGACCGCCCCCCTGGCGACCACTGCGTTCAAAGTAGTATGGGTGCAGTGGTTACGCAAGGGGATTGATCACCGGCGCGTCGCGCGCGACCCCGCACGACGCACCGCGCCACGACCCGCGCGACGCCCCCGCGCAACGCACCGCGCCACGACCCGCGCCACGCCCCCGCCCCACCACCCCGTCAGTCCCGCACCCTCCGCCACATCGGCCACATCAGCGGCCCGTCCGGCAGCTGCACGGGCGTGCCGGTGAACTCGAACCCGAGGCGCTCGTACAGCGGCCGGCTGCGCTCGCTGCTCGCCTCCAGGTACGCCGCTACGCCCTCCCGGTCGCAGCGGTCGAGCACCGGCTGGATCAGGGCCGTGCCCAGCCCCTCGCCCTGCCGGGCCGGGTCGACGGCGATCATCAGCAGGTACTCGTGCTCCTCGTGGGTGGGGTGGATCTCGCCCATCAGACGGCCCACGAGCTCGCAGCGCTCGTTGTCCGGGTCGGCCGTCTCCCGCATCAGGGCGGGTACGTCGACCTCCTCCTCGTGCACGCCCGCGGGGACCCGCAGCCACAGGGCGGCGGCGGAGCCGTCCGCCAGCATGTCGATCCGCCCGCCCTCCAGCGTGACGTCGACGAACACGCCCAGGAACCTGCCGTGCACGGCCCGGCGGTGCACGGGGTCCGGGAAGACCCAGCTGCTCACCGGGTCGTTCTGGAACGCCTCGTCGAGCAGCTTCGCCACCGCGTCCCGGTCCGCCGGCCCCGCCTGGCGTATCTCAACTCCCACAGCACTTGCCCCTTCACTCCACGATCACGGTCAACATCGCCCGCCGATCCTAGAGTTGGGGAAGCGAAGAAGGCCCGCACGCGTGACCGAAAACGGTCGCACGCACGGGCCTCCGCGTCCTCGGACGTCACCGGACCCGCTTCACCAGACCCGAACCACCGACCCGAATCACCGAACCCGAACCCGAACCCGACCCCGAACCCGGACCCGAACCACCGAACCCGAACCCGGACCCCCGACCCGAACCCCCGACCCGAATCACCGAACCCGGACCCGGACCCGAACCCGAATCACCGCACCCCCGTCACCGCGTCCGCCGCGTCACGAACTCGGCCAGCGCCAGGAGTCCCCCGGCCGCCCCGAGGTCCGGCACGGCCCGCGAGAGCTGCTGCACCGCCCGGGCCATCCGGTCCGCCGCGTGGACCTGGGCCCAGTCCCGGCCGCCCGCACGTTCCACGGCCAGCGCGGCCCTGCCCACGTCGTCCGGGGCGAGCGGTCCCGCGTACAGGGCGGCCAGCTCCTCGCCCGCCGTGGTGCCCGAGGTGAGCGCCGCCACCACGGGCAGGGACTTCTTCCGCGCGACCAGGTCGGCACCGGCCGGTTTGCCCGTGTGCTCCGGGTCGCCCCAGATGCCGATCAGGTCGTCGATCAGCTGGAAGGCGAGGCCCGCTTCGCGCCCGAAGGCGTCCATGGCCTCGACCTCCTCGGGGCCGGCCCCCGCGTACAGCGCCCCGAGCGCGCAGGAGCACCCGAGCAGCGCCCCCGTCTTGGCCATGGCCATGGCCAGGCACTCGTCGAGGGACACCTCCGCCCGCTCCTCGAAGGCACAGTCCGCCTGCTGGCCGGCACACAGCTCGACCACGCAGGCGGTGAGCCGCGCCGCGGCCGCGGGCGCCGCCGGGTGCGGGTCCTCGGCCAGCCGTTTCAGCGCGAGGGAGAGCATGGCGTCCCCGGTCAGCAGGGCGTCCGGGATCCCGAACACCGTCCAGGCCGTGGGCCTGCCGCGGCGCCGCGCGTCCTCGTCGATGATGTCGTCGTGGAGCAGGGTGAAGTTGTGCGCCAGCTCCACGGCCGCGGCGGCCCGTACCGCGTCGCCGGCGTGGCCGCCCACCGCCTGGGCGGCGGCCAGGACCAGGGCGGGCCTGATGGCCTTGCCCGCCGGGCCGGCGGACGGCGTGCCGTCCGCGCGCTCCCAGCCGAAGTGGTACATCGCCACCCGCCGCATCGAGCCCGGCAGCTGCTCGACGGTCCTGCGCAGTTCGGGGTCAACCGCCTCCCTGGTCCGGTCCAGGAGGAGTGCGGCCTCCTGCCCGTCCACGGTGCCGGTCCCGGCCGTCGCCACGGGACGCCCGCCCGCCGCCGCGCTCAGCGCCACCGGCCGATCTCGACGTTCTCCAGGATGCCGAGCGCGTCCGGTACCAGGACCGCGGCGGAGAAGTACGCGGTGACCAGGTAGGAGATGATCGCCTGCTCGCTGATGCCCATGAAGCGGACCGAGAGGCTGGGCTCGATCTCGTCCGGGATGCCCGGCTGGTGGAGGCCGATGACACCCTGCTCGTCCTCGCCGGTGCGCATGCACAGGATGGAGGTGGTGCGCGCGTCGCTGACCGGGATCTTGCTGGACGGGAAGATGGGCACGCCCCGCCAGGCCGGCACGTGGTGGCCGTCGATCTCCACGGGCGTGGGGTAGATGCCGCGCTTGTTGCACTCGCGGCCGAAGGCGGCGATGGCCTTGGGGTGGGCGAGGAAGAACTTGGAGCCGCGCCGCATGCTGAGCAGCTGGTCCATGTCGTCGGGGCTGGGCGCGCCGTCGTGCGGCTGGATCCGCTGGTCGTAGTCGGCGTTGTGCAGCAGGCCGAAGCTGCGGTTGTTGAGCATCTCGTGCTCCTGGCGCTCGCGGAGCGCCTCGACCGTGAGCCGCAGCTGCTGCTCGGTCTGGTTCATGGGCTGGTTGTAGAGGTCCGCGACGCGGGTGTGCACGCGCAGCACCGTCTGGGCGATGCTCAGCTCGTACTCGCGGGGGTGTGCGTCGTAGTCGACGAAGGTGCCCGGCAGGACGGCCTCGCCGACGTGGCCCGCGGAGAGGTCGATCGCGGCCTCGCCGTACTTGTTGGTGCGCTGGGCCGGCAGGCTGCGCACGTGCGCCACGTGCTCGCGCAGGGAGTCCACGCGGTCTGCGAGGAGCAGGAAGTCCTGACGGGTGAGGACCAGGGCGGTGCCCGAGGTGGCGGCGCGGGCGGTGTACTCCCAGATGGCCTCGTCGTCGAGCAGGCTCTGCTCGCCGAAGTAGGCGCCGTCGGCGACCGTTTCGAGGACGGCGTCCTCGCCGTACGGGCCGGGGCCGATCTGCTCGATGCGGCCGTGGGCCAGGAGGTAGACCTCCTCGGCACGGCTGCCGAAGGAGGTGAGCTCGTCGCCGGCGGCGAAGTCGAGCTGGCGGCAGCGCTGGGCGAGCTCCCCGAGGACGTCGAGGTCCTCGTAGTCGCGCAGCAGCGGGAGTTCGCCGAGCTCGGCGGGGATCACTTGGACCCGGTCACCGGTCTTGATGAACGTCACGCGTCCGTCGCCGACCGAGTAGCTCAGCCTGCGGTTCACCCGGTACGTGCCGCCCTGTACCGAGACCCACGGCAGTTTCTTCAGCAGCCACCGTGAGGTGATCTCCTGCATCTGCGGAGCGGACTTGGTGGTGGTTGCCAAGTTCCGCGCTGCCGCGGTGCCGAGGCTGCGCTGCGGCTGAGCCTGGGCGTCACGGTTTTCGGAACCTGCCTGGACCGACATCTCATTCCCTTTCGATCACGCAAACGGCCTGCGAGCAGAAGCCTTTCAGCGCGCTGCGTGATGCGACCATTACACAAAAGGGTGGGACTACTCCGTCAGGGCGTGGGCAACCTGTGGAGTTCGGGAGTCACCCACAAGGACCCCATCCGTTTCGGCCACCGTTGACGACCCCGCCCGCCCAGGCCCGCCCGCCCAAACCCGCCTCTGCCCGCCCCGCGCGCCCACGCCCGCCCCGCCATCCCGGCCCCACCACCGGGCGCGCACTTAATTTGATTCCAAGATGCAAGTTTCACTAGGGTGACGCCATGCGGCTGACCCGATTCACCGACCTCGCCCTGCGCGTACTGATGCGCCTGGCGGTCGAGGGGGACGAGCTCCCCACCACCCGGGACGTGGCGGCGACCATGCGGGTCCCGTACACGCACACGGCCAAGGTCGTCGCCAGGCTGCAGCACCTCGGCCTGGTCGAGGCGCGGCGCGGGCGCGGCGGAGGACTCACCCTCACCGCCGCCGGCCGGGCCGCCTCGGTCGGCAGGGTGGTCCGCGAGCTGGAGGGCGCGGGCGACGTCGTCGAGTGCGAGGGCACCGAGCCCTGCCCGCTGCGCTCCGCCTGCCTGCTGCGCGGGGCGCTCCGCCGGGCCCAGGAGGCCTTCTTCACCACCCTGGACCCGCTCACCGTCGACGACCTGGTGGGCGCCCCCACGGGACCGCTGCTCCTGGGGATCACGGGCACGTCGGGAGGGGTGCCCGAACGGCCCGGCCCCTGAGGGCCCAATGGCCGATATCGATCCGCCGGACGCCCTGCCTACCATCCACTGACCCACCTGCTCGGACACATGTGCGCACCGCGGCGCACCGGCGTCCGCCGTTAAATCCGCATCTGAAATTCCAATTATCGCGAGGAGCCCGCCATGCTTTCCGAGAAGTCGACCGCGACCGTACGAGCCACCCTCCCCGCCGTCGGGGCGGCCATCGGCGACATCACGGAGCTCTTCTACAGCAAGCTCTTCGAGGCCCACCCGGAGCTGCTGCGCGACCTGTTCAACCGCGGCAACCAGGCGGCCGGGCTCCAGAAGCAGGCCCTCGCCGGCTCCATCGCCGCCTTCGCCACGTACCTCGTCGAGCACCCCGACACCCGCCCCGACGTGATGCTGGAGCGCATCGCGCACAAGCACGCGTCCCTCGGCGTCACCCGCGAGCAGTACCCGATCGTGCACCGGCACCTGTTCGCGGCCATCGCCGAGGTGCTCGGCGACGCGGTCACCCCCGAGGTCGCCGAGGCCTGGGACGAGGTCTACTGGCTGATGGCCAACGCCCTGACCGCCATCGAGGAGCGCCTCTACGCGGGGCACCGGATCGCCGCCGGCGACGTCTGGCGGGACTGGACCGTGTCCGCCCGCATCGAGGAGACCGCCGACTGCACCACCTTCCAGCTGGTCCCCGCCGACGACTCCCCCGCCCCGGCCCACCTGCCCGGCCAGTACGTGTCGGTGCAGGTCACCCTGGCCGACGGCGCCCGCCAGATCCGCCAGTACAGCCTCTCCACCGCCCCCGGCTCGGCCGTGCGCGCCATCACCGTCAAGCGGATCCACGGCGGCCCCACCCCCGACGGGGAGGTCTCGAACCACCTGCACGCCCACGTGCGCGCCGGCGACACCCTCCGCGTCTCCGCCCCGTACGGCGACCTGGTCCTCCACGACGCGGCCGCCCCCGTGCTGCTCGCCTCCGCGGGCATCGGCTGCACCCCGATGGTCGCGATGCTGGAGCACCTCGCCGAGACCGGTCACACCGCACCGGTCACCGTCGTGCACGCCGACCGCTCCCCCGCCGACCACGCCCTGCGCGCCGACCACCGCCGGCTCACCGGCAAACTTGCCGACGCCGCCGCGCACTTCTGGTACGAGGACGACGCCGAGGAGTCCGAGGGCGACCGCACCGGGCTCGTCGACCTGACCGCGCTGCCGGACCCGGCCCCGGGCACCCACGCGTACCTCTGCGGCCCGCTCCCGTTCATGCGGGCCGTGCGCGAGCAGCTGCTCGCTCGCGGGGTCCCGGCCTCCGACATCCACTACGAGGTGTTCGGCCCCGACCTCTGGCTCGCCTCGGCCTGACGCACCAGGGTCCGCGGGCCCCGCGCCCCTCGTCGACCCCGTCACGGTCCGTGTCCGAATCGGCTCGCACACGGACCGAACGGGGTTTGCCGGAAGAGGGTGTTCCGGTACATCCCGGGTACGAGGCGGAGCGCGACCGGCGCCCGTCGCGTCGTCGAAGGAGGCCGCGATGGCCCGTCCGATGTCCGCGGAAGAGTTCAGGACCGCCCTGGTCGGCGAGGGCCTGACCGTAGTCGGGGTCGGCAACTGGCGTACCCACAACCGGAACCACCGGGGGCCCTGGGGGCCCGTGCACGGCGTCATGATCCACCACACCGTCACCCGCGGCACCGCGGCCACCGTCCGTATCTGCCGCGACGGCCACAGCGACCTCCCCGGCCCGCTCTGCCACGGCGTGATCGCCAAGGACGGCCACGTCCACCTCGTCGGGTACGGGCGCACCAACCACGCGGGCTCCGGCGACCCCGACGTACTCGCCGCGGTGATCGCGGAGAAGGCCCTGCCGCCGGACAACGAGCGGGGCACCGACGGCAACCGCCACTTCTACGGCTTCGAGTGCGAGAACCTCGGCGACGGCAAGGACCCCTGGCCGCCCGTCCAGCTGGACGCGATCGTGCGCGCCGCCGCGGCCGTCTGCCGGCACCACGGCTGGACGGCGCGCTCGGTGATCGGCCACCGCGAGTGGCAGCCCGGCAAGGTCGACCCGGTGGGCTTCACCATGGCCTCGCTGCGCGACCGGGTGCACGAGCGGCTGAAGTGAGCGCCGCCCCGACAATGGGGGCATGACCAGGCAAGCGCTCGACCTGACGGCCCTGCGGCCGCGGCTCCCCTCGCCGCTGTCCGCGCTCCCGACCGAGGACGAGCGCTTCGCCCGCCACGGGGTCACGCTGCTGCTCAAGCGGGACGACCTGATCCACCCGGAGCTGCCGGGCAACAAGTGGCGAAAGCTTTCGCTGAACCTGGCGGCCGCGCGCGAGCAGGGGTACGGGACGCTGGTGACCTTCGGGGGCGCGTACTCCAACCACCTCCGGGCCACCGCCGCCGCGGGCCGGCTGCTCGGCTTCCGGACGGTCGGGATCGTACGGGGCGACGAGCTGGCCGGCCGCCCCCTCAACCCCTCGCTGGCCCGCTGCGCGGCCGACGGCATGCGGCTGCACTTCGTGGGCCGCGGGCCGTACCGGGAGAAGGGCTCCCCGGAGGGTCTGGCCCGGCTGCTGGCCGGGGCGGGCGCGGAGGACGCGTACGTCGTCCCGGAGGGCGGCAGCAACGCGCTCGCGGTGCACGGCTGCGTGGAGCTGGGCCGCGAGCTGCGGGGCGCGGCGGACGTGGTGGCGGTGGCGTGCGGGACGGGCGGCACGCTGGCCGGCCTGGCGGCGGGGCTGGCACCGGGGCAGCGGGCGGTGGGGGTGCCGGTGCTGAAGGGGGGCTTCCTGGGGGAGGAGGTCCGGGCGCTCCAGACGGCCGCGTTCGGGGGGCCGCGGGGTACGTGGACCCTGGCGGAGGGCTTCGACGGCGGCGGCTACGCGCGCGTCCCCCCGCACCTGGAGGCGTTCGCGGCGGACTTCGAGAGGCGGCACGGCCTCGCCGTGGAGCGGGTGTACGTGGCGAAACTGCTGTACGCGGCGCTGGCCCTGACGGAATCCGGCGCGTTCCCCCGGGGCACGGTCCTGGCCGCCGTCGTGACGGGCGCCCCGTAACCCGGCGGGGCCGGTCCCTCCCCCAGCTACCGCTGGGAGGTGCCCCCAGGGGCTCCGCCCGGGACCCCGCTCCTCAAACGCCGGAGGGGCTGGATCGTGCCGCATGTCCAGCCTCGCCGGCGTTTGAGGCGCGGGGGTCCGGGGGCGGAGCCCCCGGTCCGGGAAAGGGCGGGGTGGGGAACAGGCTCCGCGCAGCGGCAACGGCCCGCACCCCCACCACGCCGCACCCGGCACGGACCCGCACCCCCGGCAACGCGCCGCACCCGGCACGGGACCGGCACCAGGGGAGGACTCAGTCCGCGGACTCGCGAAACGCGGCCGCTTCCTCCAGGTCCAGCCGCCGCAACAGCGTCCGCAGCATCTCGTCGTCGATCCGCCGCTCGTCCCGCAGGGCGACGAAGACCTCCCGCTCCGCCGAGATCATCTCCCGCGACAGCCTCCGGTACGTGTCGTCCGCCGACTCGCCGGTCTCCTCGTTGACCGCCCCCAGCCGCTCCCACACCGAGTTCCGCCGCCGCTCCATCACGGTCCGCAGCCGGTCGGCCAGCGGCGCCGGCAGCGCGTTGCGCCGGTCCTCCAGCAGTTCCTCCAGCCGGGCCTCCGCCGCCGCCGAGGCGGCGTTCTGGGCCTGCGCCTCCGCCAGCGTCTCCGCCTGCACGTCCCGCGGCGGCAGCCTGAGCAGCCGGATCAGCGGGGGCAGCGTCAGCCCCTGGACCACCAGCGTGCCGATCACCGTGGTGAAGGTGAGGAACAGGATCAGGTTCCGCGCCGGGAAGCCCTCTCCGCCTCCCCCCTCGTCCACCGTCATCGGAATCGAGAAGGCGATGGCCAGCGAGACCACGCCCCGCATGCCGGCCCAGCCGACGATCACCGGCGCCTTCCAGTTGGTCTCCGGCTCCCGCTCCCGCACCCGCGCCGAGATCCGCGGCAGGAACGTCGCCGGGAAGACCCAGACGAAGCGCGCCGCCACCACCGCGAGGAACACCGCCACCGCGTACCAGGCGGCGTGCATCCCCTCGTACTCGCCCAGCCCCTCCAGGACCACCGGCAGCTGCAGGCCGATCAGCATGAAGACCACCGACTCCAGCACGAAGGCGATCATCTTCCAGACCGCCTCCTCCTGGAGCCGGGTGGCGAAGTCGACCTGCCAGTTCCGGTGCCCGAGGTACAGCGCCACCACCACCACGGCCAGCACGCCCGAGGCGTGCACCCGCTCCGCCGCCGCGTACGCCACGAAGGGGATCAGCAGCGAGAGCGTGTTCTGCAGCAGCGGCTCCCGCAGGTGCGTGCGCAGCCAGTGGATCGGCACCATCAGCAGCAGGCCGACGCCCACCCCTCCCACCGAGGCCAGCAGGAACTCCGCGATGCCGCCCGCCCAGCCCGCGCCCGCGCCGACCACGGCGGCCAGCGCCACCTTGTAGGCGGTGATCGCGGTGGCGTCGTTCACCAGCGACTCGCCCTGGAGGATGGTGGTGATGCGGGGCGGCAGCCCGAGCCGCCGGGCGATCGCGGTGGCCGCCACCGCGTCCGGCGGCGCGATCACCGCCCCCAGCACCAGGGCCGCGGTCAGCGGCAGCCCCGGCACCACCAGGTACGCCGCGTACCCCACCGCGAGCGTCGCGAAGAGCACGTACCCGACCGACAGCAGGGCCACCGGCCGGATGTTGGCCCGCAGGTCCAGGTACGAGCTGTCGACGGCGGCGGTGTACAGCAGCGGCGGCAGCACCAGCGGGAGCACGATGTGCGGGTCCAGCGCGTACTCGGGGACGCCGGGCAGGTACGCGGCGGCCAGCCCGGCCGCGACCAGCAGCAGCGGTGCCGGCACCGGCGTCCTGCGTGCGATCCCCGCGACGGCGGCGCTCACCGCCACCAGTGCCACCAGCGGCACTACCTCCATCGTGGCCTTCCCTCGCTCTTCACCGGCCGTGACCGGGCCGGCGCCGACGTAACCTGGCAATCATGAGCGAGTGCACGCACGTTCCAGAACTGCCGCGCCCCGAGCCGGTACCGCGTGGGATGACCTGCCCGGATTGTCTGTCGCTGGGCAGCCACCCGGTGCAGCTCCGCATGTGCCTCTGGTGCGGCCACGTCGCGTGCTGCGACTCCTCCCCCCACCGGCACGCCACCGCGCACTACCAGGAGACGGGCCATCCGGTGATGCGCAGCTACGAACCGGGCGAGACGTGGCGGTGGTGTTTCGTCGACTCCTCGATCGTGTGAGGTCCCGTGCGGCAGGGTAGGTCAACCCTCCGCCGGTTCCCCTGAATTGGGCCCGCAGACCCCTAGCCACTGTGCGTACCCGTGGGCTTACCATCAGTCACGGCCGCGGGATGGGGGCGCCGCGACACGACCGCTCGGATCGCGATAGCGTCACCGGCGAACAGAGCTCGTACCACCTTGGAGGTGAGGGTGTCCCAGATCGCAGGCGAGCCCGGGACGCAGGACTTCGTGGAAGTCCGGCTGCCGGCCGCGGGTGCCTACCTGTCGGTGCTGCGCACGGCCACGGCCGGCCTCGCGGCACGTTTGGACTTCACCCTCGACGAGATCGAGGACCTGCGCATCGCGGTCGACGAGGCGTGCGCGATCCTGCTGCAGCAGGCCGTCCCAGGCTCCGTCCTCAGCTGTGTGTTCCGGCTGGTGGACGATTCGCTTGAGGTGACCGTGTCGGCCCCGACCACGGACGGGCGGGCGCCGGAGCGCGACACGTTCGCGTGGACGGTGCTGTCCGCGCTGGCGGGCAAGGTCGAGTCCACGGTCGCGGAGGACCGTACGGTCAGCATCAGCCTCTACAAACAACGCGGCGCGGGACCCGGTCCGGCGTGAGCGGCGAGGACGTCCCGGTGCGGGGCATGGGTGTCCCCCCGGAGGAGGTCCGGGGGGTGTCCGGGGCGGCGCACGCCGGCGGTGGCATCCCGGAGCAGCACGCCCGGCCACACCCGGCGGAAGACGGCTTTCTGGACTCGGCGGAGCGACGGGCGGGCCCTATGAGCGAGAACGAGCGGCAGGACAACCACACGGCGGAAGAGCAGGACCCCCGCGACCGCAGCGGCGCGCGGGCCCTCTTCGTCCAGCTGCGGGGGCTCCCCGAGGGCTCCCCGGAGCGGGCGGAACTGCGCAACCGGCTGGTGCGCATGCACCTGCCCCTCGTCGAGCACCTGGCCCGCCGGTTCCGCAACCGCGGCGAGCCGCTGGACGACCTCACGCAGGTCGCGACCATCGGCCTGATCAAGTCGGTGGACCGGTTCGATCCGGACCGGGGCGTCGAGTTCTCGACGTACGCGACCCCCACGGTGGTCGGCGAGATCAAGCGCCACTTCCGTGACAAGGGGTGGGCGGTACGCGTCCCCCGGCGCCTCCAGGAGCTGCGCCTGGCGCTGACCACGGCGACGGCCGAGCTGTCGCAGCAGCACGGCCGCTCCCCCACGGTGCACGAGCTGGCCGAGCGGCTGGGGATCTCCGAGGAGGAGGTGCTGGAGGGGCTGGAATCGGCCAATGCCTACAGCACGCTCTCCCTGGACGTGCCGGACACGGACGACGAGTCCCCGGCCGTCGCGGACACCCTGGGCGCGGAGGACGAGGCGCTGGAGGGCGTCGAGTACCGCGAGTCCCTCAAGCCGCTGCTGGAGGGACTGCCGCCGCGGGAGAAGCGGATCCTGCTGCTGCGGTTCTTCGGGAACATGACCCAGTCGCAGATCGCGCAGGAGGTCGGCATCTCGCAGATGCACGTGTCCCGGCTGCTGGCCAGGACCCTGGCGCAGCTGCGGGAGAAGCTCCTCGTGGAGGAGTAGGACGGTAAGCGGAGGGGCGCGGTGGTCCGTACGGACACCGCGCCCCTCCGCCGTTGCCGGGGCTATTCGCCGGCGGTTCGGGGGCCCGCGCCCAGGGCCTCGGTCGCCGTGGGGTTCACCACGAGGACGACGACGGCGACGGCGGCCAGGGCCAGCGCCGCCGCGGCGGCGATCATGGCGCCGCCCGTGTTGTACAGGGTCCAGGCGACCGGCATCGCCATCAGCTGGGTCATCAGGGCGGGGCCCCGGCTCCAGCGGCGGCGCAGCCGCAGCCCGCGGGCGGCGACCAGCGGCAGGGCGGCGAGCGCGAGCAGCGTGATGCCGCCGGTCTCGGCCTGCTGCGGGGAGTCCGGGTCGCCCAGGACGCCCACCAGCAGCATGTAGACGCCGAGGCCGGCCAGGGCCAGGCCCTCCAGCGCGGTGAGCGCGGCGGCGGCGGTCAGCCGGGCGGGCACGGGACCGGAGGCGGCCGGTCCGGCGGGGGCGGGGGTCTGCTTCGTACTCACCCCAGCAGGGTAGCCGCGGCCCTTCCGGGGTGACCCGTATGGGCGGCCCCGGAACGGGTGGGTAATCTGGCGCTCATGCGTGCACTCCTCGTGGTCAATCCGGCGGCTACCACCACCAGTGCACGCGTGCGCGACGTGCTGATCCACGCCCTGGCCAGCGAGATGAAGCTGGAGGCGGTGACCACCGAGTACCGGGGGCACGCGCGGGACCTCGGCCGCAAGGCGGCGGGCAGCGACGACATCGACCTGGTGGTCGCCCTGGGTGGCGACGGCACCGTCAACGAGGTGGTCAACGGTCTGCTGCACGACGGGCCCGACCCGGATCGGCTGCCCGGCCTGGCCGTGGTGCCCGGCGGCTCGACCAACGTGTTCGCCCGGGCCCTGGGCCTGCCGAACGACCCCGTGGAGGCGACCGGCGCGATCCTCGACGCGCTGCGCGAGCGCCGGGAGCGGACCGTGGGCCTGGGCCTGGCCTCGGGTACGCCGGGCACGGAGGACGAGGCGGTGCCGTCCCGCTGGTTCACGTTCTGCGCGGGCTTCGGCTTCGACGCGGGCGTCGTGGGGCGGGTCGAACAGCAGCGGGAACGGGGCAAGCGTTCGACGCACGCCCTCTACGTCCGCCAGCTCGTACGCCAGTTCCTGGAGGAGCCGAACCGCCGGAGCGGGACGATCACGCTGGAGCGGCCGGACGCGGAGCCGGTCCGTGACCTGGTGCTGTCGATAGTGTGCAACACGTCACCGTGGACGTTCCTGGGCAACCGGCCGCTCTACGCCTCCCCCGAGGCCTCCTTCGACACCGCGCTTGACGTGCTGGGCCTGGACCGTTTGTCAACTCCGGCGATCGCGCGCTACGCGACACAGCTCCTGACCTCGACTCCTGAGCGCGGCCCGCAGGGCAAGCATGCGGTCACTCTGCACGATCTGACCGACTTCACCTTGCATTCGAAGGTGCCGCTTCCCTTCCAGATGGACGGCGACCACCTCGGACTGCGTACGAGCGTGCGGTTCACAGGCGTACGCCGTGCACTGCGTGTGATTGTGTGAGTAGAAGACCCCAAAGTCCTTGCACTCGAACGTTTAGGCGCGGGTCCACCCCATAGAAGTACGGCTGTGACCTAGTCGACACCGACGAATCAAAAAAAACTTTCCGGAAGGGGTTGTATCCCCGTCCGAGGTTTGCGAATCTCTACATGGCGATCGGGACAGCCCGCAGAACCGGCTCCCATGACCGCCAGAACCCCTCCACGAATCGGACCGCACCAGGAAAACCCCTGGGCGTCGGCCCTTCCCTCGCGAAGGGATTCGTGAAAGCGTTCACATTCACAAGCAACGTGCAAGTCACACAAGAGAGGTAGCAGCCATGGACTGGCGTCACAACGCCGTTTGTCGTGAGGAAGACCCCGAGCTGTTCTTCCCCATCGGCAACACCGGTCCTGCGCTGCTGCAGATCGAGGAAGCCAAGGCCGTCTGCCGCCGCTGCCCCGTGATGGAGCAGTGCCTGCAGTGGGCGCTCGAGTCCGGCCAGGACTCCGGCGTCTGGGGCGGCCTCAGCGAGGACGAGCGCCGCGCGATGAAGCGCCGCGCCGCTCGCAACCGGGCGCGCAACGCCAGCGCCTGACATCGACTTTCGAGCCTCGAGCCGCAGCGCGTAGCACCACCCATATAGCGCTCAGCAACGTGCTCTTGAGCCCCGGACCGGGAAATCGGTCCGGGGCTCAGTGCTTTTCCGGAACGTGCCGCCGGACTTCCGCCGGACTTCCGCCGGACTTCCGGCGAACGGAGCCGCCCCTCAGCATGATCACTCTGCGTGACGGGGCATTTGCTCGGTTTCCGACGGGCTACTTCTGGGAGACCGCGGGGACGTCGAGCACGACCTTCGTGCCGCCCTCGGGGCGCGGCCGCATGTCGAAGCTGCCGCCGAGTTCGCCCTCGACGAGGGTCCGCACGATCTGCAGGCCGAGGTTCCCGGCGCGCTGCGGGTCGAAGCCCTCGGGCAGGCCCCGGCCGTCGTCCAGCACCGTGATCAGCAGCCGTGCGTCGTCCCGGCCCGTGCCGCTGCGCACCGCGCCGACCTCGACCGTGCCCCGCTCCCCCGGTGCGAAGGCGTGCTCCAGCGCGTTCTGCAGCACCTCGGTCAGCACCATCGACAGCGGGGTGGCGACCTCGGCGTCGAGGATGCCGAAGCGTCCGGTGCGCCGGCAGTCGACCTTCCCCGGCGAGATCTCGGCGACCATCGCGATCACGCGGTCGGCGATCTCGTCGAACTCCACCCGCTCGTCCAGGTTCTGGGACAGCGTCTCATGGACGATGGCG
Source organism: Streptomyces sp. NPDC101118 (assembly GCF_044759445.1). Classification (NCBI taxonomy): domain Bacteria; kingdom Bacillati; phylum Actinomycetota; class Actinomycetes; order Kitasatosporales; family Streptomycetaceae; genus Streptomyces; species Streptomyces sp. NPDC101118. The sequence goes on along the minus strand of NZ_JBIVZG010000001.1, from coordinate 132,177 downwards.
ATCGAACCGACCCGCCGCACCGCCTCGTTGAGCGCCTCCCGGCCCTGATCGGAGTCCATCCGCCGGGCCTGCAGGCGCAGCAGGGCCGCGACCGTCTGGAGGTTGTTCTTCACCCGGTGGTGGATCTCCCGGATGGTGGCGTCCTTGGTGATCAACTCGCGTTCACGGCGCCGGAGTTCGGTGACGTCGCGGCACAGCACCAGAGAACCGATCCGGGTCCCCTTGGGCTTGAGCGGAATCGCCCGGAGCTGGATCACCCCGCCGTTGGCCTCGATCTCGGTCTCCCGCGGGGCCCACCCGCTGGCCAGTTTGACCAGGGCCTCGTCCACCGGCCCGCGCGAGGGCGCCAGCTCGGCGGTGATGCTGCCGAGGTGCTGGCCGACCAGGTCCGAGGCGAGTCCCAGGCGGTGGTACGCCGAGAGCGCGTTCGGCGAGGCGTACGTGACGACGCCCTCCGCGTCGAGGCGGATCAGCCCGTCGCCGACGCGCGGAGAGGCGTCCATGTCGACCTGCTGGCCGGGGAACGGGAACGTTCCGGCGGCGATCATCTGGGCCAGGTCGGAGGCCGACTGGAGGTAGGTGAGCTCCAGCCGGCTCGGGGTGCGCACCGTGAGCAGGTTGGTGTTGCGGGCGATGACGCCCAAGACCCGGCCCTCGCGCCGCACGGGGATCGACTCGACCCGTACGGGCACCTCCTCGCGCCACTCCGGGTCGCCCTCGCGCACGATCCGGCCCTCGTCCAGGGCCGCGTCGAGCAGCGGGCGCCGGCCGCGCGGCACCAGGTGACCGACCATGTCGTCCTGGTAGGAGGTCGGGCCGGTGTTCGGGCGCATCTGGGCGACCGAGACGTAGCGCGTGCCGTCGAGGGTGGGGACCCACAGGACCAGGTCCGCGAAGGACAGGTCGGAGAGCAGCTGCCACTCCGAGACCAGCATGTGGAGCCACTCCAGCTCCGTCTCACTGAGCGCGGTGTGCTGGCGTACGAGGTCGTTCATGGAGGGCACGCAGCCGAGGGTACCCGGGCTCTGGGCAGGAGTTTCGCAGCGGGAATACCCAGACGGCCGCCGGGCCGCGTATCTTGGAGGAAGTGACGGGTCTTTGGGCCCTGTCATTGGATGGACAGAACAGAATGGTCTAGTCCACAATGCTGAGGTAAGAAGAGACTTCCGCCCTCCCCGCACAGGAGGACGGAGCGAGGTAAGCCGCGCGTTCTGCCCTGACCGCGCAGGCACCTCCCCACCGGCCGCAGGGACCGCACACCCTTCGGCCGAAGCAACTCCGGGCCATGGTGCCGGACGGGTTGAGGGTCCCGTCCGACACCGTGGCCCTGGGGTTTTTCCGGGGCCTTCCGGGTGGTTCTCGGGGGCCGTCCGGGGGTTTCCCCCGATGCCCCCGACGCCGCCCCCTACGGCCAGGCCAGCAGCGCCCGCTCCGCCACCGCCTCCAGCTCCTCCCGCGTCGCACCGTCCCGCGCCTGCTGGGACATGCCCTGCAGCACCGCCCCGCCGAAGCGGGCCAGCGCGGCCGCGTCCGTGCCGGCCGGCAGCAGTCCCGCCGCCACGTCGGCCCGGATCCGGCTCTCGAAGAGCGCGATGTTGGCGTTGCGCCGGTCCCGCAGCGCCTCCTCCACCTCGGGCGTGGCGCAGTTGGTCGCCGCACTGATGACCAGGCAGCCGGGCGGGTGGTCGGGGCTCGTGTACGAGACGGCGGCCTCCCGCAGCGTGCGCTCCATCCCCGCGCGGGCCGTGGGCTCCTCGGTGAGGGCGCGGGCGCCGAAGGCCCCGTACGTGCCCGCGTACGCCTCGACCACCTCGTCGAACAGCTTCCGCTTGTCGCCGAAGGCCGCGTACAGGCTGGGCGCGCCGATCCCCATGGCCCGGGTCAGGTCCGCGATCGAGGTGGCTTCGTACCCGTGGATCCAGAAGGCGCGCATGGCCTCGTTCAGGGCCGCGCCGCGGTCGAAGGAGCGGGGTCTGCCGCGCTGTCCGGTCGCCATGCGCGAATTCTATAGCGGGCACTAGTGAATCTGGTACGGTCCCTTTCTGTAGCGACCACTAGAGAAAAGGGGGGCGCGTCATGGGCGTGCTCAGCGGCAAGACTGCAGTGGTGACGGGCGGCAGCCGGGGCATCGGGCGGGCCGTCTCCGAGCGGCTGGCGCGGGACGGGGCGCTGGTGGCCGTCCACTACGGCAGCAACAAGGAGGCGGCCGAGGAGACGGTGGCCGCGATCAGGGGGGCCGGCGGGCGGGCCTTCGCCGTGCGCGCCGAGTTCGGCACGCCCGGAGCGGCGGAGGCCCTCTGGGCCGCGTACGACGCCCACCCCGAGGCCACCGAGGGCGTGGACGTCCTGGTGAACAACGCGGGCTCGGCGACCTTCGCGACGCTCGCGGACACCGACGAGGAGACGTACGACCGGGTCCACGCGGTGAACGCGAAGGCGCACTTCCTGGTCACCCGGGCCGCGCTGCCGCGACTGCGCGACGACGGCCGGATCGTGAACGTCACCGGCACGCCGGACATCGCCCTGCCCGCGATCCTCGCCACGGTCATGGCCAAGGGCGCGGTGAACGCGCTGACCCGCTCGCTCGCGGCGGAGCTGGCGCCGCGCGGCATCACGGTGAACTCGGTGGGCCCCGGCATCACCGAGACCGACCTCAACGCCGCCTGGCTGGCCGATCCGGCCGCCCGTGCGCACGCCGCGTCCCGCTCGGTCTTCCACCGGATCGGCACGGTCCAGGAGGTGGCGGACGTGGCCGCCTTCCTGGCCTCGCCCGACTCCCGCTGGGTCACCGGCCAGCACCTCGACGCCACGGGCGGGCTCCAGATGAGCCTGCTCTGACCCGCGCGCCCGGGGCGGCCCGCACCAGGGGCCGCCCCGGGGGCGCAGGGCGGCCCGGGCGTGCGGGTCAGTGCGTCTCGGTGACCTTCGCCAGGGCGCGCGGGGCGTCCGGGTCCTGGCCCCGGGCGAGGGTCACCTCGTACGCCAGGAGCTGCAGCGGCAGGATCTCCAGGACCGGCTGGAGCTCCTCGGGCAGCCCGTCCACGGGCAGCACGAACCCGGCCGAGGCGGCCTCGACCTGGGGCCGGGGGCCCACCACGACGAGGTCGGCGCCCCTCCCCCGCAGCCGGTCGAGGACGGGCCGCAGCGCCTCGCCGCCCCGGCCCTCGGTGACCACGGCGATCACCGGGGAGACGTTGTCGACCATCGCCAGCGGGCCGTGCAGCAGGTCCGCGCCCGAGTAGGCGAGGGCGGGGATGTAGCTGGTCTCCATGAGCTTGAGCGCGGCCTCGCGGGCGGTGGGGTAGCCGAACCCCCGCGAGGTGATCACCATCCGCCCGGCGAACCGGTACCTGGCGGCGAGCGTACGGACCTCCTCGCGCCGGGCCAGGATCCGCTCCGCCAGCTCCGGCACGGGCGCGGCGGTCTCCGCGGCCCCGTCGCCGCCCCGCAGCCCCTCGGCGAGGAGGTACAGGGCCAGCAGCGAGGCGGTGTACGTCTTGGTGGCGGGCAGGGCCCGCTCCGGGCCGGCCAGCACGTCGACGTGGTGCTCGGAGACGGCCGCCAGGGCGGAGTCGGGGTTGTTGGTCACGGCCAGGGTGACGGCCCCGGCGGCGCGGGCGGCCTGGGTGGAGGCCACCAGGTCCGGGGAGCCGCCGGACTGGCTCACGGTGATCACCAGCACGTCCTGGAGCCGGGGGGTGGCCCCGTAGGCCGTCGTGGTGGACATGGAGCTGAGGCCGCAGGGCATGCCCAGCCGCACCTCCAGCAGGTACTTGGCGTAAAGGGCGGCGTGGTCGGAGCTGCCGCGGGCGGCGAGCAGCACGAAGCGCGGGCGCTTCTGGGAGATGGCTTCGGCGGTGGCGCGGATCGCCTCCGCGCCCTCGGTCAGCAGGCGGCGCAGTACGGCGGGCTGCTCGTCCATCTCGGCGGACATCAGCCGCCCGGGACGCTCCACGGCGCTCACCCGTCCAGTCTGTCGCGGCGGCGGCCCGGCGGCACCCCCGGCGGGCGCGCGGGAGCGCCCGATCCGGCCGACGATGGAAGCTGCGCAGACCCGGGTGCGAAGGGCCAAGCTCTGCTAGATTGGTCTATACCACCAAGACTTCCTTCTCCCAGATCGGCAGGCCCAGCGTGGAAGTTGTCATCGTCCCGGACGCGAAGGCGGGCGGAGAGCTCATCGCGGAGGCCATGGCCTCCCTGGTACGCCGCAAGCCCGACGCCCTGCTCGGCGTGGCGACCGGCTCGACCCCGCTGCCCATCTACGAGGCCCTCGCCGCCAAGGTCCGCGGCGGCGAGGTCGACGTCACCCGTGCCCGCATCTGCCAGCTCGACGAGTACGTCGGCCTGCCGGCCGGGCACCCGGAGTCCTACCGTTCCGTGGTCCTGCGCGAGGTCGTCGAGCCCCTGGGCCTGTCCGAGGCCTCCTTCATGGGCCCCGACGGCACCGCCGAGGACATCGTGGGCGCCTGCGAGGCGTACGACGCGGCGCTGGCCGAGGCCGGCGGCGTCGACCTCCAGCTGCTCGGCATCGGCACCGACGGACACATCGGCTTCAACGAGCCCTGCTCCTCGCTCGCCTCGCGCACCCGCATCAAGACGCTCACCGAGCAGACCCGCGTGGACAACGCGCGCTTCTTCGACGACGACATCGACCAGGTGCCCCACCACGTCATCACCCAGGGCATAGGCACCATCCTCGACGCGCGCCACCTGGTGCTGCTGGCCACCGGCGAGGGCAAGGCCGAGGCCGTGGCCCAGACGGTCGAGGGCCCGGTGTCCTCGCTCGTCCCGGCCTCCGCGCTGCAGCTGCACCGGCACGCCACCGTCGTGGTCGACGAGGCGGCCGCCTCGAAGCTGAAGCTGGCGGACTACTTCCGGCACACCTTCGCCAACAAGCCCGCCTGGCAGGGCCTGTAGGCGCGAGGGCCCCACGGCCCCGCTCCGCACGACGGAAGGGCCCGGCTCCTGGGGGAGCCGGGCCCTTCCGCGTGTCCGGGACGCGCCGCTGCCCGGGGGCGGTCCCGGTGCCCTTCCGTACGGCGCCTGGTCGCCGTACGTGCCTGGAACGGCGGGGACGGGGCGCCCCTCCTCGGGCGCCCGGCCCCCGCCGGGGTACGGGCGGGGTCAGAGCCCCGCGATCACCTCGGCCGCGGCCGTGCCGCAGACGCGGGCGGCGCCGTGCGTGGCGATGTGCACCGCCCCGCGGGGCTCGGCACGCGGCAGACCCATCTCGACCACGACCGTCCCGGGCCGGGCGGCGAGCACGGCGTCGAGGGCGGCGGTCATCCATGGGTGCCGGTGCGCGTCGCGCACGACGAGCACGACCGTACGGTCGCCCGAGGCGGCCAGGATCGCGCCGGCCACGTCCGGGCCCTCGGCGTACGTCCCCGCGGTGGTGTCCGGCAGCAGGGCGGCCAGCGGTCCGGCGAGGCCCCAGGGGGTCTCGTCGCCGACCGCGATGTTCGCGACCGGGCTGAGCGTGGCGACGTACGGGGCCTTCACCGTCACCTCGGCGGTGCGGGTGACCCGTACCGCGCGGCGGGCGGCGACGAGGCCGATGTCCGCCGTGCCGGGCGCGTTCCCCTCCTTGCCGGACGCGCCCGGCCCGTCGGCCACCCGGGCCCGCCGGGTCCAGTCCGCGAGGGCGCGCACCCGCGCAGCGGCATCGGCGAGCCGCTCCTCGGGCAGGCTTCCCTCGCGCACGGCCGCGACCAGCGCGTCGCGCAGTCGCAGCACGGTCTCCTCGTCGGCGAGCCCGCCGCCGACGCAGATCGCGTCGGCGCCGGCGGCGATGGCGAGGACGGAGCCCCGCTCGATGCCGTACGTGCCGGCGATGGCGTTCATCTCCATGCCGTCGGTGACGATCAGGCCCTGGTAGCCCAGCTCCTCGCGGAGCAGGCCGGTGAGGATCTGCGGGCTGAGGGTCGCCGGGCGGGTGGGGTCGAGCGCGGGCAGCAGGATGTGCGCGCTCATGACGGCCTTGGTGCCGGCGGCCATCGCGGCCTTGAAGGGCACGAGTTCGCGGGCGTACAGGGTGTCCAGGTCCGCGTCGATGCGCGGCAGGGCGTGGTGGGAGTCCACGCTGGTGTCGCCGTGGCCCGGGAAGTGCTTGGTGCACGCGGCGACGCCGGCGGCCTGGAGGCCCTCGACGTAGGCGGCGGTGTGCCGGGCGGCGAGGCGGGTGTCGGCGCCGAAGGACCGTACGCCGATGACCGGGTTGTCCGGGTTGGAGTTGACGTCCGCGGAGGGGGCCCAGTTGAGGTTGACCCCGCAGGCCGCGAGGCGGCGGCCGAGCTCGCGGGCCACCTCGTGGGTCAGGCCGGTGTCGTCGACCGCGCCGAGGGCGAGGTTGCCGGGGAAGGAGGAACCGTCGCGCACCTCCAGGCGCGTGACGTCGCCCCCCTCCTCGTCGATGGCGACCAGTACGTCGTCCCGCTCGGCCCGCAGCTGCGCGGTGAGCGCGGCCAGCTGGCCCGGCGAGGTGATGTTGCGGCCGAACAGGCCGACCGCGGTGAGCCCTTCGCCGACCCGGCGGAGCAGCCAGTCGGGGGCGGTGGTGCCCAGGAAGCCGGGCTGGAGCACGGCCAGGGCGTCGCGGGTCACGGTGTCCGTGTGGTGGGCGGTGATCGTCATCGGGAGGGTCATCCCTTCACTGCGCCCGCGGTGAGGCCCGCGGCCATCTTGCGCTGGACGATGAGGAACAGCACGACGATCGGCACGGCCATCATGGTGGAGCCGGCCATCATCGGGGCGAACTCGGTGCCGTTCTTCGTGGTGAAGTTGCCGAGCCAGACGGTGGCCGTCTGGTTCTGCTGGCTCATCAGCATCAGGGCGTACAGGTACTCGTTCCACGCCTGGATGAAGCCGTAGACGGAGGTGGCGACCATGCCGGGGGCGAGCAGCGGGAAGACCACGCGGAGGAAGGCGCCGGTCGGCGTGCAGCCGTCGACCATCGCGGCCTCCTCCAGCTCCTTGGGGATGTTGACGATGAAGCCGCGGAGGGTCCACACCGTGAACGGGAGGATGAAGGTCAGGTACGTGATGATCAGGCCGGTCAGCTTGTCGTACTGACCGAGGTCGTTCAGGAGCAGGAAGACTGGGATGATCATCGCGACGAGCGGGACCATCTGGACGGCGAGGATGCCGACGATCACGATCTTCCGGCCGCGGAAGGCGAACCGGGAGATGGCGAGGGCGGCCAGCATGCCGACCAGGATGCCGATGACGACCACGACGGACGAGACCAGCATGGAGCGCCCGACCGGGCCCCAGAAGTCGGCGATGTCGAGCGCGCGCCGGAAGTTGTCCAGGGTCCAGGTGTGGGGGAAGAAGTGCGGGTCCGGGTCGATGGCGTCCTTGGCGGGCTTGAACGCCGTGTTGAGCATCCAGTAGACGGGGAAGCCGGCGGTGACGAAGACCAGGAGGCCGAGGAGGTTCCAGCCGAGCTTGGACTTCCTGAAGCCCTTGCGGCGGGCGAGGCGCGGGGTCGCGGCGGTCGAGGTCACTCCACCTCTCCGATCTTGAGCATCTGGCGCATGTAGACGGCGACGACGCCCAGCAGGAGCAGGACGGTCACGAGGGCGATCGCGGAGCCGCCGGAGTAGTCGTTGACGACGAAGGCCTTCTGGTACGAGTACGTCGTCAGCAGCTGGAACTCGGCCTCGGGATTGCCGTTGCGCATGACGAAGACCTGCGGGAAGACACCCATGTCCCAGATCACCGAGAGGGTCGTCAGCATGACGATGATCGGCTTGAGGATCGGGAGGGTGACGTGGCGGAACACGCCCCACGCACCGGCGCCGTCGAGGCGCGCGGCCTCCTCCAGCTCCTTGGGCACCTGGGTGAGGCCGGCGCTGAGGGTGATGACCACGAACGGGACCGCGCCCCAGACCACCAGGAGCATGATCACCGCGAGGCCCTGGGGGCCGCTGGCGAACCAGTTGTGGCCGATCATCTCGACGCCCGGCAGCTTGCTCAGCAGGTAGTTGAGCACCCCGTAGTCGGCGTCGAAGAGCCACTTGAAGACGGCGGTGGCCACGATGATGGGCATGCCCCAGCTCGCCACGAGGGCGATGCTGATGAGGGCCTTGACCCAGCCGGAGACCCGCTGGAGCAGCAGGGCGATCAGCATGCCGAGGACCATGGTCAGGACGACCGCGCCGCCGGCGAAGAGGGCGGTGCGCAGGACCACGGCCCAGAACTCTCCGTCGCCGAGGATGGCGGTGAAGTTCTGGAAGCCGACCCACTCGGCGTCCTTGAAGCCCCACAGCTCGGACTTGCCGAAGCTCTGGAAGGAGAGGGAGACCAGGCGCAGCAGCGGGTATCCCATGACCAGCACGATGACCAGCAGGCAGGGGGCCAGCAGCAGCCAGGGGGTCACGGAGCCCCCGCGGCGGTCCCCGCTGCGCGGCGTGCCCGTACTCCCGGTCGCGGCTTTGGATGAAGGCGTTTCCTTCGCCGGTGGCAGATCGGCGGTGGTGGTCTGTGCGGCACTCATCGCGCGCTCCTCAGGGGTCCCTCTCTTGGTACGGGCAGCAGGGCCCCGCCGGAGCGGCGGGGCCCTGCCCGGTCAGGTCACTTGGTGTTGATGACCTTGTCGATCGCGGCGTCGGCGGCCTTGGCCGCGTCCTCGACCGACTTCTTGCCGGTGCCGATCTCCTGGAGCATGGTCTGCAGGACCTTGGCCTTCTCGACCTGGCCCCAGCCCGGAGCGGTGGGGACGAACCAGGAGGACTCGGCCGCGGTGGCGGCGACCTGGGTCTTCGGGTCGGCCTTCAGCGGGCCGAGGTCCGTCTTGTTGTTCGGCAGGTTGCCCTTGGCGATGAGGCCGGCCTGGCCCTTGGCGCCGGTGAAGGCGTTGATCCACTCGGCCGCGATGTCCTGGGCGTCGGACTTGGACGGGATCGCCAGGTCGGAGCCGCCGAGGAAGACGGGGAGGTTCTTGCCGTTCGGGCCGGGCATCACGAAGTTCTCGAGCTTGTCGGCGAGCTTGCCGACCTTGTCGTTCTCCGGGGTGGCCGCGGTGCCGCCCTCCCACGCCGCGGCGAAGATCGCGGCGGAGTTGCCCTGGCCGAAGACGACCGGGCGGTCGGCCTCGTCCTTGGTCTTGTCGGCGTGCATGTACTTGTCGAGGATCTCCTTGTACTGCTTGAGACCCTTGAGCGACTCGGGGGAGGACAGGGAGGACTTCCACTGGCCGCCCTCGTTCTTGGCGATGGCGCCGCCCGCGTCGTAGACGAAGGACATGGCCGCGTACCAGTCCGGCGAGGGCTGGTACCAGGCGCTGAACTTGGCGCCCTTCTTCTTCTGGATCGCGTCGAGCGCGGCGGACAGCTCGGCCCAGGTCTTCGGGGCGGCCTTGACGCCCGCCTCGGCGGCTATGTCCTTGCGCCAGGTGCCGACGCGGCCACCGGCGTAGTAGGGGACGCCGTAGGTCTTGCCGTCGTACGTGACGGACTCCTTCAGGGCGTCGAGCCACTGCGCGGAGTTGTCGAACTTGGACGGGTCGACCTCGGCGAAGGCACCGGTCGACATGTAGCCGATCATCTCGGAGTTGCCCATCTCGACAACGTCCGGAGCCTTGTCCGTGGCGAGCACGGCATCGAGCTTGGCGTTCTTGTCCGGCCAGCCGTAGTACTCGTGCTTGACCTTCAGGCCCGGGTGCTTCGCGATGATCGCGTCGTCGGCGGCCTTGACCAGGTCCGGCCAGTTGTTCTGCGCGTCGACGGTCAGCCAGACAGTCAGCTCCTTGGCGCCGGAGGCCTTGTCGCCGCCCTCCTTCTTGCCGTCGGTGCCACCGCACGCCGCCAGACCGATGACCATGCCCGCGACACCAACCGCCGCGATGAGCTTGCGCTTCACGCCACCCTCCTCAGGGATGCCTGCACTCCCCCTGCCCGCCGTACGTGAAATACGCCAAGTACTGCCGTGGGGCCGGGATCTGATCCATATTGGTTTAGACCAGTAGCCTGGAGCTTGGCCTAGACCTTTGGGGGTGTCAAGGGTCTAATAAACGAGGTGCCAGTCCGTTACCGGACCGACACCTCAGGGAGGGGCGACGTCCGTGCTCCGGCCCGTGTCACGATGTGACCGCAAGAGACGGAGGAGCCGGTGACGGCTGTGAAACTGGAGTCGGGAAGGACGGCGGCGATGGCCACCGAAGGGGCGCTTACCGAGCCCGAGGGCGGGGCGGCCACACGTACCGCCCGCGTGCCCAAGTACTACCGACTCAAGCGGCATTTGCTCGATATGACCGAAACGCTCCCTCCGGGCACCCCGGTGCCCCCGGAGCGCACCCTCGCGGCCGAATTCGACACCTCCCGGACCACCGTCCGGCAGGCGCTCCAGGAGCTGGTGGTCGAGGGGCGCCTGGAGCGGATCCAGGGCAAGGGCACGTTCGTCGCCAAGCCCAAGGTCTCCCAGGCGCTCCAACTGACCTCCTACACCGAGGACATGCGCGCCCAGGGCCTGGAGCCGACGTCCCAGCTGCTCGACATCGGCTACGTGACCGCGGACGACACCCTCGCCGGGCTGCTCAAGATCGCCCCCGGCGGCCGGGTCCTGCGCATCGAGCGCCTGCGCCTGGCCAGCGGCGAGCCCATGGCCATCGAGACCACGCACCTCTCGGCCAAGCGCTTCCCGGCCCTGCGCCGCTCGCTCGTCAAGTACACGTCGCTCTACACCGCCCTCGCCGAGGTGTACGACGTCCACCTGGCGGAGGCCGAGGAGACGATCGAGACCTCCCTGGCCACCCCGCGCGAGGCCGGCCTGCTCGGCACCGACGTCGGCCTGCCCATGCTGATGCTGTCCCGGCACTCCCTCGACGCCGACGGCGAGCCGGTGGAGTGGGTGCGGTCGGTCTACCGCGGCGACCGGTACAAGTTCGTCGCGCGGCTGAAGCGGCCGGCGCCCCCGTCGGCCTGACGCCTCCGGCGACCTGACACATCCGCCGGCGCCGCTCCGGGCGGCCCGCCGCCTCCGGCGGCCTGACCTGCCCGGACACCGGGGACCCCGTACCGGATTGCGGACGGGGTCTTACGCCCGGCGGTCCGCTCCCCGTAGATTCCCTGCGATTGCGCAGATGATCACGAGGGGACGAGGGTCATGCCGGAACCGGAATCAACAGGTACACAAGGGAACACGGCGGGCTCGGCCGGTACGGCGGGCTCGCCTTCTCCGTCTCCGCGGCCGGGTCCGTCCGGCCGCCTGACGCCGAAGTCCGTCGCCGTCTGGGCGCTGGTGGCGCTGGTCGGCGCGGTGGGCTGGACCGTACTCGCGCTCTCCCGGGGCGAGGAGGTCTCGGCCGCGTGGATGCTCGCCGCGGCCCTGGGCTCGTACGCCATCGGGTACCGCTTCTACTCCCGCTTCATCGCCCACCGCGTACTCGGCGTCGACAAGACGCGGGCCACCCCCGCCGAACGCCTTGACAACGGTGTCGACTTCCACCCGACGGACCGCCGGGTGCTCTTCGGCCACCACTTCGCCGCCGTCGCGGGCGCCGGCCCGCTGGTCGGCCCGGTGCTGGCGGCCCAGATGGGCTACCTGCCAGGCACCATCTGGATCGTCGTCGGCGTGATCTTCGCCGGCGCCGTGCAGGACATGGTGACCCTGTTCTTCTCCACCCGCCGCGACGGCCGCTCGCTCGGCCAGATGGCGCGCGAGGAGATCGGCCCGGTGGGCGGAGCCGCCGCCCTGATCGCGGTCTTCGCCATCATGATCATCCTGCTGGCCGTGCTGGCGCTGGTCATCGTCAACGCGCTCTCGCACTCCCCGTGGGGCGTCTTCTCCATCGGCATGACCATCCCGATCGCCCTCTTCATGGGCGTCTACCTGCGCGTGCTGCGGCCGGGCCGGGTCACCGAGGTCTCGCTCATCGGCGTCGCCCTGCTGCTGCTCGCGCTCGTCGCCGGCGGCTGGGTCGCGGAGTCCTCCTGGGCCGAGTTCTTCACCCTGAAGCCGACCACGCTGGTGCTCTGGATGGTCGGGTACGGCTTCCTGGCCTCGGTGCTGCCGGTGTGGCTGCTGCTCGCCCCGCGCGACTACCTGTCCACCTTCATGAAGGTCGGCACCATCGCGCTGCTGGCGCTGGGCGTGGTCATCGCGATGCCGACGCTGAAGATGGACGCCGTCACGTCGTTCGCGTCGCGCGGCGACGGGCCGGTCTTCGCCGGGTCGATGTTCCCGTTCGTCTTCATCACCATCGCGTGCGGCGCCCTCTCCGGCTTCCACTCCCTGGTCTCCTCGGGCACCACCCCGAAGATGGTCCAGAAGGAGACCCAGGTCCGGATGATCGGCTACGGCGCGATGCTGACCGAGTCCTTCGTGGCCGTGATGGCCATGATCGCCGCCTGCATCATCGAGCCCGGCCTCTTCTTCGCGGTCAACTCCCCCGCGGGCGTGGTCGGCACCACCGTGCAGTCCGCCTCGGAGGCCATCGCGGGCCTGGGCTTCACCATCTCCCCCGAGGCCCTGGCGCAGGCCGCCAAGGACGTGGAGGAGGCCACCCTGCTCTCGCGCACGGGTGGTGCGCCGACCTTCGCCCTGGGCATGTCCGAGATCTTCTCGGCCGTGGTCGGCGGTGCCGGGATGAAGGCCTTCTGGTACCACTTCGCGATCATGTTCGAGGCGCTGTTCATCCTCACCACCCTGGACGCGGGCACCCGCGTGGGCCGGTTCATGCTCCAGGACACCCTCGGCAACGTCTACAAGCCGTTCCGGCAGGTCAGCTGGAAGCCCGGCGTCTGGATCGCGAGCGCGCTCGTCTGCGGCGCATGGGGCTACTTCCTGTGGGTCGGCGTGAACGACCCCCTGGGCGGCATCAACCAGCTCTTCCCGCTCTTCGGCATCGCCAACCAGCTGCTGGCCGCCGTCGCCCTGGCCGTCTGCACCACGCTGCTGGTGAAGTCCGGCCGCCTGAAGTGGGCCTGGGTGACGGGCGTCCCGCTGGCCTGGGACACGGCCGTGACGCTCACCGCGAGCTACCAGAAGGTCTTCTCCGAGGACCCGCGGGTCGGCTTCTTCGCCCAGCGCGACAAGTACCTGGCCGGCATCGACGCGGACAAGGTGCTGCCGCCCGCCAAGTCCATGGACGACATGCACACGGTGGTCACCAACTCCACGGTCGACGGCGTGCTGTGCGCATTGTTCGCGATCCTGATCCTGGTGGTGCTGTTCGACGCACTGTGGGTGTGCCTGAAGGCCGTCCGCAAGCCGGAGTCGGTGGTGCTGCACGAGACGCCGTACGTCGAGTCGAAGATCATCGCCCCCGCCGGTCTGATCGCCACGGCCGAGGAGAAGGCCGAGCTCGCCGCCGCGGGCCTCGACTCGGGCGGCGGCCGCGTGAAGGAGCCGGTCTCCTCATGACCGCGGCAGGCCTGCTGGGCCGGATCCGGTTCTACGTCCGCGAGTTCACCGGCGAGGCGGCGTACGAGCGCCACGTCGCCCACGCCCGCGGCCACGACCCGGACGCTCCCGTCCCGACCCGCCGGGAGTTCGAGCGGGCCCGCACGGACGCCCGCGAGGGCGACCCGCGCGAGGGCTTCCGCTGCTGCTGAGCCGCACCCCGGGCCCGGGGTGCCACCGGAGGGCCGTCACCGCACCACGCGGTGGCGGCCCTCCGCCGTACGGCTGCTGCACACTGGACGCCATGGACATCGTGATCAGGGAAGCCCGGCCGGACGAGTACGCGGAACTGGGCGAGATCACCGCCCAGGCCTACCTGAAGGACGGCCTGCTCGACCAGAACGAGACGGACGACTACGCGAACACCCTGCGGGACGTGGCCGGCCGGGCCTCCCACGGCGAGATCCTGGTCGCCGTCGCGGACGACCGCCTGCTGGGCGGCGTCGCCTACGCGCCCCCGGGCAGCGAGCTGTGCGACATCGCCGGCGCCGGCGAGGCGGAGTTCCGGATGCTGGCCGTGGCCCGCGAGGGCCGCGGCCGGGGCGCCGGCGAGGCCCTCGTACGCGCCTGCATCGACCGCGCCCGCGCCACCGAGGGCGTCACCCGCATCGTGATGTCCACCCAGCCGGCGATGCGGGGCGCCCAGCGCCTCTACGAACGCCTGGGCTTCACCCGCACCCCGGAACGCGACTGGTCGCCGATCCCTCAGCTGGAACTGCTGACGTACGGACTGGACCTGTAGGCCCCGCCGGTCAGCGCACCCAGTCCTTGAGGGGTTCGGTCTGGAGGGTGATGTTGACGGGGTCGGGGAGCATGACGTCCTTGCCGAAGGGAACGGTGCGCACCGTCTCGTAGCCCTCGCCATCCGGGTCGCTGTGGACGAGCACCTGACACTTGAGGCGATCGATCAGCAGGTAGACAGGGATGCCGGTCTCCGCATAGGCGCGCGGCTTCTCGATCCGGTCACGCCGCTCGGTGTCCGAGTCCCAGGAGGTCACTTCCACGGCCATGAGGATCGGGCCGGGGTCCGCCCAGTCCCCTTGCCCCACGAACGCATCCTGGTGCGCCAGAACCCCGTCCGGGATGGCCCGGCCCTCGCGGTACTGCTCCGCCTTGATCCCCTGCCCCACGTGCAGCCAGAGCTCGGGGTGATGCTGAATGCAGATGCGCGTGAGCCACTGGATGATCCGTCCGTGGTCCCCGTCCGGCATGGCCTTGCTCCTCAGTACCCCACCGATGAATTCCAGTCGCAGCCCCTCCGTCTCGCGCTCCGCTACGCGCGCCAGGTGCTCGAACTCTTCGGTCAGCATGTGGGGACGGTCAGTCATGGCGGTCATGCCTCGCTCGCCTTCCTCGACGGTGCTGTCTCCGACGATAGCGGAGAGGCACGACACAGGGACTCCCCGTCGCGGCCGACACAACATCTAGGGGGTCACACAGACCACCGCCCCCACATGTATGCTCATCCTCGCTGTCGCCGCAGGGGAATCCGGTGCGAATCCGGAACTGTCCCGCAACGGTATGAAGTGCACGTATACGCGCACTCCCAGTCCGAAGACCTGCCGACGGCGCGCCCGGGTCGACCGAACCGGGCGCCGACCACGTCCGGGCCTCGCGGTTGGGCCGGTGGACGCCATGCGGAGCACGCGCACCTGCCACGCCCGCATGCGCCCCCGCACGCCCCGCCCCGAAGGCCGGAGCCGAGCGAGGGAGAGCCCCCCACCGTGACCATCGCGCCTGCCGCACCGCGCGCCGAGTCCGACCCGTCCGAGGCCGAAGGCCCCGGCACCGCGCTGCTGCGCACCCTCACCGACCTCACCGCCGACCTCCCCGACACGGACCCCGGCCGGGTCGCCGCCGCCGCGCTCCGCGGCCGGAGCGCCGACGCGGACGAGGCCGAACTGCGGGGGCTCGCCACCGAGGCGGCCGCGGGGCTCATCTCCGAGGACCCGGCCTACTCCCGGCTCGCCGCCCGGCTCCTGACGCTCGCCATCGCCGACGAAGCCACCGGCCAGGGCGCGACGTCCTTCTCCGCCTCCGTCGCCGTGGGCCACCGCGAGGGCCTGATCGCCGACCGCACCGCCGAGTTCGTCAGCCTCCACGCGGCCCGCCTCGACCACCTCGTCGAGGCCGCCACCGCCGAGGGCGCCGACGACCGCTTCGGCTTCTTCGGCCTGCGCACCCTGCACAGCCGCTACCTGCTGCGTCACCCGATCACCCGCCAGGTCGTCGAGACCCCCCAGCACTTCATGCTGCGCGTGGCCTGCGGCCTCGCCGCGGACGACAGCATCGAGGCCGTCGAGGAAGTCGCCTCGCTGTACCGCCTGATGAGCCGCCTGGACTACCTCCCGTCCTCCCCGACGCTCTTCAACTCCGGCACCCGCCACCCGCAGATGTCCTCCTGCTACCTGCTGGACTCCCCGCTGGACGAGCTGGACTCGATCTACGGCCGCTACCACCAGGTCGCGCGCCTCTCGAAGCACGCGGGCGGCATCGGTCTCTCGTACTCCCGCATCCGCGCCCGCGGTTCGCTGATCCGCGGCACCAACGGGCACTCCAACGGCATCGTCCCGTTCCTGAAGACCCTCGACGCCTCCGTCGCCGCCGTGAACCAGGGCGGCCGCCGCAAGGGCGCCGCCGCGGTCTACCTGGAGACCTGGCACGCGGACATCGAGGAGTTCCTGGAGCTCCGCGACAACACCGGCGAGGACGCGCGCCGCACCCACAACCTCAACCTGGCCCACTGGATCCCGGACGAGTTCATGCGCCGCGTGAACGCCGACGCCGAGTGGTCGCTGTTCTCCCCGGCCGACGTCCCCGAGCTGGTCGACCTGTACGGCGACGAGTTCGACGCCGCCTACCGCAAGGCCGAGGCGGCCGGCCTGGCCCGCAAGACCATGCCGGCCCGCGACCTGTACGGCCGGATGATGCGCACCCTCGCGCAGACCGGCAACGGCTGGATGACCTTCAAGGACGCCTCCAACCGCACCGCGAACCAGACCGCGCTGCCCGGCCGCGTCGTGCACTCCTCGAACCTCTGCACCGAGATCATCGAGGTCACCAACGACGACGAGACCGCGGTCTGCAACCTCGGCTCGGTCAACCTGGGCGCCTTCGTCCACCCGGAGATCCAGGACATCGACTGGGCCCGCCTGGACGAGACCGTCCGCACCGCGGTGACCTTCCTCGACCGGGTCGTGGACATCAACTTCTACCCGACCGAGCAGGCCGGCCGCTCCAACTCCAAGTGGCGCCCGGTCGGCCTGGGCGCGATGGGCCTCCAGGACGTCTTCTTCAAGCTGCGGCTGCCCTTCGACTCCCCCGAGGCCAAGGCGCTCTCCACGAAGATCGCCGAGCGGATCATGCTCGCCGCGTACGAGGCCTCCTGCGACCTGGCCGAGCGCAGCGGCCCGCTGCCTGCCTGGGCCGAGACCCGTACCGCCCAGGGCGTGCTGCACCCCGACCACTACGGCGTCGAGCTGAACTGGCCCGAGCGCTGGGACGCTCTGCGCGCCCGCGTGGCGAAGACCGGCATGCGCAACTCGCTGCTCCTCGCCATCGCCCCGACCGCGACCATCGCGTCCATCGCCGGCGTCTACGAGTGCATCGAGCCGCAGGTCTCCAACCTCTTCAAGCGCGAGACCCTCAGCGGCGAGTTCCTCCAGGTCAACGGCTACCTGGTGGAGGAGCTGAAGAAGCTCGGCGTGTGGGACGCGCAGACCCGCGAGGCGCTGCGCGACGCCTCCGGCTCGGTGCAGGGCTTCAACTGGATCCCGGCCGAGGTGCGCGAGCTGTACCGCACCGCCTGGGAGATCCCGCAGCGCGGCCTGATCGACATGGCGGCGGCCCGTACGCCGTTCCTCGACCAGAGCCAGTCGCTGAACCTGTTCCTGGAGACGCCCACCATCGGCAAGCTCAGCTCGATGTACGCGTACGCCTGGAAGCAGGGCCTGAAGACCACGTACTACCTGCGCTCGCGCCCGGCGACGAAGATCGCCCGCGCGGCCTCCGGCACGGCCGTCCCCGCCGCCGCCACTCCCCTCCCGCAGGCCGTCGACGCCGACGCGCTGGCCTGCTCCCTTGAGAACCCCGAGTCCTGCGAGGCCTGCCAGTGAGCACCACCCGATCCCAGAACCTCCTCGACCCGGGCTTCGAGCTGACGCTGCGCCCGATGCGCTACCCGGACTTCTACGAGCGCTACCGGGACGCGATCAAGAACACCTGGACGGTGGAGGAGGTCGACCTCCACTCCGACGTGGCGGACCTGGCCAAGCTCACCCCGGCCGAGCAGCACATGATCGGCCGCCTGGTCGCGTTCTTCGCGACCGGCGACTCGATCGTGGCGAACAACCTGGTCCTGACGCTGTACAAGCACATCAACTCCCCGGAGGCGCGCCTGTACCTGTCGCGCCAGCTCTTCGAGGAGGCCGTGCACGTCCAGTTCTACCTGACGCTGCTGGACACCTACCTGCCCGACCCGGAGGACCGCTCGGCGGCCTTCGCGGCGGTCGAGAACATCCCCTCGATCCGCGAGAAGGCGCAGTTCTGCTTCAAGTGGATGGACTCCGTCGAGAAGATCGACCAGCTGGAGACGGCCGCCGACCGCCGCCGCTTCCTGCTGAACCTGATCTGCTTCGCGGCGTGCATCGAGGGCCTGTTCTTCTACGGCGCCTTCGCCTACGTGTACTGGTTCCGCAGCCGCGGCCTGCTGCACGGCCTGGCCACCGGCACCAACTGGGTGTTCCGGGACGAGAGCTGCCACATGGACTTCGCCTTCGCGGTCATCGACACCGTCCGCAAGGAGGAGCCGGAGCTCTTCGACGACACGCTGCGACAGCAGGTCACCGACATGCTCAAGGAGGCCGTCGAGGCCGAGCTGCAGTTCGGCCGTGACCTGTGCGGCGACGGCCTGCCGGGCATGAACACCGAGTCCATGCGCGAGTACCTCCAGTGCGTGGCCGACCAGCGCCTGGTCCGCCTGGGCTTCGCCCCGGTCTACGGCTCCGAGAACCCCTTCTCCTTCATGGAGCTCCAGGGCGTCCAGGAGCTGACCAACTTCTTCGAGCGCCGCCCGTCGGCCTACCAGGTCGCCGTGGAGGGCACGGTCGACCTGGACGAGGACTTCTGAGTCCGAGCCCGGACCGTATCCGCCCCGGACCGGCCGGCGGCTGCCCCGCGCAGCTGCCGGTCGGTCCGGCGTTCACGGAGCAGGCCGTGGAGGGCGGGGGCCGACAGGAGGGTGAGGACGGTCAGCACGGTGAGGTAGTCCAGGAACGTGTTCATGTGCCCACTCTCCGGCGCCGGCGAAGATCCGGACAGTGGCAGGACTGTCGCAAGACATCGAATTACTGCCACACTGGGCGCATGCTGAAGGCTGCTCCCGAACTCAAGAACGTCGCCGTCGCCCTGGTCAACGGAGTCGCCCCCTTCGAACTCGGCATCTTCTGCGAGGTCTTCGGGATCGACCGCAGCGAGATGGGGCTGCCCGTCTACGACTTCGCCGTCTGCGGGGTCGAGGAGCCCCAGGTGGTCGGCGGCGACCAGCTGTTCACCATCGGCACCCGGTACGGGACGGATCGGCTCGCCGAGGCCGACCTGATCTGCCTGCCCGCCGACCGGCAGGCTCCCGCACGGGACTACCCCGAGCCCCTGCTGGCCGCGCTGCGCGCCGCCGTGGACCGCGGGGCGCGCGTACTCAGCGTGTGCAGCGGGGCGTTCGTACTGGGGGCCGCCGGGCTGCTCGACGGGCGCCGGTGCACCACGCACTGGATGCACGCCGCCGCGCTCCGGGAGAAGTACCCGCTGGCCCGGGTGGACCCGGACGTGCTGTACGTCGACGAGGGCCCGGTCGTCACGGCGGCCGGCACGGCCTCGGGCATCGACGCCTGCCTGCACCTGGTGCGGCAGGCCCACGGGGCGGAGGTCGCCAACACCATCGCGCGGCGCATGGTCGTACCGCCGCACCGGGACGGCGGCCAGGCCCAGTACATCCAGCGGCCGCTGCCCCGCACCGCCTGCGACATGGTCGGGGACACCCTGGACTGGATGGTCCGGCACCTCGACGAGGAGATCACCGTCGAGCAGCTCGCCGAGCGCGCGCACATGTCCCCGCGCACCTTCGCCCGGCGCTTCCTCCAGGAGACCGGGACCACGCCGTACCAGTGGGTCCTGCGCCAGCGGGTGCTGCTGGCGCAGGAGTTGCTGGAGTCGACGGACGACACGGTCGACGCCATCGCCGGCCGCTGCGGCTTCGGGAGCGCGGCGGCACTGCGCCACCACTTCCTGCGGGCGCTGGGCACCACGCCCAACGCCTTCCGCAGGACGTTCCGCGGCCCGCGGGCCGCCTGAGACCGCGCGGCGGCGACTACGCGTTCGGGACGGTCTCGTAGCGCGGCGTGCCCTCTTCCATCTGGCGCAGGGCGTCCTTGCGGTCGCGCTTCGACAGGCGGTCGATGTAGAGGTAGCCGTACAGGTGGTCCGTCTCGTGCTGGAGGCAGCGGGCGAAGTAGCCGGTGCCGCGGACCTTGATCGGGTTGCCCTGGGCGTCCTGGCCGGTCACCTCGGCGTAGTCCGGGCGGGCCAGCGAGGCGTAGGCGGTGGGGACGGAGAGGCAGCCCTCGTTCGAGTCGTCCAGGACCCGCGCCGAGGCCGGCAGCTCGACGAGCTTCGGGTTGACCACCACGCCGGTGTGCCGCACGCCCTCGTCGTCCGGGCAGTCGTACACGAAGACCTTCAGGTCCACGCCGATCTGGTTGGCGGCCAGGCCCACGCCCTCGGCGGCCTTCTGGCTGGCGAACATGTCGTCGATCAGCGAGGCGAGCTCGTCGCCGAACTCGGTGACGTCCTTGCACTCGCGGTGCAGGACGGGGTTGCCGACCACGGTGATCGGGCGGGCGGTGCCGCGCTCGCGGTGGGCGAGCTCGCGCGCCTCGCAGTCCTCGGTGTCCACGACGTATCCGTCGTTGACCTCGTCGACCTGCTGCTCCGTCTCCTGCTGGGCCATGTCCGCGCTACGCCTTCCCTCAAGTCACCGTCTGTACCCGTACAGCCTACGGGCAGGCGCCCGCGCCGGGGCACCTGCCGGGAACCCCTCCGGGACGGGGTCCTGCGAGGTCAGCAGACCTCTTCGAGGTCCCGCCACTCCCGGGTGTCGGGGCTGTCGGCCACCCAGCCGTCCAGGAGGCCGCGTACCAGCCCCGCGGGGGCCGCGATGCCGCATTCGCGCTCCGGCACCCACAGGGAGCCGGAACCGGCCGTACGGTGCCCCAGGGGGCCGGGATGGCCCGGTTCGCTGTGGTCGTGCGGGTCCACGTGCTCGCCGTCGCCCTCGCCGCTGGGCATGGCGCTCTCCGAGCAGGTCCGGCAGAGCAGCCGCACGGACGAGGACCAGTCCTCCGCGGCGAAGCCGGCGTCCGAGGCCAGCTGCTCCAGGGCGTCGCGGTCCGCCTCGGTGGCCGCCTCCAGCAGCACCACCCAGGTGGGCACCGGCGAGGGCGCCCAGAGCTCGATCTCGTCGAAGACCGGGTACGAGGGCCCGGCCGCCGTCACGCGCTCGCCGTGCGGGACGCCGTCGTGCAGGACCACCTCGCCCCAGCGGCGCCCGGAGGACGGCAGCGGGATCGAGAGGACCTCCATCCGGGCCGGATCGAGCCTCCGGCCCCACACGACCTCCGCCTCGCCTTCGGGCGACAGGCGCACCGCCGCGCTGCCCAGCTCCATGCCCACGGGCTCGCCCGTGGACGCCCCGCCTCGGGGGTCGCCGGGCACCTTCAGGCCGTACGCCTGCCAGGCGCGCCGCGCCAGCGGCCAGTCCTGGAGCGCGGTGGCCGCGATCCCCACGTTCCACCAGTCGGGGGCGCCGGTCTCGCGGTCGAGCAGAGCCACGGCCCGCAGCCCTGCGGCCCTGGCCTGTTCCCAGTCGTGCCGGAACTTGTGCAGCAGGGCCAGGTTGAACCAGGACTCGGAGAGCCAGGGCTCGAGGTCCGCGGCACGCGTCAGCAGCGCCCCGGCGTCGTCGTACCGGCCGTCGCCGATCAGCGTGAACGCGCGGTCGGTCGCCTGCCGCCACGAGGCGGAGGGCCGATGCCGTACCTTCCCGAAGATCCTCACAATTCCCGCCTATGGGGGCACCCCCAGTGCTACCTGGGGGACCTACGGTGCAGCCTTGCGGACTCTCTCACTTCGCATCCAACCATGCCCACTCGGACGGCCGCTCATTACCCATGGGTTACCCGTACGGGAAGGCGCTGACTCCGGCCCTCCCGGACGGGCCCCCGCCGCGCTGCAGCACCCGCGCCAGGCACTCGACGACCTCCGGCTGGTAGTCGTGGGCGGTGCCCAGTCTGAGGTGCTCCAGGGCGGCCAGCGAGCCGCCCGGGTGGCGGCCCGGGCCCACGAGGTCGTCGTACGCGTTGACCGCCCGGACGATCCTGGCCGCGACCGGCTGCTCGCGGTACGGCTCGGCCTGCCGCTCCACGACGACGGCCACCTCCGCGGGCACCCCGGTCTGGCGGGCGACCTCGCCGCCGAGCCGGGCGATCCGCTCCCGCTCGACGGCGGGCAGCACGGCGGTGGCGCCGCTCGGCACCGGGTCGACCAGGGAGAGCTGGCCGATGTCGTGCATCAGCGCCGCGTACTCCAGCACCGTCAGCTCGCGCTCCGACAGACCCAGTTCGCGGCCGACGGCGCAGCTGAGGGCGGCGACCCGGCGGGAGTGGCCCGGCCGCGTGTAGCCGGCGATCTCGGTGGCGCGGGCCAGGGAGGTGATGGTCTGGCGGTACGTCGTGCGGATGGCGGAGATCCGCCGGAAGGACAGCTGGGTGAGCAGCAGCGGCACGCTGAACACGGGCAGCGCCCACAGGCCCGCCACCGCCACGCCGAGGGCCATCACCACTCCGCTGGCGCAGATCGCCGAGCCGATGCCCAGCAGGGCCCGCAGCTCGTCGCGGAGCAGCGGCCCGTACGGCCAGCCCGTGCGCGCCCCGGCCAGCGCGGCGGCCAGCACCGCGTCGCACAGGGCGGTCAGCCCGAGCAGCAGGACCAGGTACACCGCGAGCGACGGGCCCTGGCCGACCAGGTCCTCCAGCCGGCCGGAGTTGTAGAGGGGCTGGAAGCAGACGGCGGCGAAGGCGACGGTCAGCACCCGGCGGGCCACGTGGTCGAGGGCGGGTCCGCGCCCCAGGGCCACGTGCGGGACCACCCCGACCAGCGCGGCGGCCACGACCACGGCGACGATCTGGAGCACCCCGTGGTGGGTGGGCTGCCCGGCGTTCTGGCCGAGCAGGGCGTACGCGAGGGCCCCGGCGGAGCCGAGCGGCGCGGGCTGGCGGCCGCCGGCCAGGGCGTGCCCGGCGCCGTCGGCGGAGTCGCGGCGGGCCAGCTCGCCGATGGTGATCAGGACGCCGAAGGCGAGGGCGGTGCCCGGTTCCACGACGCCGTGCCAGAGCGTCCACCCGAGTCCGGCCACGGTCAGCGCGCCGGCCGCGCCCCGCACCAGGGCCACGGTGGCCCCGCGGGACCGGACGGTACGCGCGCCCCGGGCCCTCACCGGCCCCCTCCCCCGGGGCTCCCGGCTCCGCGCCCGGCCCCCCGGCCCGCGGGCGGCACCGCGGGCCCGCCGGGGCGGGGCACCGGCACGTGCCCGCGCGGGGCGGCCACGGCCACGGTGTCCTCGTCCGAGGTGACCGCGGGGTGCCAGCCCTCCCGCTCGACGGCCCGCAGCAGCGCGCCCACCATCGCGGGGTCGAACTGGGCGCCCGCGCACCGCAGCAGTTCGGCGAGCGCGGTCTCCACGGGCCGGGCCCTGCTGTAGGACCGGGTGGAGGTCATCGCGTCGAAGGCGTCGGCCACGGCCACCACGCGGGCCAGCTCGGGGATCTGTTCCCCGGTCAGCCCGTAGGGGTAGCCGGAGCCGTCGACCCGCTCGTGGTGGTGCAGGATCGCGGCGCGGGCCTCGCCGAGGAAGCCGATGCCGCGCACCATCTCGTGCCCGTACTCGGGGTGGAGCTCGATGACGCGGCGCTCCTCCGGGGTCAGGGGGCCGTCCTTGCGCAGCAGCCGGGTGGGGACGCCGAGCTTTCCGACGTCGTGCAGGATGCCGGCGAAGCGCACGACCTCCAGCCGGTCCTCCGGCATGCCCAGCTCGCGGGCGATCATCGCGGAGGCCTGGCCGACCCGTTCGCTGTGTCCCCGGGTGTAGCGGTCCTTGATGTCGACGGCCTGGACGAGGGCTCGGATGGTGGCCTGGTGGGCGGCGCGCTCGCGGTGGTACTGGGCGAAGACCCAGCAGGAGATGTACATCGGCAGCAGCACGAGCAGCGCCGCGGGCGCCCCGTAGGGGCTGTGCCAGAGGACGGCCATCATCAGCCCGGCGAGGCCGTGTACGCAGAACGGGGCGAGGGAGCGCAGGAGCAGCCCGTGCCGGGCTGCGCGGACCGGCCGGCGCTCGGCCAGGGCCAGGACGCCGCCGTCCAGGGCGGTGAGCACGAGGCAGAAGCCGGCCGCGGCGGCCGCGGCCGGCAACAGCAGGTACGGGAAGTCGGGGACGCGCGCCGGACCTTCGGCGCCGAGGGCCGCGGGCCCGCGCAGGAGTCCGTACGCCTGTCCGGCGGCCCAGGCGGCGACGGCCTGCTGGGCGGCGTGCCAGACCCGGCGGACCTTCGCGGGCCGCTGCTCGACCTTCCCGGCGAAGGCTCCCGGCGCGGCGACGAGGGCCGCGGCGGCGGGCGGCAGGAGGAAGACGGCGGCCAGGACGACGGGGAAGAAAGCGCCCATGCCCTCCGGTACCCGGCTCCCGAGGACCGGGCAGACCCGCACCAGCTCCACCGCGAGGTAGAGCGCGGCGAGCAGTCCGACGGTCACCCACGGGGTGCCGGCATCGAACAGTGCGGGGGCGGAACAGCCGAATGCGCCGAGAACGGCGCACAGGATATAGACGCGCGCCCCCGGCGGAAGTGCCCGCATGGCGCTCTCCTCCCCGTGTGCCTGGGCAAGCCCGGTACCGAATCGAAACAGCAGTACCGAATGGGGAGAATATGGGGCCCGACCACCTGTCGGGCCGCATTTTCACATTGCGCCGTCCGGGTGCCCCCTGATTAGCACCTTCGGGTGAACGAAGTTACGTTCCAGGAGGGTCCGTCGGGGTGAACACCCGGGTGGAACCCGAGTGGGCGCTCAGGTCGTGGCGGGGCCCGCGGCGGCGGGTCCCGCGGTGATGTCCTGGTCGGGAACGACCTGGCCGGAGCGGATCAGCTCGATCCGGCCCATCACCTTGGAGCGCAGGTCACTGGGGACGTCGTCCGACCCGCAGCAGCGCTTCACCAGCTTCTTCACGGCCTGTTCGAGGCCGTACTTCTCCAGGCAGGGCGAGCATTCGCCGAAGTGCGTTTCGAACTTCGTGCAGTCGCTGTCCGGCATCTCGTGGTCAAGGAACTCGTAGAGGTGGTCCAGGACCTCAGAGCAGTCCGTCTCGTGCGGCTCTCCGCAGCTCATGAGCCCGAGCCTTTCCGATCGTTCGACTCTCCCGCGCCGGCCGGGACCAGCCCGCGGTCACGGGCGTAGTCCTCGAGCATTCCGCGGAGTTGGCGGCGGCCACGGTGCAGTCGCGACATGACCGTACCGATGGGTGTACCCATGATGTCCGCGATCTCCTTGTACGCAAAGCCCTCTACGTCGGCGAGATAGACGGCGATGCGGAACTCCTCGGGAATGGCCTGGAGGGCTTCCTTCACGTCCGAATCGGGCAGGTGGTCGAGTGCCTGCGATTCGGCGGAGCGCAGACCGGTCGACATGTGCGACTCGGCGCGCGCCAGCTGCCAGTCCTCGATCTCCTCCGCCGCACTGCGCTGCGGCTCGCGCTGCTTCTTGCGGTAGGAGTTGATGAAGGTGTTCGTCAGGATGCGGTACAGCCACGCCTTGAGGTTGGTGCCCTCGCGGAACTGGTGGAAGGACGCGTACGCCTTCGCGTACGTCTCCTGTACGAGGTCTTCCGCGTCGGCGGGGTTGCGCGTCATGCGCAGCGCGGCCGAGTACATCTGGTCGAGGTAACCGAGGGCGTCCCGCTCGAAGCGCGCATTGCGCTCGGCGGTCGTCTCCTCCACGTGGCCGTCGTCGGTGCCAGTGACAGGACCCACCTCCTCCAACGCCGTGGCGGGGCCGTATGCGGACCCGCTCGAATCGGAGAATAGTCGACCCTCCCGGCCGTCCGCCGCCCGGACAGGGGCCTGCCTGGGCGCCGGGAGTACCGTGCGAGCCCAGCCATCGCTGGAGGATGCCCCCAGGTCAGCGGCCTGCGGGCGGTCGGGGCAGATGGTCGAACCCATGCGGTCCCTCTCCTCTGGCGAACTTCGTGTACGTACCGACGTCTGGGACAACAGAGGGGTCCTTCGGCACATTCCCCCGGGCCCATGGGTGTGTCAGGTGTCGGTCACCACACGCCGGCCGGGAATGGACCGGCTCCTTCCGGAACACTCCCGGCCCGCCGGGACCGCGACGGGACGCCACCGCGGTGCGTACGGGCCGTACGCGCCCGGGTCAGGGCGCCAGCCGCTCCAGCCAGTCCCCGACCGCCCCGGCGATCAGTCCCAGGGCCGCTTCCTGGCCCGGCTCCGCCTTCTTCGGCACCGCGAAGCCGTGGTCGCCGAAGGGCACCTCGACCAGCTCGTACGTGCCCTCCGGGAACTCCTCCGGCCGTCCGAAGGGGTCCCGGGCGCCCTGGACCACCAGGGTGGGCTGGCCCGCGCCGGTGAGCTCGTCGGCCCGGGACTTCTCCGGCTTGCCGGGCGGGTGCAGCGGGAAGCTCAGCGCCAGGACGGCGTGCGCGCCCAGTTCCGCCCCGGTGCGGCAGGCCACCCGGGCGCCGGCGCTGCGGCCGCCTGCGACGACGGGCGGGCCGGGATCCGCGAGCGCGGGCCAGAGCGACCGCCAGCCCTCGTCGAGGACCTTCGGCGCGGCGGCCACCTTCTTGCCGGCCACCCTCCAGGGCTGTTCGACCAGGGCCACGGTGATCCCGCGGGCGGGCAGGGCCGCCGCCAGGGCCTGGAGGTCGCGGGCCTCGATGCCGCCGCCGGCGCCGTGGCCGAGGGCCAGGACGAGGCGGGCGGAGCGGGCCGGGTGCCAGGTGATCCTGGCCTCGCCCGCGGGGGTGTCGACGGTTTCGGTGCGGGGTGCGGTGCGGGGTGCGGAGGGCGTCACGGGCCCATCCTGCCCGTCACCAGAGGGTGCCCAGCTCAGGCGCGGCGAGCTCGTGCAGCAGTTCGGGGCCGTTGTTGCGGACGTTGCTCACGGCCGTGGCGACCGGGTAGGCCCGCATCAGGCCCTCGGCGGGCGGGGCCAGCAGGCCGCGCAGCCGGTCCAGGTCGGCCTGCCGGGGGTCGAGCCAGGCGTCCCAGCGGTCCGGGGTGAGCATCAGGGGCATCCGCGGGTGTATCTCGGCCAGGGACGCGGGGCCGTCGGCCGGGGCGACGCCCAGCGGGGCGGTCTCCGCCTCCGTGGTGATCACCGAGCAGGTGACCCACCAGGCCGCCGGGTGGTCGTCGGGCAGGGTCCGGTCGCGCCAGAACTCGTATATCCCCGCCATCGCGAAGACCGACCCGTCGGCCGGCAGCACGAAGTACGGCTGCTTGCGCGGGCGCTTCCGCTTCCCCTCGACCTCCAGCTGCCGCTCGTCCGTGCCGGTGACCCACTCGTAGTAGCCGTCGGCCGGGACGATGCAGCGGCGCTGGGCGAAGGGGCGCCGGAAGGAGGGCTTCTCGTGCAGGGACTCGGCCCGTGCGTTGATCATCCGGGCGGCGCCGTCGGGGTTCCTGGCCCAGGAGGGGACCAGTCCCCACTTGAGCGTGCGGAGCTGGCGAACCGGGCGCGGGTCCTGCGCGTCCTTCAGAGGACGGTCGAGGACGACGTACACCTCCTTGGTGGGCGCCACGTTGTAGTCGGGCTCCAGGGCCTCCGTGGGCTCCCACTTCTCGATCCCGAAGACCTCGGCCAGGTCCTCCGGTCCGCGACTGGCTGCATAGCGTCCGCACATGCCTGTCACACTGCCATGTCCCCGGACCCCGAACGCAAGGAGTCAGCCACCAGATGGACAGCAACGCGATAGGCAGCCTCTGGGACCGGCTCACCGGGCTCCAGCCCGCACCCGACACGTGGCTGGTCGTGGCCACCGCCCTGGCCGCCCTGGCCGTCGTCGCGCCGCGGCCCGTGTGGCGCCTGTCGCGCAACGCGATCACCATCGCCCACGAGGGCGGCCACGGCCTGGTCGCCGTGCTCACCAACCGCCGGCTGTCCGGGATCCGGCTGCACTCGGACACCAGCGGCCTGACCGTCAGCCGCGGCCGCCCGACCGGTCCCGGCATGATCCTCACGGCCGCCGCCGGGTACACCGCTCCCCCGCTGCTGGGTCTCGGCGGCGCCTGGCTGTTGTCCGGGCACCGGATCACGCTGCTCCTGTGGGCGGCGACGGCCCTGCTCGCCGCGATGCTGGTGATGATCAGGAACGCGTACGGGGTGCTGACGGTCGTCCTGACCGGAGGCGCCTTCCTGCTGGTGTCGTGGCTCGCGCCGACGGACGTCCAGGCGCTGTTCGCGTACGGGGTGGTGTGGTTCCTGCTGCTCGGCGGCGTGCGCCCGGTCTTCGAGCTGGGCGCCCAGCGGCGGCACGGGGGCGCGCCCGACTCGGACGCCGACCAGCTGGGCCGGCTCACCCACGTGCACCCGGTGGTGTGGCTCCTCTTCTTCCACGCCGTTTCCCTCTGTTCGCTGACCGGGGGCGGGCGCTGGCTGCTCGGCCTGTGAGTTCAGGGCGTGAGACGACCCGCTTCCGGGCAAGGGGGCGCGGTGCCGAGCAACTAAAGTGAGGGGCATGACCCAGACCCCCGCGCTTCCCGCCCTCTGGCCCGCCCCGCTCGCGGACGGGCCCGTCCGTGCCACCGTGACCGTGCCGGGGTCCAAATCGGTCACGAACCGCGCCCTGGTGCTGGCCGCGCTGGCCTCGGAGCCGGGCTGGGTCCGGCGCCCGCTGCGCTCCCGGGACTCCCAGCTGATGTCCGACGCGCTGCGCGCCATGGGCGTGGGCATCGAGGAGACCGTCTCCTCCAGCTCCGCGGGGGCCGGCGAGAGCGGCGAGGCCTGGCGGGTCATCCCGGCCGGACTGCACGGCCCGGCGACGGTGGACGTGGGCAACGCGGGTACGGTCATGCGCTTCCTCCCGCCGGTCGCGGCCCTCGCCGACGGCCCCATCCGCTTCGACGGCGACCCCCGTTCGTACGAGCGCCCCCTCGGCCAGGTCATCTCCGCGCTGCGCGCGCTGGGCGCCCGGATCGACGACGAGGGCCGCGGCGCCCTCCCGATGACCGTGCACGGCGGCGGGGCCCTGGACGGCGGCACCGTCGAGATCGACGCCTCCTCCTCGTCCCAGTTCGTCTCGGCGCTGCTGCTCTCCGCCCCCCGCTTCAACCAGGGCGTCGAGGTGCGGCACGTGGGCGAGACCCTGCCGTCGCTGCCGCACATCCGGATGACGGTGGAGATGCTGCGCGCGGCCGGCGCCCAGGTCGACACCCCCGAGGCGGGCGGCGAGAAGAACGTCTGGCGGGTCTCCCCCAGCGCCCTGCTCGGCCGGGACCTGGTCGTGGAGCCGGACCTGTCGAACGCGCAGCCGTTCCTGGCCGCCGCGCTGATCACCGGCGGCACGGTGACCGTTCCCGACTGGCCGCGCCGCACCACCCAGCCGGGTGACGAGCTGCGCCGCATCTTCACGGAGATGGGCGGCTCCTGCGAGCTGACCGACGACGGCCTGGTCTTCACCGGCTCGGGCCGGATCCACGGCATCGACGTGGACCTCGGCGAGGTCGGCGAGCTGACCCCCGGCATCGCGGCGGTGGCGGCCCTGGCGGACTCCCCGTCGACCCTCCGCGGCGTGGCGCACCTGCGGCTGCACGAGACGGACCGGCTGGCCGCCCTGACCAAGGAGATCAACGAGCTGGGCGGCGACGTCACGGAGACGGCCGACGGCCTGCACATCCGCCCGCGCCGCCTGCACGGCGGGATCTTCCACACGTACGACGACCACCGGATGGCCACCGCCGGCGCGATCATCGGCCTGGCCGTCGAGGGCGTGGAGATCGAGAACGTGGCGACGACCGCCAAGACCCTCCCCGACTTCCCGGCCATGTGGACGGGCATGCTCAAGGGTTCGGGAGCCTGACGCGATGCGCCGGTACGGCAAGCACACCGACGAGGACGACATCCGGGCCCGCCCCAACCCGAAGGGCAACCGGCCCCGGACGAACATCCGGCCCAAGCACGAGGACGCGTCCGAGGGGTTCGTCCTGACGGTCGACCGCGGCAGGCTGACCTGCCTGGTCGAGGACCGCACCGTCACCGCGATGAAGGCCCGCGAACTGGGCCGGAAGGCCGCGGTGGTGGGCGACCGGGTGGGGCTCGTCGGTGACCTGTCCGGCAAGAAGGACACGCTGGCGCGGATCGTGCGCATCGAGACGCGCAAGTCGGTGCTGCGCCGCACCGCGGACGACGACGACCCGTTCGAGCGGGTGGTCGTCGCCAACGCCGACCAGCTCGCGATCGTGACGGCGCTGGCGGACCCGGAGCCGCGGCCCCGGCTCATCGACCGCTGCCTGGTCGCGGCGTACGACGCGGGCCTGGAGCCGCTGCTGGTGCTGACCAAGTCGGACCTGGCGCCCGCGGAGAAGATCCTGGAGACCTACGCGACGCTGGGCCTGGCGCACGTGGTGGTCAACCGCGACGAGCTGCACAACGGGGACGCGGCGGACCGGGTGCGCGAGCACCTGACGGGCCGGATCACGGCCTTCGTCGGCCACTCCGGCGTCGGCAAGACCACCCTGGTCAACTCGCTGGTCACGGAGGACCGGCGGCGCGCGACCGGCCACGTGAACGCGGTGACGGGCCGCGGCCGGCACACCACCACCTCCGCGCTGGCGCTGCCGCTGCCCTCGGGTGACGGCTGGGTCATCGACACGCCCGGCGTCCGGTCCTTCGGCCTGCACCACGTCGACCCGTCGCGCGTGATCCTGGCCTTCCCCGACCTGGTGGAGGGGACGGAGGGCTGCCCGCGTGCGTGCAGCCACGACGAGCAGGACTGCGCGCTGGACGAGTGGGTGGCCGAGGGGCACGCGGACCCGGCGCGGCTGTACTCGCTGCGGCGGCTGCTGGCGACGCGCGAGCGGCGCGAGGGCGACTGATCCCCCGGATCTCCCGGTTCTCTCGGATCTCCCGGATCCGCCCGGCCCCGGGCCCGGCGCGTGGCAGGCCGACGTTTGCCGGGCGGGGGGTCTGGTAAATGCATAATCGCACCAAGTGACGCGAAGCGGTCACCGAATGCGGGGAGGCATGCATCATGGCGTGGCTGCTGGTCGTGGTCGCGGGGATCCTGGAAACCGGTTTCGCGGTCTGCCTCAAGCTCTCGCACGGCTTCACCCGCCTGTGGCCGACGATCGCCTTCGCGTGCTTCGCGCTGGGGAGCTTCGGACTGCTGACGCTGGCCCTGAGGAAGCTGGACGTGGGCCCGGCGTACGCGGTGTGGACGGGCATCGGGGCGGCCGGCACCGCCATCTACGGAATGGTCTTCCTGGGGGACCTGGTGTCCACCCTCAAGATCGTCTCGATCACGCTGGTGATCGTCGGGGTCATCGGCCTCCAGCTCTCCGGCTCCTCGCACTGAACCCGCCGGGCGGGCCCGGTCTGAGCTCGGCCGCACGGGGCTCGCCCGGCCGTTCGGCGATGCCGAGGAGTTCGCGCAGGGCCACCTCGCCGGGCTCCTCGGGCGGCGCGACCACACAGGACAGGGCCACGCGTACGGCCAGTTCGCAGCGGCGTCTGGTGCCCTCCCCCGGCTCCAGGGCGGCGGCGGCCCGGTCCCGCACCGCTCTGGCCAGTTCGGCCGGCCCGGGCACCCCGGCGTCGGCCCGCCGCTGGGCCGGCACGGCCGAGGGGGCCCGCGCGGGGCCCGGGCGCGGCGCCGGGAGCCGCTCGTCCCAGCAGCCGGTGAGCAGGGCCCGTACGAGCGGGTGGGCGCGGGCTGCGCGTACGGTCCACTCCGCCACGGCCAGCAGGCGTTCGCGGCCGGCCGCGTGCGAGCCCAGGGCGCGGTCCACCCCGTCGAGGTACCAGTCGGTCTCGCGCCGCAGCAGGGCGCGGGCGAGGCCGTCCTTGCCGCCGAACTCGTTGTAGAGGGTCTGCCGCGACACACCGGCGGCAGCCGCCACGTCCACCATCCGCACGACCGGCCAGGGCCGGGCCGTGAGCGCCGCCCGTGCGGCTTCCAGCAAGGCTTCCCGCGCTGTCGGCATCCCCGCGCCTCCCTCCCCGGCAAGGCCGGGGTACCTCACGTCCTCGCCAGCGTTGACGGGCCCGGTGAAGCTGTCAAGGAGTGCCGCGTGGGTGAGCGCGGGGCCGTGTGGTCGGCCCCCTTCGGGGCCGATACTGTTCGGCCATGCCCGAGTATGACGATGATCTGCGCCTTGCCCATGCCCTGGCGGACGCCGCCGACCAGGTCACGATGGCCCGCTTCAAGGCCCTGGACCTGAAGGTGGAGACCAAGCCGGACATGACTCCGGTGAGCGAGGCGGACACGGCCACGGAGGGCGTGGTGCGCCGGCTGATCGAGGAGGCCCGGCCCTCGGACGCGATCCTCGGCGAGGAGTACGGCCTGGTCGGCGACGGTCCCCGGCGCTGGGTCATCGACCCCATCGACGGCACGAAGAACTACGTCCGCGGGGTGCCGGTCTGGGCGACCCTGATCTCCCTGATGGCGGCGGACGAGAACGGCCGGTTCCGGCCGGTGGTCGGTGTGGTCTCCGCGCCGGCGCTGGGCCGCCGCTGGTGGGCCGCCGAGGGCGCGGGCGCGTTCGGCGGCGGGAGCCTGGCGGCGGAGGGCCCGATCGGCGTCTCCAAGGTGGCCTCGCTGGGCGACGCGTCCTTCGCGTACTCCTCGCTCACCGGCTGGGAGGAGCAGGGCCGGCTGCCGGGCTTCCTGGACCTGACCAGGGCCTGCTGGCGGACCCGCGGCTACGGGGACTTCTGGCCGTACATGATGGTGGCCGAGGGCTCGCTGGACCTGTGCGCGGAGCCGGAGCTGAACCTGTGGGACATGGCCGCCATCGCGGTGGTCGTCCAGGAGGCCGGCGGCAGGTTCACCAGCATCGACGGCGTGGACGGGGTGGACGGCGGCAACGCCGCCGCGTCGAACGGTCTGCTGCACGACGAGATGCTCCGGCACCTGCGCCCCCGCGACTGACGGCCGCCCCCGCTCACCGAGCGTGCCCCCTTGATGGCCCCGGGCCGCCGTGGGAATCTGAGAATCCTCCGCTTGTGCGCTTGTGAATCCGTTCTCTAGGAACGGCGGATCCGGCGCTCCGCCCGAGCGGGGGTCTCACCCTAGGAGGTGGCTCTCTTCATGCTCGTCCGCGACGCCATGAGCACACTGATCCTGACCCTCGGCCCCGCCCACACCCTCAGGCAGGCGGCCTGCCTGATGTCCGGCCGCAGGGTCGGGGCGGCCGTCGTCCTCGACCCCGAGACCAGCGGCATCGGCATCCTGACCGAGCGCGACATCCTCAACTCCGTGGGCGCGGGGCACGACCCCGACCGCGAGACCGTCTCCGCCCACACCACCAACAACGTCGTCTTCTGCACCCCGGACGCCACCCTCCAGGAGGCTGCCGAGGCCATGGCGCACGGGGGCTTCCGGCACCTGATCGTCCTGGAGGACGGCGGCGCGGTGGGCATCGTGTCCGTCCGCGACATCATCCGCTGCTGGGTCCCGGCCCGGCGTACGGTCCCCGCGTAGGGGCGAGCACGACGGCGGGCCGGCACCCCCTGGAGGGTGCCGGCCCGCCGTTCGCACCGGCGTGCGGCCGCGTCAGCCGCGCAGGGCCTGGACGGCGGCCTGCAGCCGCTTGCCGAAGTCGCCGTCCGCCTTGCGGAAGTTCTCGACCGCCCGCTCGGCGATGTCGTCGCGGGAGACCTTGGCGATGAAGCCGGACAGGTTCTCGACGAGCCGGCCCTTCTCGTCCTCGGACATCAGCCGGTAGAGGTTGCCGGCCTGCACGAAGTCGTCGTCCTCGGCGTGCAGCGGGGCGGCGTGGTCACCGGTGACGCCGGTGACCGGCGTGCCGGCCCACAGCGCCCGGTCGGTCTGGTGCGGGCCGCCGAAGGAGTTCGGCTCGTAGTTCTTCGCGCCCCCGTGGCGGCCGTCGTAGAGGAAGCCGTCGCGGGAGTGGGTGCGCGCCTCGGTGGCGTGCGGGCGGTTCACCGGCAGGTGGTCGGCGTTGATGCCGACCCGGTAGCGGTGCGCGTCGCCGTACGCGAAGAGCCGGCCCTGGAGCATCTTGTCCGGCGAGGGGCCGATGCCGGGCACGAAGTGCGCCGGGCTGAAGATCGACTGCTCGACCTCCGCGAAGATGTTCTCCGGGTTGCGGTTGAGCTCCAGCCTGCCGATCTCGATCGGCGGGTAGTCCTCGTGCGGCCAGACCTTGGTCAGGTCGAACGGGTTGAAGCGGTACGTCGCCGCGTCCGCCGCGGGCATGATCTGGACCTGCACGGTCCAGGTCGGGAAGTCGCCGCGCTCGATGGACTCGCGCAGGTCGCGCTGGTGCGAGTCGGGGTCCTCGCCGGCGAGCCGGTTGGCCTCGGCCTGGGTGAGGTTCTTGATCCCCTGGTCGGTCTTGAAGTGGTACTTGACCCAGAAGACCTCGCCCGCCTCGTTGTTCCACTGGAAGGTGTGCGAGCCGTAGCCGTTCATGTGGCGGTACGAGGCGGGGATGCCCCGGTCGCCGAACAGCCAGGTCACCTGGTGGGTGGACTCGGGCGAGAGGCCCCAGAAGTCCCAGACGTTGTCCGCCTCCTGGGAGCCGGTGTACGGGTCGCGCTTCTGGGTGTGGATGAAGTCGGGGAACTTGATGGCGTCCCGGATGAAGAAGACCGGCGTGTTGTTGCCGACGAGGTCGTAGTTGCCCTCCTCGGTGTAGAACTTCAGCGCCCAGCCACGCGGGTCGCGGCGCGCGTCGGCGCCGCCGAGGCTGTCCGCCACCGTCGAGAAGCGCAGGAACGTCTCCGTCTGCTTGCCGACCTCGGACAGGAACTTCGCCCGGGTGTAGCGCGTGACGTCGGCCGTCACGGTGAAGGTGCCGTACGCGCCGGCGCCGCGGGCGTGCACGACGCGCTCCGGGATCCGCTCGCGGTTGAAGTGGGCGAGCTTCTCCAGCAGCAGCTGGTCCTGGACCAGCACCGGACCACCGACGCCGGCCGTCTCGCTGTTCTGGTTGTCGGCGACCGGGGCACCGGCCTCCGTGGTGAGCGGTCCCTGCGTCACGTGCGCCTCCTGCGTCATGTCCTGACTTGTCCTGTCCTCGACTACGTCGGAATTGATCCTACGATAGACATTGTCCAAGTCAAGCAAGGGTCCAAGTCCGCACTGATTCGGGATCAAGGTCCGCTCGCTGTTACGCTGGCGCTCATGAGTGACCTGCTCGAACGACTTCGCGGACGCGGCTGGCGCATGACGGCCCAGCGGCGCGTCGTGGCCGAGGTCCTGGACGGCGACCACGTCCACCTCACGGCCGACGAGGTCCACGCGCGCGCAGTGGTCAAACTGCCTGAAATCTCCCGCGCGACCGTGTACAACACGCTGGGCGAGCTCGTTTCGCTCGGTGAGGTGCTGGAGGTCTCGACCGACCGGCGCGCCAAGCGGTACGACCCCAACGCCCACCGGCCGCACCAGCACCTGGTCTGCGCCCGCTGCGGCGCCATCCGCGACGTGCACCCCGCCGGCAACCCGCTGGCCGACCTCCCCGACTCGGAGCGCTTCGGCTTCGTGGTCTCGGACGTGGAGGTCACCTACCGCGGCCTCTGCCCGGGCTGCGCCTCGGCCTGATCGGCCCCTCCGACGCCAGCATGCCCCCCGGTGATCCACCGGGGGGCATCCTCGTACGCGGGTATGTCAGGTCACGCGGACCGGCAGCGGGCGCCGGAACGGCAGCACCGCGAAGGCCGGGAACACGACGAAGGCCCGGATCCTGAGGATCCGGGCCTTCGTGCTAGTAGCGGGGACAGGATTTGAACCTGCGACCTCTGGGTTATGAGCCCAGCGAGCTACCGAGCTGCTCCACCCCGCGTCGGTGAACCCCACACTACGTCAAGGTCGCCGAGCAGGGCAAATCCTTACGCGGTGAGCTCCTCGTCGAGGGCCTCGCGCAGGCGCTCGGCGCGCGCGGCCACCTCGGAGGGACCCAGCTCCATCGCCCGGGCGCACCACTTGCGCCCCTCGTTCAGATCGCCGTGCCGGGCCGCCAGCAGCGCGAGCCGGAGCGCGGCACGGCCGTGCCCGGCCACCGCGGCGCGGGTCCACCACAGGGCGGCCTCCGGCTCGCTGCCCTCGCGGGCCAGCAGCAGCCCCAGGTTGAACGCGCCGTTGCGGCTGCCCGCCTCGGCGGCCTCGCGGTACCAGCGGGCGGCGGCGCCCAGCTCGCCCCGCCCCGCGGCCAGCATGCCGACCCGGACCTGGGCGCGCCGGTGCCCCTGCTCGGCGGCGCGCTCGTACCACTCCTCGCTCTCGGTCTTCGCGGGCGGGCCCGCACCCAGCCCGGGAGGCTCCGGGGGCGGCTGGAGGGACTCCAGCAGCGAGGCCAGGCGGAAGGCGGCCTCGGCGCTGCCGCCGCCGGCCGCGCAGCGCAGGTGGCGCTCCGCGGCCCGCTCCTCGCCGTCCCTGACCAGCGCGATGCCGACCTGGAGGGCCGCGTCGGTGTGGCCCGCGGCCGCGGCCCGCTCGTACCACTTCAGGGCGGAGCGGTCCTCGTCACGGCTGGCGAAGAGGATGCCGAGGTTGAAGGCGGCGTCCACGCTGCCCGCCTCGGCGGCCTTGGAGAACCAGGGTTCGGCCCCGGCCGCGTCCCCGGCCTGGAGCAGCAGGATCGCCAGCGCGTTCGCGGCCTCGCGGTGCCCGGCGTACGCGGCCCGGCGGTACCACTGCTCGGCCTGCGGCACCCGGTCCTGGGCGGCGCAGAGCAGCCCGAGGTTGTACGCGCCGTTGTGGTCGCCCGCGTCCATGGCGGCGCGGTACCACCGCTCGGCCGTCTGGGTCTCCCCGCGGGCGGCGTGCAGGGCGCCCAGGGCGTTCGCCGCGTTCCCGTCGCCGTCCTCCGCGGCCCGCAGCCACCAGGTCGCCGCGCCCTCCTCGTCCCCGGCGTCGCGCAGCAGGAAGCCCAGGGCGCAGGCCGCCCGGGCCTCGCCCTGCTTGGCGGAGGACAGGTACCAGCGCCCCGCCTCCTTCAGCTCGCCCCGGGCCTCCAGCAGGCTGCCCAGGTGCAGGGCGGCCCGGCGGTGCCCGCGGGCAGCGGCCTGCCGGAACCACTGCTCGGCCTCGCCCGGGTGCTTCTCGGCGCCCTTGGCCGCACCCTTGACGGGCTTCGCGCGCAGCCGCCTGGCCAGCCGGTACGCCGCCTCGCGGTGGCCCTGCTCGGCGGCGGCCCGCAGCCACTTCTCTGCGCCCTCGTCCCCGCGGTGCTCCAGCAGGTCGGCGAGCGCGTACGCGCCCAGGGCGTGCCCGGACTCGGCGGCCTGCCGCAGCCAGTACTCGGCCGCCGGCTCGTCCCCGCGCTCGCGGTAGTGGCGGCCCAGCGCGTGGGCGGCGGGGGCGGAGCCCGCGACGGCGGCCACGCGCCACCAGCCGGCGGCCTCGTCGGGGTAGCCGCGCTGGAGCAGCAGGACACCCAGGTTGTTGGCCGCGGCCCGGTCGCCCTCGGCGGTGGCGCCGCGGAGGTAGCGCTCGGCGCCGTCGAGGTCGCCGCGGCGCAGCAGCAGCGCGCCGAGCACGCTCATGGCGCCGGGGTCCCCGGCGTCGGCGGAGGGGCGGTAGCGGGCCTCAAGCTCCACGTCCTCGACCGCCTCGTTGACGGCGTCGGCCAGCGCGGAGTCGGGCCCGGCCGGCGCAGGGTCGGCCGGGGCGGGCGCGGGCGCGCCGGCGCCCGAGCGCGCGGTGCCGTCGGCGGCGTCAGCCGCCGCGTCGGCGTCGGGCCGGTGGTCCGCCGTCCCCGTCACCTTCGCTTCGTCGGAATCCGCCCGCACAAACCGCCCTGTCTCCAGCAGAGTTGACCTGTCCCCCATAAATCCCATCGTCGCATCACCTGCAACCCGCGTACACCTGGTATGTCGCAGCCAGTGAGGTCACTACAGCGTTTTGTCGACATGCCCACAGAGAGATAAGTCAAACACGGACCCGCCCCAACTCCCCCCGCATGGGGGACACATACCGAAACCGGCATATGACGAAGGCCACTCGGGTCCGTCGGCGGGCGCTCCCGGAGGTACGACGAAGGCCCGGATCCTGAGGATCCGGGCCTTCGCGCTAGTAGCGGGGACAGGATTTGAACCTGCGACCTCTGGGTTATGAGCCCAGCGAGCTACCGAGCTGCTCCACCCCGCGTCGGTGAAACCACCGTATCACGACGCGGGGCGGAGACTTCCCGGTTAACGGGGCGGCACGGCTACTGCTTGGGCTGGGGCGCCTTGGCCTCGGCCTCGGTCGCCCGTTTCAGCGCCGCCTCCAGCTCGTCCTGGGCCTTGCCGTACGCCGCCCAGTCGCCCGCCTTCAGCGCCTTGTCGGCGTCTTCGAGCGCCTTGCTCGCGTCGGCCAGGGCCTGCTTCACCGTCGGGTTCTGCGGGACCGTGTCCGGCGGCTGGACCGTGCCGTCGGCCGGCGGCTTGGTGGTCGGGGGCTCCGCCCCGAAGACCACGTTCAGCGCCTTCTCCAGCGTGTCCTCGAAGGCCGTCTGCTCGCCGTAGGTCACCAGGACCTTCTTCAGCAGCGGGTACTTGAGCCCGCCGCCCCGGACGTACACCGGCTCGACGTAGAGCATCCCGCCGTCGAGCGGCACGGTGAGCAGGTTGCCGTACTCCACCTGCGAGTCGCCCCGGCTCAGGATGTTGATCTCCTGGGCGATCTCCGGCTTGGAGTTGAACCGCGACTGCACCAGCTTCGGTCCGTCGACCGGGTTGGCCGTGGGCAGCTTCAGCACCCTGATGCTGCCGTAGTCGGTCGTCGCCGGGTCGGCGTTGACCGCCATGAACGCGGCCAGGTTGTCACGGCCGTTGGGCGTGAACGTGGTGGTGAGGGAGAAGTCCTGCGCGTTGCGGCCCGGCATCTTCATGGAGAGGTAGTACGGCGGGACCGCCGTGCCCTCCTTGGTGGTCGGGTCCTTCGGCACCGCCCACACCTCGCTGCCGCTGAGGAAGGTCTGCGGGTCCTTCACGTGGTAGCGGGTGAGCAGCTCGCGCTGGACCTTGAACAGGTCCTGGGGGTAGCGCAGGTGCTGCATCAGGCTCTGCGGGATCTCCTTGCGGGCCTCGACCGTGCCGGGGAACGCCTTCATCCAGGTCTTGAGGACCGGGTCCTGCGTGTCCCACTGGTAGAGCTTGACCGTACCGTCGTACGCGTCGACGGTGGCCTTCACCGAGTTGCGGATGTAGTTGACCTGGTTCTCCTGCGCGACGACCGCGCGCTGGGAGTTGGTCAGGGAGTCCGCGGTGGTGTCGCCGAGGGTGGTGCGGGAGGCGTACGGGTAGCCGTTGGTGGTGGTGTACGCGTCCACGATCCACTGGATGCGGCCGTCGATCACCGCCGGGTAGGCGGCGCCGTCGATCGTCAGCCAGGGGGCGACCGCCTCGACGCGCTCCTTGGGCGTCCGGTGGTACAGGATCCGCGAGCCGTCGCCGATGGCGCCCGAGTAGAGGATCTGCGGCTCGCTGAAGGTCAGCGCGTACGCAGCGCGGTTGAGCGGGTTGTCGAGGTTGACGCCGCTCTTGCCCTCGTACCGGGTCTCGACCTCGCGCTTGTCGTCGGAGTAGTCGAGCTCGAGCTGCGGGCCGCCGACGATGGAGTACTGCTTGGTCTCCTCGCCGTAGTAGATACGCTGCTCGTACTTGCCCAGCTCGCCCTTCGAGGGCAGGCCGGCCTCCGTGAAGACGGGCTTGCCGTCCGGGGTGACCTCGGTGCCCTTGGCGGCGACGGCGCCGTAGCCGTGGGTGTACCGGAAGTGGTCGTTGATCCAGTTGTTCTTCGGGATGCCCTGGAGGTTCAGCTCGCGCAGGCCGATCACGGTGTCCTGGCCCTTGTACCGGTCGACGGCGAGGGTGGACGGGAAGCCGTAGTAGCCCTTGTTCTGCTGGAGCTGCTGGAAGGCCGGCGAGACGATGTTCGGGTCGAGCAGGCGGATGCTGGCCGTGGTGTCGGCGTCCTGCCGGAGCTTGTTCTTGTCCGTGGTGTTCGCCGTGCCCGGGTACTCGGTGACCTGCGTCTTCTCGATCCCGTAGGCCTCCTGCGTGGCCTTGATGTTCTTCTGGACGTACGGAGATTCCTTGGCCTGCTCGTTCGGCTGGACCTGGAACTTCTGGACGATGGCCGGGTAGAGGCCGCCGATCAGGATCGCGGAGAGCACCATCAGGCCGAAGCCGATCACCGGCAGCTGCCAGGTACGGCGCCACAGCGTCGCGAAGAACAGCGCGGCGCAGATCGCGGCGATGCAGAAGAGGATGGTCTTGGCCGGCAGGTAGGCGTTGGCGTCGACGTACCGGAGGCCGGTCCAGTTGTCGGCCGCCTTGAAGTCGCTGGACTTCACCGCGAGGCCGTACCGGTCGAGCCAGTACGCGACCGCCTTGAGCGAGACGAAGAGGCCGAGCAGCACCGACAGGTGGCCGGTGGCCGCGGCGGTGGCCCGGGCGCCGGGGCTGGTCAGGCGCAGCCCGCCGTACAGGTAGTGCACGACGACGGCGGCAATCAGCGACAGCACGATGGCGGCGAAGCCGAAGCCGAGGAGGAAGCGGTACCAGGGCAGGTCGAACGCGTAGAAGGACACGTCAAGACCGAACTGCGGGTCCTTCTTGCCGAAGGGGACGCCGTTGACGTACATCAGCCAGGTGCGCCACTGGCCGGCGGCGGACGCGCCCGCGATCAGCCCGACGAGCGCGGCGATCCCGGTCAGCAGCCACTTCTTGTACGGGGCGATGCCCATGCGGTAGCGGTCGAGGCTCTGCTGCTCCAGCGACATCGCGCTCAGCGGCGGCCGCAGCCGGTGGGCCAGCCAGATGTTGAACCCGACGGCACCGGCCATCAGCAGGCCGAACACGGCGAAGAGCCCGGTCTTCGTCCACAGGGTGGTGGTGAAGACGGAGGAGTAGTGCACGGACCTGAACCACAGCCAGTCGGTCCAGAAGCCCGCGAACATGATGAACGCCATGGCCAGGACGGCCAGGACGCCCAAGGTCATCAGCAGGGTCCGGGCACGCCGGGACGGGCGGCCGACTCTGATCCGTGGCCCGGACGGGCCTCCGCCGCGGTCCGGCATCTGGAAAGCCAAGGTGCGCACCTCGAAGTCGCTGTGTGTCTGTAGAGCGGGCACCCGATCGTAGAGCCCACTCGTGCAACTTACTGAGGCTTCGGTCAGTTCCCGGTATCGGGCGGAAAGGAGGCAGGATGTTGCCCATGTCCAACGTTTCCCCCTCCGGCACCCCGATGGCGGCCAGCCCGCTGACCCGTGCCGTCCTCGAAATCGACGAGTACGCGGCCGGCCTCGGCTGGGACCAGCCGACCCGGCTGTTCGCCCTCGTCGACACCGCGAAGCTGCGCGCCCAGGAGCCGCAGCTGGCCGAGCAGCTCGGTCTCGACCGGACCGACAGCGGCGCCGCCACCCTGACCCCGGTCCTGCAGGACGAGCTGCCGGACGGAACCGCCCTGGACGAGTTCCTGGGCACCATCGCGTGGCCGGACGCCGTCGCGGGCTGCGCGCTGACGGTGGAGCGGCTGATGCTGCCGCCGTCCGCGGAGGCCGCCGTACCGCAGGACCTGGACGGGAAGCGGCTGGCCGAGTGGGTGGCCCGGCACCCGGAGCGGCAGGAGGTCCGGATGACCGTGGCCGTGCTGCGCGACGGGGCCCGCGAGTCGGCCGTGCGGCTGCGCGAGAAGGACTCCACCAGCGAGGTGCTGACCGGCGCGGACCTGGTGCCGGGCCTGGCCGAGGCGCTGGCCTCGACCTTCGAGGCGTAACGCCCTCAGCGAGCGCGGGACGCGGTCAGGGCGTGCACTGCGGCAGCCCGGCCGTGTCCCCCTTGCCGATCTTCTTCAAGGCCTGCACCGCGTCGTCGATCGTGCCGACCTTGACCAGGGTCAGGCCGTCCGGGGTGTTCTTCGCGGCGGAGGAGCAGTTGTCGGCGGGAGTGAGGAAGTACCGAGCGCCCGCCTCGCGCGCGCCGATGGTCTTCATCTGGATGCCACCGATCGGGCCGACCTTGCCGTCGTCGTCGATGGTGCCGGTGCCCGCGACGAAGTTGCCGCCGGTGAGGTTCTCCGGGGTGAGCTTGTCGACGATGCCCAGGGCGAACATCAGCCCCGCGCTCGGGCCGCCGACGTCGGCGAGCTTGATGTCGACGGTGAACGGGAAGGTGTGGTCGGTCCCGGCCCGGATGCCGACGATCGCGTGACCGTCGTCGGGGGCCTTCCCGGCGGTGATCACGACCTTCTCGCCGCCCTTGGGCTCACGGTGGGCCTTCTCGGCGGCCGCCGCCTCCTTGGCGGGGATGACGTCGAAGACGACCTTCTCACCCGGCTTGTGCCTGGTGACGAGGTCGGCGACGTCCCCGGGGGCCTTCACCTGGGTGCCGTCGACGGACTTGACCACGTCGCCGGCGTGCAGCCGGCCCTCCGAGGGGCTGCCCTTCACCACGGAGGCCACCACGACGCGGGCGCTGACCGGGATGCCCAGCTCCTTGAGCGCGGCCACCTTGGCGCTCTCCTGGGACTGGCTGAACTCCTCGGCGTTCTCCTGCGTCGACTCCTCTTCCGTCTTGCCGTCGGGGTAGAGGTTCTCGTGCGGGACGACGATGTTGCCGCCGGAGAGCCAGCCGTACACGGCCTCGACCAGGTTCATGTCGTAGTCGGCGCCGGTGACGCGGACCGTCGTCATGTTGAGGTGCCCGGTGGTCGGGTACGTCTTGCGGCCGGAGATCTGCAGGACGGCCTCGCCGTGGGACTCGCCGAGCGTGTTCACCGTGGGGCCGGGGCTCATCTCCGAGTACGGGACCTTGATGAAGATCCCCGCACAGAGGAACGCGAACAGCACGAGGGTCGAGGCGAGCATCGTCGCGGTGCGGCGTGGCATGGAACGACAGTACGGGACGTGTCAGAAGGCGTCCGAACCGGAGTGCGCCTTGTCGGCCCGGTCCATCGCCTCGCGGAACCGGGCGTACCCCGCCAGCTCCGATATGTCACCGGAGGTGCGGTCCCGGGCGGCCCAGCTCGCCCATATCGCAGCTCCGACGGCGGCGAACAGCGGAATCAGCAACCAGGCCAGCGACGCCATTCCGGGCCTCCCTCCCATGGACCGACACGCGGTGTGTGTTGTGGGATCCAACGCTGGTCCTCGGGGCGGGGTTACGCAAATCGACGGGGCGTCAGCAGGCGCCGACCCATTCCTCGGTGCCGTCGGAGAAGCGCTGGTGCTTCCAGATCGGGACCTCGTGCTTGAGGTCGTCGATCAGCTTCCGGCACGCCTCGAAGGCCTCGCCGCGGTGCGGGCAGGACACGGCGACGATCACCGCGAGATCGCCCACGGTCAGATCGCCCACCCGGTGGACGGCGGCCAGGGCGCGGACCGGGTACTCGGCCACGACGCGCTCGGCGATGCGGCGCATCTCGGCCTGTGCGCTCGGGTGGCAGGAGTACCCGAGGGAGTCGACGTCGGCCCCGCCGTCGTGGTTGCGCACCGTGCCGACGAAGAGCGTCGTGCCGCCCGTGGCGTCGTCGCCCACGGCCTTGAAGACCTCGTCGAGCGAGAGCGGGGTCTCACGGATCTCGAGCAGCCGGATCGGGTCCGCTGCGGCCTGCTCGCCGGGGTGGTCGAAGTGCGGTGCCATACCGTCCATCGTGCCCTACGGCCGGGAGATCGCCCAAGGGACGATTCGACCGGTGCGCGGGGCCCGGGATATGGAGCCTCCTACAGGCCGGGGGACCAGGTCGGAAGCCGGGTCGGAGGCCGGGTAGGGCCCGGGCCGGAAGCCGGGTCGGGCCCGGGCCGGAGGCCGGGTCGGGCCCGGGCCGGAAGCCGGGCCGGAGGCGCGGCCGGCCGGCCGGCCGGCCGATGCGGGCAGCCGCTGCCCGGGCGGGACCCGGGTCCGTACGGTCAGATCCCGCGGCGCTTCCGGGCCCGGCGTACGACGGCGGCCGCGCCCAGCAGCGCGACGGTCGCGCCCGCTGCGCCCGCGGCGGTGGCGTCCTTGCGGCCGAGCCGCCGGCCGGCGACGGTGTGGCGCCCGGCCACCTCCTGGAGCAGCTCCGCGAGGACCTCCTCGTTGGTCCACCGGGGGCGCCAGCCCGCGTCGTGCAGCCGGCTCACGCTCACCACCCAGGGGTGCATCGTGTACGCGAGGTCCCCGGCCGGGGACGGGGTGAGGCCGATGCGGTGCAGCCGGGCGGCGGCGCCCAGGGCCACGGCGGAGGGCAGCTCCATCCGGCGGATGCCGCTGAGCTCCTCGACCTCCTCCTGTTCCAGCCAGCCCTCGCAGCCCACCGCCAGCTCGCCCTCGACCTTCTCCAGGGCCGCGTACTCCAGGGCGCTGACCAGGTCCTCGACGTGGCAGAACTGCCAGGTGGGACGGGATCCGGCGACCACCAGGAGCCGCGGGGACTCGAAGTAGCGGGTGAGCGCCGTGTCCGTGCCGCCGACCAGCACCGCGGGGCGGACCACCGAGACGTTCAGGCCCGGGTGGGCGCGCGGGGCGCGGCGGCCCAGGCGCTCGATCTCCAGCAGGTCGCCGACGCCGGTGGCCTCCG
This sequence comes from Streptomyces sp. NPDC101118, assembly GCF_044759445.1. Classification (NCBI taxonomy): domain Bacteria; kingdom Bacillati; phylum Actinomycetota; class Actinomycetes; order Kitasatosporales; family Streptomycetaceae; genus Streptomyces; species Streptomyces sp. NPDC101118. The sequence continues at coordinate 87,929 of NZ_JBIVZG010000001.1, read as the reverse complement.
CGGTGGCGCGCAGCTCGGCGTCCTCGGAGAGCGGGATGTCGTTGTCGGGCAGCGCGCCGTAGACCATCGCGGAGGTGCACAGCACGACCCGGCGCACCCCGGCCGCGGCGGAGGCGGTGAGCACGGTCTGGGTGCCGCGCACGTTGTACGCCGTACGGGCGGCCGGGTCGGTCTCCAGGTCGAGGTCCAGCGCGAGGTGGACGACGACGTCGGCGCCGCGGAGCTTGTCGGCGATGGCCGGGTCGCGGACGTCGAGGACGTGCCACTGGGCGGCGGCGCAGTCGCCCCGCCGCTCGTCGATCGCGACGACCTGCCTGACCTCGTCGGACTCGGCGAGGCGGCGCACGAGCGCGGCGCCCACGCCCGAGGCGGCGCCGGTCACGGCCACCACGGGACCGCGTACGCCGCCGTTTCGCCTAGGGCGAACCTCGTCGTCGTGCGCTGCTCGGAGCTGTGGATCTGGGGAACTCACCGGGCGTCTCCAGCGGTTGTCTTCAGTACGGGCGCGTCGTGACGCGTACGTACCAGGTGATGTCCATCCTGCCGCAGCCCCGGAGCCGGCGGAGCACCGAGCCCGGAACCGGGTGTGGTGTCTACGCTGGTGGTGTTGTCGGACCATTGTTGTCGGACCATTGCCGTCGGTTCCCGCCGGCGGCCTGACGAGCCGAGGAAACCCGTGAGTGACACCCCATTCGGATTCGGCCTTCCGCCGGAGGAGCCGGAGAACGGCGACGAGGGCAAGAAGAAGGGCGGCCAGGGCGGCCAGAATCCGTTCGGGTTCGGCGGGGCCGGGCTGCCGGGCGGTGCGGACAACCCGTTCGCCGCGATGTTCGGGTCGGTCAACCCGGCCGATCTGGGGGCGGCCTTCCAGCAGCTCGGCCAGATGCTGAGCTACGAGGGCGGTCCCGTGAACTGGGACATGGCCAAGGACATCGCTCGCCAGACCGTCGCCCAGGGCACCTCGGACGGCGTGAAGGACGCTAGCGTGGGCCCCGCCGAGCGGGCGGCCGTCGAGGAGGCCGTGCGGCTGGCGGACCTGTGGCTGGACGGCGTGACCTCGCTGCCCTCGGGCGCGGGCACGGCCGTGGCCTGGAGCCGCGCCGAGTGGGTCGAGGCGACCCTGCCGGTGTGGAAGGAGCTCGTCGACCCGGTGGCCGAGCGCGTCGGTGCGGCCATGGGCAGCGTCCTGCCGGAGGAGATGCAGGCCATGGCCGGCCCGCTGCTCGGCATGATGCGTTCCATGGGCGGGGCCATGTTCGGCCAGCAGATCGGCCAGGCCGTGGGCACGCTGGCGGGCGAGGTGGTCGGCTCCACCGACATCGGGCTGCCGCTCGGCCCGGCCGGGCGGGCCGCGCTGCTGCCGCTCAACATCGAGACCTTCGGCAAGGACCTCGGGGTGCCGTCGGACGAGGTCCGGCTCTACCTGGCGCTGCGCGAGGCCGCCCACCAGCGCCTGTTCGCGCACGTGCCGTGGCTGCGCTCGCACCTGTTCGGCGCGGTCGAGGGGTACGCGCGCGGGATCAAGGTCGACACCTCGAAGCTGGAGGACGTGGTCGGCCAGCTCGACCCGGGCAACCCCGAGCAGCTGCAGGAGGCGCTCCAGGGCGGCATGTTCCAGCCGCAGGACACCCCCGAGCAGAAGGCTGCGCTGGCCCGCCTGGAGACGGCGCTCGCGCTGGTCGAGGGCTGGGTGGACGCCGTGGTCCACGAGGCGGCCAAGCCCCGGCTGACCTCGGCGGACGCGCTGCGCGAGACGCTGCGCCGGCGCCGCGCCTCGGGCGGTCCCGCGGAGCAGACCTTCGCCACGCTGATCGGTCTGGAGCTTCGTCCGCGGCGGCTGCGCGACGCCTCCCGCCTGTGGGCCTCCCTCACCGACGCGCGCGGGGTGGACGGCCGGGACGGGCTGTGGGAGCACCCGGACATGCTGCCGACCGCGACCGACCTGGACGACCCGGACGGCTTCGTCCACCGCGAGCAGCTGGACTTCTCCGAGATCGACAAGATGCTCGGCGAGGCCGCCGAGCGGCGCGGGGAGCAGGACGGCAAGGGCGAGGGCAAGGGCGACGACGAGAAGTGAGCCTGCACGACGACGCGGTCCTCGTCCTGAAGGGGTACGAGGGCCAGCCCGAGCTGCGTGACGTCTACCTGGAGCACCTCGCGGCGCACCCGGACGGGGTCTACAAGCCCTGCACCGCCGGTCACGTCACGGGCAGCGCCCTGGTGATCGACCCGGCCGGCGGCCGGGTGCTGCTGACCCTGCACAAGAAGCTGGGCATGTGGCTCCAGATGGGCGGCCACTGCGAGCCCGGGGACGCCACGCTGGCGGACGCGGCGCTGCGCGAGGCCCGGGAGGAGTCCGGCATCGCGCACGGCCTGGCCCTGCTGCCGGGCGGTCCGGTGCGGCTGGACCGGCATCCGATCCCCGCGCCGTGCAACTGGCACCTGGACGTCCAGTACGCGGCGCTGGCCCCGGCCGAGGCCGTGGCGGAGATCAGCGACGAGTCGCTGGACCTGCGCTGGTTCCGGTACGACGAGGTGGCCGGGGTGGCCGACGAGTCGGTCGTACGGCTGCTGGAGGCGACGCGCGCCCGGCTCTGACGGCGCCCGTACCCGGTGCCCGTACGACGGGGGCGGTCCCACGGTGTGGGGCCGCCCCCGTCGCGTACCGGCGGGTGCCGGGCAGGGCACGTCAGGCGCGGCTGCCGCCCATGGAGTTGCCGCGCAGCCCGAAGCCGAAGGCGCCGCCGCGCAGGTGCAGCGGGGGCATCAGCTCGCTCGGCTGGACCAGGACGTACCCCTGGCCCTGGAACTGCATCTCCCAGCCCTCGCCCGTGGCGCCGCGGCGGCGCCAGACCGAGGACGTGGAGGTGGGGGCCTGCATCTGGGTGCGCAGCGTGGTCGACCAGGCGATGACGGCGTCCGCGTCCGCGCAGATGTTGCTGTTCGGCGTGACCTCCAGGACCAGCGGCTCGCCCGAGGTGAGCAGGGCGACCTGGCCGCTGCCGGTCAGCTCCAGGTTGTAGGCGCCGGCCGAGGCGACGCCGACCGCGCTGTCCACGGCGACGATGCCCACGCCCAGGGTGGAGTCGAAGGCGAGGACCGAGGCGCTGTCGACGGTGATGCCGCCGCCGACGTCCATGACGTGGATGTGCTGGGCGAAGTTGGCCAGGTAGACCTGTCCGTTGCCCTTGCACTTCATCAGTTCCAGGCGCTCGTGCGTCATCCGCTCGACGTTGCGCCAGCTGCGGTTCTTGTACTGGCTCTGGAAGTCCACCTGGCCCTCGAAGGCGACCATGGCGCCCTGGCGGGCGAGGACGGATCCGGGGCCCTGGCCGATCTCGGCCTTGAGCAGCTGGGAGTTCTGCAAGGTGTAGCGCCCGGTCGACTGGACCGGGACGTGTGCGAAGAGTGTGCTGTGCATGATGGCTCGGTGCTCCTCTCAGCCCCGGATCTTGAAACGGTCGCCGGTGTCCTCGCTGGGCTGGACGACCACGAAGCCCTGGCCCTTGAAGCCGATCTGGAGGGCCTCGCCGCTGCCCCGGCCGATCAGGGCGCTCGCCTTGACGGTGCGCTTGGCCTTCAGGTCGAGGCCGGTGGTCCAGGCGACGAGCGCGTCCGGGTCGACGTACGTCTCCCGCTCGGCGCAGTCGAGGACGGTGGGGATGCCGCGGCTGACCAGGGCCACCCAGCCGGTGCCGCGGACGACCAGGTTGGTCAGGCCGGAGCCGGAGAGCTTGGCGATGCCCTTGACCGGCTCGATGGCGAGCTGGAGGGAGGCGTCGCAGGCCAGGAGGGTGGCGCCGTTGACCGAGAGGGCCTCGTTGTTGAGGTGCAGGACGACGACGTCCGCGCCGTAGTCGGCGAGGTAGAGGTCGCCGTCGCCGCGGCAGAGCATGAGCCGGCCGCCCTCTCCGGTGACCATCTCCTCGGCGGAGCGGCGCAGCGTCGCGGGGGCGGCGTCGAACTGGACGTAGCCGTTGTACGCGATCATCGAGCCGGCCTTGGCGATGAGGTCCTGGCCGGTGACCATCGTGACCTTGAGGGTCTTCGCGCTGTGGACGGCCATCCGGACCCCGGTGGGCGCGGCGCTGTGGGCGTTGAGTGTGTACGTATCCATGGCCTGCCTCACGCCTCGAAGGGCTGGACGACGACGAAGTTGCCGGGGGCGCCCCGGAACTGGAGGTTGACCGCCTCCGACTGGGCGCTGGCGTAGCCGGAGCGGCGCAGGCGCAGCGCGGTGGTGGTGACGGCCTGGGCGCCGGCGGACCAGGCGATCACCGCGTTGCCGTCGACGTACGTGGCCTGGCCGACGGGGAGGACCACCGGCGTGCCGCGGGTCTTGACGACGACGGCCCCGGTGCCGGAGAAGGCCATGGCGAAGAAGCCGCCGCCGGGCAGGCCGGCGCCCTCGATGCGGCGCACCTCGGTGTCGAGGCTCTCGTCGAAGGCGAGGACGCCGTGGGCGCTGGTGTAGATCTGCTCGTTCTCCAGGCGGATCACGAAGACGCGGCTGGCCTCGTCGGCGAGGAAGACCTCGCCCTCGCCGGAGCAGCGCATGAGGGACATGCCCTGGCCCGTGAGCTGGCCGGTGAGCTTGCCGAGCAGGCCCGAGCCCTTGTGGGCGAAGTCGATGTCGCCCTGGTAGGCCACCATGCTGCCCTGCTTGGCGAGGATGGCGTGGCCCTTGGCGAGGGTGGCGCGGACCTGCTGGGGGTTCTGCTCGGTCCAGCGGTCCCCCGCGGCCGCCTCGGCGTACTTGGTGAGGACGACGCGCAGGCCGGCCTCCGGGGGTACGGGCGCCAGCTGCTGGCCGCCGCCGAAGGGCTGCTGGCCGGGGATGCCGGGGGGCGTGGTGCCGGGCGGGGTGGTGCCGGGGAAGCCGGGCGGGGTGGTGGCGGCCGGGTAGCCGGGCGGGGTGGTGGCCGCGGGGTAGCCGGGCGGGGTGGTGGCCGCGGGGTAGCCGGGCGGGGTCGTGGCCGCCGGGTAGCCGGGCGGGGTGGTGGCCGCGGGTGCCGCGGGGGCCGCCGGGGCGAAGGGGGCCGGTACCGCGGCGGGGGGCGCGGGCGGCGCGCCGAAGGGGGCGGCCGGCGCCGGGGGCGCGGTGGGGGCCGCCGGGGCGGCGGGCGCGGGCGGCGCCGCGGGGGTGAAGGGGGCCGTGGGGGCCGGGGGCGCGGGCGGCGCGCCGAAGCCGGCCGTCTGCGGGGTGGGGGTGCCGAAGGCCGGGGCGGGGGCGGGGACCGGGGCGGGTGCCGCGGGGGCCGGCGGCGGGGCGAAGCCGGGGGCGGCCGCGGGTGCCGCGGGCTGCGCCCCGGGCTCCTCGGCGACCTCGCCGCCGAAGTTCTGCAGCAGGGCCGCGAGGCCTCCGTCGAAGCCCTGGCCGACCGCCGCGAACCGCCAGACGTCCTTGAGGTAGAAGTCGCCCAGCATCACGGCGCGCTCGGTGCTGAACTCCGCGCCCGTGAAGGCGTACCTGACGACCTCTTCACCGCCCGCGACGACCCGGATGTAACCGGGGCCGACCTGCGACATCTGTCCGGCGCCGTCGATGGTGGCGGTGAAGCTCAGCTTGTGGATCGAGGCGGGGATCCGGTCCAGCGTGACGCGGAAGGACTCCGTGTCGCCGGACTGGGGGCCCAGCTGCTGGATGGCCTCCTCCGGGGACTTCGGCTGGTTGAAGAAGACGAAGTAGCGGTCGTCCGACAGCCGCTCGTCGGCGTCGAGTCCGAAGCAGCTGATGTCGAACGTCAGCCCGGGGCCCGAGATCTGGACCCCGACATAGAGGTCCGTCCCCGCCGTGAGGTCACTGATCTTGGCCTTGTGGCCGCGTTGGAATTCCCTGGCCATGCGTACGACCGTCCCCCATCCCGAAATGTGAATGCGTTCAGCGAGTCAGGCTAACGGCAATCTTCGAGATCCAGCCAAGCCGGTACGCAGCCGGTACATTTCACGGCCCGTCACCGGGGGCGCGGACCGGTCACCGGGGCGGGGTGCCGGCTCAGGTCTCGCGGGGCGCGGGGAGGTGCGGGAGGCGGTCGGCGGCGACCACGCCCTCCAGGTAGCCGCGGGCCCGCTCGGTACGGGGGTACGCCTCCAGCAGCCGCCAGAAGCGGGGACCGTGGCCCGGGACCAGCAGGTGGGCCAGCTCGTGCAGCAGGACGTAGTCGACCACGTACTCGGGCATGCCCTGGAGGCGGTGGGACAGGCGGATGCTGCCCTCGGCGGGGGTGCAGGAGCCCCAGCGGGTGTTCTGGTTGGTGACCCAGCGGACCGAGGCGGGGCGGGCGCGGCCGTCGTAGTACTGGTCGGACAGGCGCGCGGCGCGCTCGGTCAGCTCGGCGTCGCCGAGCGTCCGCCTGCTCTCCTGCGCGGCCAGTTTGTCGAGCATCAGGCCGACCCAGCGCTGCTCCTCGGCCTCGGACATCCGGGCAGGGATGAGGACGACCGTGCGGTCGCCTTCCCGGTAGGCGGAGACGGTCCTGCGGCGGCGCGCGCTCCGGCGGACTTCGACGGCGCTGTGCGGTGGATCGGCGGACACGCCCAAGACCGTACCGGGTGGCCGTGGCCGAAGTCCTCCCCCTGCCGGGTTTGAACGATTAATAGCCTTAATTCCTGCTGCCTGTGGACAACCCCCGGCAGGGGTTCCGGGGATGGGCATTCTCGCTGGTGTGCGGGACGGTCCCGGCATCCACGGAAGTGAGGCATGTGATGTATCCGAAGGTGAAACCTGCATTGGCGCGTGCCTGGCGCGATCTTCAGACGGTGCAATTCGGGGTGACGCCCGCGCACGCGGTGGTGTTCGGTCCGCTGGACAACGCCGCGGGCGGATTCCTGGACCTGCTCGACGGCACGCGTGCGCTGCCGGCGCTCCGCGAGGGGGCCGCGGCGCTCGGGCTGCCCGAGGGGCACGCCGACCTGCTGGTGCGGCGCCTCGCCGGGGCGGGGCTGCTGGACGACTCGACCGCCGGCGGCCCGGCCGCGGAGGCGATGCGGCGCCGGATGGACATGGTCGAGCGGTTACGCCCGGACCTGGGCTCCCTGTCACTGGTGCGGCGGGAGCCGGGCGGCGCGCTGCGGGGGCTCGCGGCCCGGCGGGCCGTGCGGGTCCAGGTGCGGGGGCTGGGCCGGGTGGGCGCGCTGGTCGCGGCGGTGCTCGCGGGTGCCGGGGTCGGCCGGGTCGAGGGGGTGGACGGGGGCGTCGTGGAGCCGGGTGACGTGGCGCCCGGCGGTCTGCCGCCGGACTCGGTGGGGATGCGGCGGGACGACGCGGTGCGGCAGCTGGTGCGGGCCGCGGCTCCTGCGCCGCCGCCGAGGAGCGGGCCCGCGGGCGGTGCGGGAGCTGCGGAGCCGGGGCTGTCCCTGGTGGTGGTCGCGCCGCGGCAGGGGCTCGCCGTGTACGCGCCGGACCCGGCGGAGACGGCCGACTGGGTCGGCTCGGGCACCCCGCACCTGTTCGCGGGGGTACTGGAGGGGACGGGGGTGGTGGGGCCGCTGGTGCTTCCCGGGGAGACCGCCTGTTCGGGGTGCCTGGAGCGGGACCGGGTGGCGCGCGACCCGGCGTGGCCGCGGCTGGTGACGCAGTGGCGTTCGGGGCGGGGACGGGCTGGTCCCTCGTGCGACCTCGGGGTGGCCACCGCGGTGGCCGGGCTGGCCGCGGCCCATGCCCTGGCGTTCCTCGACGGCCGGCTGCCCGCGTCCGCCGGAGCGCGCTGGGAGGCCGCGGTGCCCGAGCTGGACTGGCGGCGGGATCCCGTGCCCGCGCACCCCGACTGCCCGTGCGGGGCGGCCCGGAGCGGAGAGGGGGAGCGCACCAGCGTCGGGCGAGAGCCGCAGGACACAATGGCCCGGTAACCGCCGTCCGCGGCGCGGCTGTGTGGGAACTGGAGGGGCGCATGTCTGATCTTCCCCGGAAGGCGGTCACCCGTACCGTCAAGCTGGCCGCGCTGCCCTTGGGCATCGCGGGGCGGGCCACCTGGGGCCTGGGCAAACGGATCGGCGGGAAGTCCGCGGAGATCGTGGCGCGTGAGCTGCAACAGCGCACCGCCGAGCAGTTGTTCCGCGTACTCGGCGAGCTGAAGGGCGGCGCGATGAAGTTCGGGCAGGCTCTGTCCGTCTTCGAGTCCGCACTGCCGGAGGAGGTGGCCGGCCCGTACCGCGCGGCGCTGACCAAGCTCCAGGAGGCGGCCCCGCCGCTGCCGGCCGGGACGGTGCACCAGGTGCTGGCCGAGCGGCTGGGCGACAACTGGCGGGACCTGTTCCTGGAGTTCGAGGACAAGCCGGCCGCTGCGGCGTCGATCGGGCAGGTGCACCGGGCGGTGTGGCACGACGGGCGGGAGGTCGCGGTCAAGGTCCAGTATCCCGGTGCCGGTGAGGCGCTGCTGTCGGACCTGACGCAACTGGGCCGGTTCGCCCGGCTGCTGGGGCCGCTGATCCCGGGCATGGACCTCAAGCCGCTGATCACCGAGATGCGGGACCGGATCGAGGAGGAGCTCGACTACGAACTGGAGGCGGAGGCCCAGCGGTCGCACGCCGACGTGTTCGCCGACGACCCCGACGTGGTGGTGCCGGACGTGGTGCACCAGGGCGAACAGGTGCTGGTGAGCGAATGGATGGAAGGGATACCCCTGTCGGAGGTGATCTCCGACGGCACGCAGGAACAGCGGGACGCGGCCGGTCAGCTGCTGGCGCGCTTCCTGTTCTCGGGCCCGGCTCGGACGGGGCTGCTGCACGCCGACCCGCATCCGGGGAACTTCCGCCTGCTGGAAGGTGCCGACGGTGTCCTGCGGCTGGGCGTGCTGGACTTCGGCACCGTCGACCGGCTGCCGGGCGGACTGCCGGCGACGATCGGCCGCTCGCTGCGGGTGGCGCTGGAGGGCGATGCCGAGGCGGTCTACGAGGAGTTGTGCGCCGCGGGGTTCGTGCGGAGTTCGATCGAGCTGGATCCGGACGCGGTACTGGAGTACCTGCGGCCCATCATCGAGCCGGCGGACGTCGACGAGTTCACCTTCACCCGGGGCTGGATACGCGGGCAGGCGGCACGGATCGCCGATCCCCGCTCCCCCGCACACCAGTTGGGCAAGCAGCTCAACCTGCCGCCCGCCTACCTGCTGATCCACCGGGTGACGCTGAGCACCATCGGGGTGCTCTGCCAGCTGGGCGCGACGGTGCGGCTGCGGGAGGAACTGCAGACCTGGCTGCCGGGATTCCTCGCGGAGGAACCGGTCCACGGGGACTGAGCCGCCGGCAGGGGGGCTGCCCGGCCCGGGGTCACCACCAGGACGAGTCGAGTCTCCCCTCGATGGCCCGGATGTTGGCCCGGGCACAGTCGTCGCAGAAGAACTGTCTGCTGCCGTTCTCCACGGAGCAGGTCCAGGTGACCGGGGGGCCCTCGGGGGCCTGTTTGCCACAGCGCGCGCACACGACGGCCCCGTTCGCGGGACCCGGCGGTGGGGGGTGGGGAGTCTGCTGGTCCACCTCCAGACGATATCGCCGGGACGTGTTGACGGGGTCCGCAACGCACCGTGGGGACCGGTCCGTTCGGACCGGTCCCCACGGGAGGCGGATCGGGCTGGGTCAGCCTTCGGGCCGCCGGATCAGTGCATGACCGCCATGGCCAGCGCGCGGCGGGCGCGCATGGAGACGCGCTCGGCGCGCCGCTGCATGCGGCGGGCGGCGATCAGGCGCACGGCCTGACGTTCCGCCTCGACCTCACGCAGGCGTTCGTGCATATGGGCACGGGCCAGGGCTTCTGGGATGAGTTGCATTTCGCGGGTCCTGTTCTGACGCGAGATGTGCGCGCCGGGAGTGTTGAAGTCAGTGGTGGCGGAGCCGGACGGCTGCTCGGAGGTGTGGGGGGTCATCGGGGCCTGCTTCGGAGGTTCGTGCGTGAGGGGACGGTCGATGGTGCCGATGCCGGTCATGCCGCGACCGGGTTCTTGCGCGGGCGGCCACGGGGCCGCTTGCGGGCGACGACCACACCCTGGACGAAGAGCTCTCCGCCCCAGACGCCCCAGGGCTCGCGGCGCTCCTTCGCGCCGGCGAGGCAGGCCTCGACCAGCGGGCAGGTGCGGCAGAGCGACTTGGCGTACTCGACGTCGGCCGGGGACTCGGCGAAGAAGACCTCCGGGTCGTAGGTACGGCACGGAACGGGCACGCCGAGGTTCTCGATGGCGTCGTCGAGCGCGGTGAGCGCGGTGAGCGGAGTCAAGGCGGAGTCCTCCGGGACTGCGGGCGGGGAGATCATCTGGGAGGGCGGTACGGACGGGGCGTGCGCTTCGAGTTGCACGGTGGTTTCTTCCTCGTCTGTTCTGTTCGGCCTGTTGGCCGGGGTTCGGCTGGTACCGGGTGTTGCTGCCAGTCCCGAGGCCCCTTCGCTCCGTCGTCCCCGTTCGGGGACAAACAGAAGGGCCGCGGATCCCGGGTGGGGTTCCGCGGCCCTGAAGGCGCCTGCCTGATCAGGAGATCAGGCTGGATCACTCCAGGGTTCGTGCCCACGGAAGGCCCACATCGTGTGGTGCTGCGTCGTCTGCTTCAGGGATCCGGCACCGGTGGCCGCAAAGGCATAGGCATCTGCCTGAGCCACTGCTACTGCTGCCGGTGCCTGGGTCGGTCGCTCGCTCCGCTCATTGCGCTCACGGACCGGAAGGGTCGCGAGGGCGGCGGGACCGCCGACGAAGGCAGCGGACAGACCGGTGCCCTGAGCAGCGGGAATGAACGAGACGAGCTGGGTGGAGCCGAGCAGGCAGGAAGCGGCGACCGAGCGATCGGTCATTTTGGTGAAGGTCATGAAGCTGGTCACTGGTCTCGCCTCCTCTCGGCGTCTCGGGGACGGTGGCCCGGGGGCCTGTCCCATGCGTATTCGGATAAGTACAGCACGGAGCGGGGGCCTCAGAGAAGCCACCGTTTCCGTTGCTAAGAACCTATGGGGAGCTGCGGGGCATGTGCAAACTATTTTTCCGACGAGTTTCTACGCGTCGCCCCCGTCCGCCTCCCCGGGCTCCTGACCTGCGCAGATGGCCAGGACGTCGGCTCCGAACCGCTCAAGCTTGCGGCCACCCACCCCTGAGATCATCGCGAGCTCTCCCCCGTCGGAGGGCGCGGCCTCGGCGATCGCCATCAGGGTCTTGTCCGTGAAGACGCAGTACGCGGGCTGCCCCAGGCTCTTCGCCTGCTCCGCGCGCCAGTCGCGGAGGCGCTCGTAGAGCCCCTCGTCCATGTCGGAAGGGCAGTCCTCGCAGCGCATGAGCTTCATCTCACCCGCGTCGTTGAGCGTCTTGCCGCACACCCGGCACAGCACGGGACCGCGGTGCCGCCTGCGGGCGCCCCGCTCGATGCCGCCGGCCCCGCCGGTGCTGCGGGGGCCCCCGCCCAGGGAGCCGGGGCGCAGGCCGTTCAGGAAGCGGCTGGGGCGGCGGGAGGCCCGGCCGCCCGGGGACCGGGCGAGCGCCCAGGACAGCGTGAGGTGGAGGCGGGCGCGGGTGACGCCGACGTAGAGCAGGCGCCGCTCCTCCTCGATCTGGTCGTCGCTCTTCGCGTATGTGATCGGCAGCATGCCGTCGGTGAGCCCGACGAGGAAGACGGCGTCCCACTCCAGACCCTTGGCCGCGTGCAGCGAGGCGAGCGTGACGCCCTGCACGGTCGGGGCGTGCTGGGCGGCGGCCCGCTCGTCGAGCTCCACCACGAGATCGGCCAGGGTGACCTCGCGCCGGGCGCGGGCGAAGTCCTCGGCCAGCCGGACCAGGGCGGCCAGCGACTCCCACTGGTCCCGGACGGCACCGGAGCCGGCGGGGGGCTGCGGTGTCCAGCCGTTCGCGCTGAGCACCGCGCGGACCTGCGCGGGGAGCTCGACCACGTCGTCCAGCAGCGGGTCGTTCGCCCCGAAGCGGGCGGCGCTGCGCAGCTCGGCGATGGCCCGGCGCACTTCCTGGCGCTCGAAGAAGCGTTCGGCGCCGCGGAGCTGGTAGGGCACACCGGCGTCGGCCAGGGCCTGCTCGTAGACCTCGGACTGGGCGTTGATCCGGAAGAGCACGGCGATCTCGCCGGCGGGCACGCCGCTCTTGATGAGGTCGCGGATCCGGCGGGCCACGCCCTCGGCCTCCGCCGGCTCGTCGGCGTATTCCGCATAGACCGGCTCGGGGCCCGGCTCGCGCTGGGAGACCAGCTCCAGCCGGTGGTCGGCGGCCCGCCCGCGGGCCTGGCCGAGCAGGCCGTTCGCCAGGTGGACCACCTGGGGGGTGGAGCGGTAGTCGCGGACCAGCTTGACCACGGTGGCCTGCGGGTGGCGGTTCCGGAAGTCGAGCAGGTGGTCGGGCGTGGCTCCGGTGAAGGAGTAGATGGTCTGGCTGGCGTCGCCGACCACGCAGAGGTCGTCGCGGTCGCCGAGCCAGAGTTCGAGGAGCCGCTGCTGGAGCGGGCTGACGTCCTGGTACTCGTCGACCACGAAGTGCTGGTACTGGGCGCGGATGGTCTCCGCGATGTCGTGCCGGTCCTGGAGGATGCCGACCGTGAGGAGCAGCACGTCCTCGAAGTCGATCATGACGCGGTCGCGCTTCAGCTGTTCGTAGGCCGAGTAGATCTGGGCGATCTCCGCGGCGTCCCGGGGGGCCTCGCGGCCGGCCTTGTGGGCCGCGGCCGGATAGTCGCCGGGGACGGTCTGGGTGACCTTGGCCCACTCGATCTCGCCCGTGACGTCCCGCAGCTCGTTCCGGTCGAGGCGGACGCGGCAGCGGGCCCCGGCCTCGGCGACCAGCTGGATCTTGCGCTCGACGAGCCGGGGCAGCTCCCCGCCCACGGCGCGCGGCCAGAAGTACTGGAGCTGGCGCAGGGCGGCCGAGTGGAACGTGCGGGCCTGGACCCCGCCGGCGCCGAGCGCGCGCAGCCGGCCGCGCATCTCGCCGGCCGCGCGGTTGGTGAACGTGACGGCCAGCACGCTGGCGGGCTGGAGCACGCCGGACCGCACGCCGTACGCGATCCGGTGGGTGATGGCCCGGGTCTTGCCCGTGCCCGCACCGGCCAGCACGCACACCGGCCCCCGCAGCGTGGTCGCCACCTCGCGCTGCTCCGGGTCCAGGCCCAGGAGCACCGCGTCGGCCGACTCCGCTTCGGAGGGGAAGGAGGGGGAATGCGTTGCTGCTGTCACACAGCCATGCTGCCAGGTCCCGCGAGGCGGACGCGGCGGTTGTCCACAGGGGTGGGGGGTCTGTCGTACGAATATGACTGATGCCACTGGGCAGGCGCCGGGAATGACCGGGGGCCGCCGTACGTTCGAATGGTCGGACCGACGTGGCCGCCAGGGCCCCGCCGGTCCGCTCGTGACCACGTCCCCAGAGGAGCGCACCCACCATGCAGGGTTCCGTGACGATGTACAGCACCACCTGGTGCGGCTACTGCCGCCGGCTGAAGAGCCAGCTGGACCGGGAAGGCATCGCCTACACCGAGATCAACATCGAGCAGGACCCGGACTCGGCCGCGTTCGTCGAGAAGGCGAACGACGGCAACCAGACCGTCCCCACCGTCCTGGTGGTCTCCTCCTCCGGCAGCGAGCGGGTCATGACGAACCCGAGCCTGGCCCAGGTGCAGCAGGCCCTCGCCGTCTGAGGCCCGCACCGCGCGACGCCGAGCCCCCGCCGAGGCGGGGGCTCCGTGCGTTGCGGGCGCCCCGCACCCGCGTGCCGGGGCTGCCGGGTCAGCCCAGCGGCTTCGGCAGCGGTTCGCCGTACCAGAGCTCGACCAGCCGGGCGGCGATCGAGATCCCCGACAGGGGCACGACCTCACCGGACTCGAAGGCCAGGCGCAGCTCCTCGCGGGAGAACCAGCGGGCCTCCTGGATCTCCTCGCCGTCCACGTTGATCTCGGAGCTGGTGGCCCGGGCCCGGAAGCCCAGCATCAGGCTGGACGGGAACGGCCAGGGCTGGCTGGCGACGTACTCGACCTCGCCGACGGTGACGCCGGCCTCCTCCCACACCTCGCGGACCACCGACTGCTCGATGGACTCGCCCGGCTCCACGAATCCGGCGAGCGTGGAGAACCGGCCCTCGGGCCAGTGCACCTGGCGGCCCAGCAGCGCGCGGTCCTGGTCGTCGGTGACCAGCATGATCACCGCGGGATCGGTGCGCGGGTAGTGCTCGGCCCCGCAGGCCGGGCAGCGGCGGACGTGCCCGGCCGCGGCCACCACGGTGCGCTCGCCGCAGCGCGAGCAGAAGCGGTGCAGCCGCTGCCAGTTCTCCAGCGCCACCGCGTGCACCATCAGCCCGGCGTCGCGGGGCGACAGCAGCAGGCCCGCCTCGCGCAGCCCCGCGGGGCGCGCGGACTGGTCCATCCGGCCCGGCAGCGAGTCCTTCTGGAGGGCGAAGTAGCTGACGCCGTCCTCGTCGGTGCCCAGGAAGTAGCGGTGGGTCTCGGTCAGGGGCGCGTCGAAGGCCGGGGTCATCACGATCCCGGTGCCGCCGTCCGGGGTGTCGTCGATCAGCACCTGGCCGCCGGAGACCACGAAGACTCGGGTGGTCGGGTGGCTCCAGGCAGCCGCCAGCCAGGCCTCGTCCAGGCGGTGGTGGGCGGCCCGGTCGATGCCACTCGGCGCGGTCAGCGAGACGGGACGGCCCGCCGTCAGACCCAGGTTCTCGGTCGAGGTGCTCACAGGTGCTTCCAACTCCCCCGTTGTGTGGTGAACGGTGCGTGTGTGGTGCGGTGCGGCGCACGTGATCGTCGGTGACGGCCGGCCGTGAGGGGCGGCCGGCCGGGGCGGGCTCGGACAGGGGCCGCCCTCCCCGGTTACCGGTGGGCTGCGCCCCCGGTCCAGTTCTCCGCCAGGTCGCCCCACAGGTACGCGCTGGCCTCCACGCCCTTGAGCAGCAGGTCCAGCTCGATCTTCTCGTTGGGGGCGTGCCAGCCGTCGGACGGTACGGAGATCCCGAGGAACAGCACGGGGGCTCCCAGCACGTCCTGCAGGTCGGCGGCCGGGCCCGAGCCGCCCTCGCGGGTGTACCGGATCTTCTCGCCGAAGGCCCGGCCCATGGCCCGGGTCACCGACTGCAGCGCCGGGTGGTCCAGCGGCGTCAGGCAGGGGCGGGTCGGGGCGCCGAAGACGATCTCGTGGCGGATGCCGGCCGGGATCTGCGCCGCGACCCAGTCCTTCACGGCCGCCTCGATCACGTACGGGTCCTGGCCGGAGACCAGGCGGAACGACAGCTTCAGCTGCGCGCCCTTGGGGATGATCGTCTTGCCGCCGGGGCCCTGGTAGCCGCCGCCGATGCCGTTGAGCTCGGCGGTCGGGCGGGCCCAGACCCGCTCCAGCGTCGAGTACCCGGCCTCGCCGAGGGTCCCGTGGGACTTGGCGGTGCGCAGCCACTCGGCCTCGTCGAAGGGCAGCTCGGCGATCAGCTCGCGCTCGGCGGGCGAGAGCTCGGCGATGCCGTCGTAGAAGCCGGGGATGGTGACCCGCTCGTCCTGGTCGTGCAGCGCGGCCACCAGGCGGGCGGCGACGGTGGCCGGGTTGGGCACGGCGCCGCCGAAGGAACCGGAGTGGATGTCCTGCTCGGGGCCGAAGAGCTCGATCTCGCAGTCCGCGACGCCGCGCATGCCGGTGCACACCGTAGGGGTGGTCTCCGACCACATGCCGGTGTCGGAGACGATCACCACGTCCGCGGCCAGCCGGGCGGCGCGCTCCTCGACGAGGTCGCGGAAGTTCGGGGAACCGGACTCCTCCTCGCCCTCCACCAGCAGCTTGAGGTTGACCGCGGGCGCGGTGCGGCCGGTGGCGGCCAGGTGCGCGCGGACGCCGAGGGTGTGGAAGAAGACCTGGCCCTTGTCGTCGGCCGCGCCGCGCGCGTACATGCGGGCGCCGCCCCCGGCCGTCTCGACGATCACGGGCTCGAAGGGGTCGGTGTGCCAGCCGTCCTCGCGGGCCGCGGGCTGGACGTCGTGGTGGCCGTAGACCAGCACGGTCGGCGCCTCCGGGTCGCCGCTGGGCCACTCGGCGAACACCGCCGGGGCGCCGGGCGTGGGCCAGACCTCCGCGACCGGGAAGCCGGTCTCGCGGAGCTTGGCGGCCAGCCAGTCGGCGCTGCGCCGCACGTCCCCGTCGTGGTCCGGCTGGGCCGAGACGGAGGGGATGCGCAGCCACTCGGCGAGGTCGTCGAGGAAGGCGGCGCGGTGCGTGTCGACGTACGTGCGGACGGCGCTGTCCGGGGTGAGGCTCATACCCCGAGCCTAGCCGCCCGTCCGGGGCCCCCTTCCCGCGCCCGATTTGCCTTGGAGGATCCGCTCAAGGCGGGCCCGGCCGGGCAGCCGGGAGGGGCGGATCACCCGGCCGCTGCGGACGTGCAGGAACGCGGCGGCGACCCGCTCCGGGTCGATGCCGTGGGCCTCCGCCCAGGCCAGGCGGTAGATGGCCAGCTGGAGGGGGTCGGCGTTCGTGCCGTGGCCGGTCTTCCAGTCGACGATCTCGAAGCCGCCGTCGTCCGTGCGGTAGACGGCGTCGATCCGGCCCCGGACCACCCGGCCCGCAAGGGTGACCTGGACGGGCACCTCCATGCGGTACGGGGTGCGGGCCGCGTACTCGCTCCGCTCGAAGCTGGCCTTGAGCAGCTCCAGGTCGCGCTCGTCGGCGATCTCCGCGTCCGTGCCGGGCAGCTCCTCGGGGTCGAGGAGGGGGAGCTCCAGCTCGTCGAAGCGGGACTCCACCCAGGCGTGGAAGCGGGTGCCGCGGCGGGCTGCGGGCTGCGGGGGCTTGGGCATGGGGCGGGCGAGCTCGCGTACGAAGCCCTCCTCGTCGGCGGCGAGCCGCTGGAGCTGCGACGCGGTGAGCGCCTGCGGGAGCGGCACGTCGCGCACGGCGGCCCGCGCCCGGCGCAGCTCTCCGGCGAGCGCCTCCAGGTCCCGGTCCCAGGACGCGGCGAGCCGGGCCTCTTCCGGCGAGAGCCGGGGCGCCCGCGGGGTGCTGCCGGCACGTCCGTGCCCGGCGGCGGCGCCAGGGGTCCGGGGCACGGGCAGCCCGGAGCCGCCCGTGCGCCCGGCGTCCCCCACGTCCTCCCGCACGACCTCCCCGGCCCAGGGGTCCTCACCGGCCCAGGGGTCTCCGGAGACGCCCGCGGCACGGGAGGCGTGGGCCGTCTCCGCCCGAGCCTTGCCGGCGTCCCTCCCGTCCGCGCCTGCCGGATGCGGCACGCGACCGGCGGAATCGTCCTCCTGCGGAGCGCCTGCCCGCGCGTCCCCTCCGGCCCAGGCGTCGCCGGAGACGCCCCCGGCACCGGAGGCGGGGTCCGCCTCGTTCGCGTCGGCCGACCGGTCCCCCTGCATGCCGTCCGCCCGCAGGGGCTCGCCTGACCGGGGGTACGCGTGGTCTGCGGGCGAGCGCGAGCCCGTCGTCGCTCCGCCGCCGGGGGCGGGGGCCCAGGGGTCCTCACCGGCCCAGGGGTCGTCGTCGCTCCACCGGGCTTCGGCCGCCCAAGGGGCCTCCTCGGACCACTCGTGGGCGGAGGTGTCCGGGAGGGCGGGGGTGGCGCCTTCGGCGGACGCACCGGGGCCGCCCTGCGGTGCCGCCGCGTCGTCCGCGGCCGGCAGGCCGGTACGGACGTCCTCGCCCGCCCACAGGTCCTCTCGGCGGTCTGCGTCCCCGGAGGGACGGAGGCCGGCCGGGCGGTCCCGGTCCGCATCCTCCGCATCCGCATCCACGGTGGCGCGTACGCCACGGGCCGCCCCCGCGGCGGGGACAGCGCGGCTGGGCGGCGGCCCGTCCTGGGCGGCGTACGCCGTGCCGTCCGGCGGGGGCGGGGCGTCCGGGCCATACCAGTCGTCAGGGAAGGGGTCGTCGCAGTGCGGCGGCCAGAGGTACTCCCCGGCGTCCGCGGCGGGCGGGCCGGCGTGCCGGCCGGCACCGGGGCCGCCCGTGCGGGCATCAGCGGGCCGCTCGTCCCGGGGCTCCTCGGAGGGCACTCCCGCCGGACGGTCCCAGGAGTCGTCCCAGAGCTCGTCCCCCGGGACAGCGGCAGGGGCGCTCACGGCCGGGCGCACGCGGGACCCACGTCCGCCGGGACCCGTGCCACCGGAACCCGCACCCGCGCCCGGGCCGGAGGCCTCCAGGTGGGCCAGGACCAGGTCGGCGGCCGCGCGGCGGCGGCGGAGGGACGCGCGGTCCAGTGGCAGCGGCCAGGACCGGTCGTGGGCGGGGGTGTCGAGGGCCGGGTTCGACTCGTCCTCGCCCGGCCGCTCCGCCCAGACCTCGATCTCCCCGTGCCCCGTCGCGCAGTGCGCGTACAGCGCCTCCAGGAACGCCGACGGGCCCCGCAGCCGCTTCTGCGAGGGCCCCCACCAGTGCCCGGAGGCCAGCAGCAGGGAGCGCGGCCGGGTGAAGGTGACGTAGCCGAGGCGCAGCTCCTCCAGCTCCGTGTGGTCCTTCATCTCGGCCTTGTACGCCTTCATCGCGGCCGAGGTCCAGCCCCCGACGTCCGGCAGCGTCGCCGCGTCCCCGCGCAGGGCGTGCGGCAGCACCTGCGGCTGCGCCGTCCACGACTCGCGCGGCCGGTCCGAGGGGAAGGCCCCGGTGACCAGCGACGGCACCGCCACCACGTCCCACTCCAGGCCCTTGGACTTGTGGGCGGTCAGCACCTTGACCGTGTTCTCGCCGCCGGGCAGCGAGTTGTCCAGGCCCTTCTCGTACTCGGCTGCGGTGCGCAGGAAGGACAGGAAGGCCAGCAGCGAGGTCTGGCCGTCGAGGGCGGCGAAACCGGCGGCCACGTCCAGGAAATTGGACAGGGTCTCGCGCCGCCGGGCGGCCAGCGCGTGCGGCGACGCCGACAGCTCCACGTCCAGCCCGGTGGCGGACAGCACCCGGTGCAGCACGTCCATCAGCGGGTCGGCCAGCCCGCGCCGCAGGTCGCGCAGCTCCGCCGCGAAGCGGGCGAACCGCACCCGGGCGTCGGCGGAGAACGGCAGGCCGTCCTCCACGCCGCCGTCGAGGAACGCGTCGAGCGCGTCGGCCAGCGAGATGATCTCCGAGGGGTCGACGCCCTCGACGGCCTCCGCCAGCCGGTCCGCCTCGGCCTCCCCCCGCTCCCGCGCCACCAGGAGCCGGGCGCGCCGCCCGAGCAGCGCCAGGTCACGCGCGCCGATCCGCCAGCGCGGGCCGATGAGCAGGCGGACGAGCGAGGCGTTGGCCCCCGGGTCCTGGAGCACCTCGCACATGGCGACCAGGTCGGCGACCTCGGGCAGGTGCAGCAGCCCGGACAGGCCGACGACCTCGACCGGCACGTCCCGCGCGACCAGCGCGCCCTGGATGGCCGGGAAGTCGGCGGCGGACCGGCACAGAACCGCGATCTCCCCCGGCGCGGTGCCGGTGCGCACCAGGTGCGCAAGGCGGTCCGCCAGCCAGTCCAGCTCCTCGGCGTGCGTGGGCAGCAGCGCACACCGGGCGTAGCCGTCCCGCTCCGCGCCCGGGGCGGGGCGCAGCGCCTCGACGCCCTCGTGCATCGCGCGCAGCGGGGCGGCCAGGCCGTTGGCGAGGTCGAGCAGGCGGCCGCCGCTGCGGCGGTTCTCGCTGAGCGAGTACCGGGTGGCCGGGCTGCCGTCGGCGTACGGGAAGTGCTCGGGGAAGTCGTCCAGGTTCGCCACGGAGGCCCCGCGCCAGCCGTAGATCGCCTGGCAGGGGTCGCCGACGGCGGTGACGGCGTGCCCCGTACCCCCTCCGAACAGCCCGGACAGCAGCAGCCGCTGCGCGACGGACGTGTCCTGGTACTCGTCCAGCAGCACGATCCGGAACTCCTCGCGCAGCAGCGCACCCACCTCGGGCCGGGTGGTGGCGAGCCGTGCGGAGAGGGCGATCTGGTCGCTGAAGTCGAGCAGGTCGCGGGAACGCTTGGCCGCGCGGTACCGCTCGGTCAGCTCCAGCAGCTCCAGCCGGGCCGCGGCCGCCGCGGGGACCTTGCGCAGCTCCTCGTTCCCGAGCTTCACCCCGGCGAGGCCGGCGAGCAGCCCGGTGTCGTACGCGCGCAGCCGGTCCGGCTCCACCAGGTGCTCGGACAGCTCCGAGTCCAGCGCCAGCACGTCTCCGACCAGGTCGGGCAGCGAGCGGGTGAGCGCCGGGTACGGCCCGGGCGCCTCACGCAGCACGCGGGCGGCCAGCTGGAACCGGGTGGCGTCGGCGAGCAGCCGCGCACTGGGCTCCAGCCCGATGCGCATCCCGTGGTCGGTCAGCAGCTGCCCGGCGAAGGCGTGGTACGTGGAGATCCTCGGCTCCCCCGCCACCCCGTCCGGATCCCCGGGCAACGGATCGGGGTCGGTCACCCCGGCCCTGACGAGCGCGGCACGCACACGCTCGGCGAGCTCGCCGGCGGCCTTGTTGGTGAAGGTCAGCCCGAGCACCTGCTCGGGCGCGACCTGCCCGGTGCCCACCAGCCACACCACGCGCGCAGCCATGACCGTGGTCTTCCCCGACCCGGCTCCGGCCACGATGACCTGCGGGGCGGGCGGCGCGGTGATGCAGGCCGTCTGCTCCGGGGTGAAGGGGATGCCGAGGAGCTCTTTGAGCTGCTCGGGATCGGTGATGCGTGCGGACACGAGAAAAGAGGCTAGCCGGGTCCACCGACATCCCGGACGTTCCGTTCCCCACACCCCCGGTACCGCACGTGTCCCCCACCCCGCCCTACACCTCACCCCACCTCTGGGTTCCTTGGCAGGGCCTGGTGGGTCGTGTGGTGTGTGGGGAAGGTGCTTGACGCGTCGTGGCAGGCTGGACCGGAGGCAGGCCCGGGCCGGGGGTGGCCGAAGGCCAGGGGCGAAGCGCTGCAGCTACCCGGCGGGGCGATACCGGCACCCGACCCCGGCGTGCCGCACCCCACTCCCCCGCACTCCCCTTGGCCGCCCTGGTGGGTCGTGTGGTGTGTGGGGGAGGTGCTTGAGGCGTCGTGGCAGGCTGGTCCGGAGGCAGGCCCGGGCCTGGGGTGGCCGAAGGCCAGGGGCGAAGCCCCCTTGCCCCAGGGGTGGGCCTGCCGCAGGGCCTGCAGGCCACGACGGGTCAAGCACCGAGGGGACCCACGCACCACGCGACCCACCCCCAAAGCGAGCTCCGGCGGCCCGGCGGGACAGAGCGGCACCCGGAAGCACCAGCTCACCCCGCCCCCTCACTCCACCACGTGCCGCCCCTCCGGCCGCGCACTGCAGGAGCTGCGGAACGAGCAGTACGTGCAGTGCCGCCCGGCAGCCGGAGTGAACCGCTCGTCGAGCACCCGCCCCGCGGCCCCCGCCAGCAGCTCACCGACCCACTCGCCGGCCAGCGGCTCCTGGGCCTGCACCTTCGGGGCGTCTTCGCCGCCGTCCTTCTTGGCCGCGCCCTGGCGGAGCTGCACCAGTTCGGCGCCGCCGGCGGCGGGCCGTACCCCGGCGAAGGCCTCGTCGACCGCGCCCTCGCGGACCGCCAGCTGGTACACGGCGAGCTGCGGGTGCCGGGCGACCTCGTCCCGGGTGGGGGCGTTCTTGCCGGTCTTGAAGTCGACGACGTACGCCCGCCCCTCCGGATCGGACTCGACGCGGTCCATGGAGCCCTTGATCCGGACCTGGTACTCGCCTGCTTCCAGCGTGACGTCGAACTCGTGCTCCGTGGCGACGGCGGTGCGGCCGCCGCGGTCGGAGACGTGCCAGCGCAGGAAGCGCTCCAGCGCGGCGCGGGCGTTCTCCTTCTCCTGGCGCGACTTCCAGGGCGCGTCGAAGGCGAGGGCGTCCCAGACCGAGTCGAGCCGTTCCATCAGCACGGCCAGGTCGGCCGGCGTGCGGCCGGAGGCGACCTCGTCGGCCAGGACGTGGACCACGTTGCCGAACCCCTGGGCCGCCGTGGCGGGGGCGTCGGCCTTGACCTCGCGGCCGAGGAACCACTGGAGGGAGCAGGTGTTGGCGAGCTGGTCCAGGGCACTGCCGGAGAGCGACACCGGGCGGTCGCGGTCGCGCAGCGGGACGCTGGTGCGCGTCGGCTCGTACAGGCCCCACCAGCGGTGCGGGTGGGCGGCCGGGACCAGCGGCTGGCCGTCGTCGTCGGCGAGCGCGGCGAGCCTGGCCAGCCGCTGGGCGGCGGCCTCGCGGAGGGCGGGTGAGGCGTCGGGGTCGACGGTGGTGGCGCGGAGTTCCGCGACGAGCGCGGACACCGCCAGGGGACGGCGGGGGCGGCCGGTGACGTCCTTGGGCTCCACGCCGAGCTCGGTGAGGAAGCGGGAGGGCTGGTCGCCGTCGTCCGCGGGTGCCTTGACGGCGGTGACGACCAGCCGGTCGCGGGCGCGGGTGGCGGCGACGTAGAAGAGACGGCGCTCCTCGGCGAGCAGGGCACCGGGGGTGAGGGGCTCGGCGAGGCCGTCGCGGCCGATGCGGTCGGCCTCCAGGAGGGAGCCGCGGCGGCGGAGGTCGGGCCAGAGGCCTTCCTGGACCCCGGCGACCACGACGAGACCCCATTCGAGGCCCTTGGAACGGTGGGCGGTCATCAGGCGGACGGCGTCGGGGCGGGCGGCGCGCCCGCCGAGGGTGTCGGCGGCGATGTCCTGGGCCTCGACCTCTTCGAGGAAGTTGAGCGCGCCACGGCCGCCGGTGCGCTCCTCGGCACGGGCGGCGGTCTCGAAGAGCGCGCACACGGCGTCGAGGTCGCGGTCGGCGTTGCGGCCGCCGGGGCCGCCGCGGCGCGCGGAGCGTTCGAGGCGGGTGGGCCAGGTGGTGCCGTTCCAGAGCTCCCAGAGGGCCTCCTCGGCAGTGCCGCCGCCTTCGAGGAGCTCGCGGGTCTTGCGGAGCAGCATGCCGAGGGTCTGGGCGCCGCGGGCGTACGCGGGGTCGTGGGCGGTGAGCCGCTCGGGCTCGGCGAGGGCGCGGGCCAGGAGTACGTCGCTGGGCGCGGGTACGCGGATGCCGGCGGCGCGTTCCTCGTCACGCAGGGCGCGGCCGAGGCGGCGGAGGTCGGCGGCGTCCATCCCTGCGAGGGGCGAGGTGAGGAGGGTGAGGGCCGCCTCGACCCCGACCCACCCTTCCGCGTGCGCGGCTGCGGTGGTCCCGCCGCCCGTCCCGCTCCCGGGCTCACCGCCCGTCCCGCTCCCGGGCTCGCCGCCCGTCCCGTCCCCGGAGTTGCGCCCCGGGTCACTGTCCCGCCCGCCCACCCCGAATTCCGGAGCAGGCTCCGAGTCCTCGGCCTCGCCCCCGGCACCCAATGCCTCCGGCCCGTCGACGTGCACGGAAACAACGCCGGAGCCGGCGGACGCCGCCGCGTACGCCGAGGCGCCGCCCGCACCGGACCCGGCGCTGCGCGCCGGGGCCACGTCCCGCCCGCCCGCCCCAAAGTCCGGAGCGAGCTCAGAACCGCCGTCGGCCGCACCCGACGCCTCCGGCGCGACAAGGGGCGCCGGCTGCGGGGCCCCCGTAGCGGCTGACGTGGTCGTGGGGTCCACCGGCAGCGGCACCGGCTCGACGCCGGGCGGCGCGATCGGGGCCGGGCCAGCGGCCTGGACCCGTGCGCCGGCGACCGCAGACGGCGCAGCAGCGGGCGTGGCCGAGTCAGCGGCGGCCGGTTCGACAGCAGCAGCGCCCGGCTCAACCGCGACCGCGGCAGGAGCAGCCGGCTCCACGGCGGGGGCGGCCTGCCCGGCGGCCGCAACCGCGGCGGCGGCGACCGCGGACGGCGCAGCAGCGGGCGTAGCCGAGTCAGTCGCGGCCGGTTCGACAGCAGCAGCGCCCGGCTCAGCCGCGGCCGCGGCAGGAGCAGCCGGCTCCACGGCGGACACGGCCTGCCCGGCGGCGGCCGCAACCGCGGCGGTGGTGGTCGCGGACGGCGCAGCAGCGGGCGTGGCCAAGTCAGCCGCGGCCAAGCCGACAGCAGCAGCGCCCGGCTCAGCGGCGGCCGCGGCCGCGGCAGGAGCAGCCGGCTCCACGGCGGGCACGGCCTGTCCAGCGGCGGCCGCAACCGCGGCGGTGGTGGTCGCGGACGGCTCAGAGGAACCCGGCACCTCCGGAGCCTGCTCGGCGGCCTGGGCCGGGTCGGCACCCCGGGACACCGCGGCGGGCGCGGCCGACGGCCGCATCTCGCGGCCTTCGCCCGCCGGCGACGCTGCCGGCGACGCATCGGCGCCCAGGGACCCATCGGCAGCCAGCGACGCACCGCCAGCCGAAAACGCATCGCCGCCCGGCGCCCGGACGGACTGCTCGCCCATAGCCGCAGCCGCACCCGCAGCCGGAAGCAGCGGCTCCGGCCGAGCCGCCTCCGGCCCGACCGCCGCCGGCCCAGCCGCCTCCGCCCCAGCCGCCGCCAGCCCGGCCGCCTCCGCCCCGCCCGCCTCCGCCCCGCCCGCCACCGCCCCGCCCGCCGCCGGTCGGGTCGCTGCCGTGGCCGTTACCCGGAGGGCCGTCAGGAGGGGGTGCACTGCCGGTTCGTGGCGGAGGGGGGTGTCCGACGCCGGGGTTTCGACCGGGACGCCCGCCGACGTCAGGGCACGGCGCATCGCGGGGAGGCGGCCGCCCGCGCGGACCAGGACGGCCATGTCCTGCCACGGCACGCCGTCCTCCAGGTGGGCCCGGCGCAGCAGGTCGGCGATGTTGTCCAGTTCCGCACCCGGCGACGGGTACGTGAAGACCTCCACCGAGCCGCCCGGCCGCACCGCCTCCAGCGCCCGGTGGGCCTGCACCGCGGCGGCCGGCAGCCGTGGGACCGGCATCCGCCGGGTGAGCAGCCGGGTGGCGGCCAGCAGCGCCGCCCGGGACCGCCGCGAGGTGTCCAGGACCCGGACCGCGGCACCCGGGAAGTCCTCCCGGAAGCCGAGGATGCCGTTCAGGTCCGCGCCGCGGAAGGCGTAGATCGACTGGTCGGGATCGCCGAAGGCGACCAGGCCCCGCCCGCCGCCCAGCGCCTTCAGCAGCCGGATCTGCGACGGGTCGGTGTCCTGGTACTCGTCGACGAAGACGGCGTCCCAGCGCCCCCAGAGGCCCGCTTCCGCACGCTCGGCCAGCAGCACCGCCCGGTGCACCAGCTCGGCGTAGTCCAGGGCCCCCTGGGCGTCCAGTACGTCGAGGTACTCGTCCAGGAAGCGGGCCGCGGCGGCCCAGTCCGGCCGCCCGAGCCGGGCCGCGAACGCGCCCAGCGCGTCCGGCGACAGGCCCAGCTCCCGGCTGCGGGCGAGCACGGCCCGTACCTCGTCCGCGAAGCCGCGCGTGGTGAGCGCCGCCCGCAGGTCGGACGGCCAGGAGATGGAGCCCAGGTCCTTCTGGCCGGCCAGCAGCTCGCGCACGGTCAGGTCCTGCTCGGGACCCGACAGCAGCCGCAGCGGCTCGGAGAACAGGTCGGCGTCCTGGTGGGCCCGGACCAGCGCGTAGCAGAAGGAGTGGAAGGTGGTGGCCTGCGGCGCCCGCGCGCCGCCCAGCCGGAGCGCCACGCGGTCGCGGAGCTCGACGGCGGCCTTGCGGCTGAAGGTCAGCACCAGGATCCGCGCCGGGTCCGTGCCCTCCTCCACGCGCGCCGCGACGGCCTCGACCAGCGTGGTCGACTTGCCGGTGCCCGGCCCGGCCAGCACCAGCAGCGGCCCGCCCCTGTGATCAACCACCGCACGCTGCGCTGCGTCCAGAACAGGTGTATCCACGTGTTCCGGCCCGGTGCGCACCAGCCGGTACGCGTCGGGAGTCCGCGTACGTCGGCTGGAAGGGGAGGAGCTCACGTGGGTCGCCGGTCCTGGTTCGGGGTGTTCGGGGTGGTGCGAGCGCGCGCGCTCGAAGAGAAGACGCTACGCCAAACGGGCGGCGAAGCGCATCGCGCTCACGCCGGTCCGCTCATCCCCCGTACGGACGTACGAACACCCGCGCGGGCGCCCCATGGCGGAAGCTGTCACTTGTGAGCATCCCGCGCCGGGCCCCCCGCCTGCCCGTCCCACCGCGCCCGTCTCATGTCGAGCCGCGGCACGTGCCCCTCGGCGCTCCGGCCCGCCTCCCGCAGCGGGGTGCCCTCGTCCCGGTAGTGCGCCAGCGCCCGCAGCTCGCTCCCGGGCAGCAGCACGCCGTCGGCCCGCACCACCCTCCACCAGGGCACCGCGGAGCCGTACAGTGCCATGACGCGGCCCACCTGGCGCGGGCCGCCCTCCTCCAGCCACTCGGCGACATCGCCGTAGGTCATCACCTGGCCGGGCGGAATCCGCTCGGCCAGGTCCAGCACCCGCTCCGCGTACTCCGGGTACTCGGGCAGGTCTCCGTCAGACAGCTCCGCGCTCATCCGGCCCATGGTGCCGCAGCACACCGACAGCCGGGGCGGCGGCGAGGGCGCGAGCGGGCCCCCGGAGCCGGACCACGGCCCTCCGGATGCCCGGCACGCACCCTGATGCCTGCCCGGTCAGCCGGTCCGTGCCACCATCTTCCGGGCGGTGACTGGTGATACGAGAACAAGAAGAGATCCAAGAAGAGATCCGTAAAGAGTCGCGAGAAGACGCGTCGGACGACACACCGAGGGAGCAGGGCGTGAGCGCGCAGGGCCCCGACGAGGGGTTCGTCGACCCGCTTGAGGGTGACGAGCCGCTGCTCGCCGCGCGCGTCCACCGCCCCTCGGACCTGGTGCGGCTGCTCGTCGGCACGCTCGGGATCGTCGTGGTCCTGGCGATCGCCGCCTTCGCGCACGGCACGACCGTGGGCCTGGAGTCGGACATCCGCGAGGGCACCGGCCAGGCGCCCGACCTGCTGATCAAGATCGCGGGGCTGGTGTCGAGCATCGCGGTGCTGCTGGTGCCGGTGGCCTTCGCCATCGAGCGGCTGATCAAGCGCGACGGGCTGCGCATCGCCGACGGCGTGCTCGCGGCCGTGCTCGCGCACGGCGTCACGCTGGCCACCGACCTGTGGGTGGCACGGGCCGCGTCCGACACCATCAAGGACGCGCTGACGATGCCGCAGGGCGCCGGCGGGACCTTCACCGACCCCGTGCACGGCTACCTCGCGCCGGTCATCGCCTACATGACGGCGGTCGGGATGACCCGGCGGCCGCGCTGGCGCGTGGCGCTGTGGGTGGTGCTGCTGCTCGATGCGCTGGCGATGCTGGTCGGCGGGTACACCACCCCCTTCTCGATCATCCTGACCGTGCTGATCGGCTGGACCGTGGCGTACGGCACGCTCTACGCCGTCGGCTCGCCGAACGTCCGCCCCACCGGCCAGACCCTCCTCGCCGGACTGCGCCGCGTCGGCTTCCAGCCGGTGCGCGCCATGCGGGCGGAGGAGGAGCCGGAGCTGC
The DNA here is from genome assembly GCF_044759445.1 of Streptomyces sp. NPDC101118. Taxonomy (NCBI): domain Bacteria; kingdom Bacillati; phylum Actinomycetota; class Actinomycetes; order Kitasatosporales; family Streptomycetaceae; genus Streptomyces; species Streptomyces sp. NPDC101118. The sequence continues at coordinate 60,724 of NZ_JBIVZG010000001.1, read as the reverse complement.
CGGAGCACAACGACCGGGGCCGGCGGTACCTCGTCACGCTGGAGGACGGCGGGCCGCTCGACGTGACCGTCGTGGACCGCGAGCAGCAGGCGCAGGGCTTCTTCTACCGGGTCTGGCGGCGGCTGACGCTCCGCGGGATCACCACCCGCCGCAGCCTCCAGTCCCTGCGGCAGGCACTGGAGCAGGAGGCGCTGCTGGCGTACGCGGCCATCGCGGCCGGGGCGAACGCGCCCAAGCTCATCGCCACCTCCGAGCTGGGCCCCGACGCGGTCATGCTCGTGTACGAGCACATCGGCGGCCGGTCGCTGGACGCGCTGCCGGACGAGGAGATCTCGGACGAGCTGATCCGCAACGCCTGGCAGCAGGTGCGTGCGCTGCAGTCACGCCGGATCGCGCACCGCCGGCTGGCGGGTGACGCGCTGCTGGTGGATCGTTCCGGCAGCATCGTGCTGACCGACCTGCGGGGCGGTGAGATCGCGGCGGGCGACCTGGTGCTGCGGATGGACATCGCGCAGCTGCTGACCACGCTCGGCCTGCGCGTCGGGGCGGAGCGCTCGGTGGCGGCCGCGGTGGCGGTGCTCGGCGGCGACGCGGTGGCGGACTGTCTGCCGCTGCTCCAGCCGATCGCGCTGACCCGCTCGACGCGGGCGACGCTGCGGCGGCTGGGCCGGGAGCGGGCGCAGCGCGAGCGCGAGGCGGTGCTGGCGGCGTCGAAGGCGGCCAAGGAGGCCAAGGAGCGCGAGCACGAGGCGGCGAAGGCCGGGAACCCGGTGGAGGCCGCCGCCGGCGAGCGGATCAAGGTCGGCGCGAAGGTCTCCGCGGCCAAGGCCGACAAGGCCGAGAAGAAGGCCGAGAAGCGGGCGCTGGACGTGGCGCTGGACGAGGCCCGGGAGGAGGACCTGCTCAGCCAGATCCGCGGGCAGGTGCTGCTGATCCGTCCGCAGGCGCCGGTCGAGCCGGCCCGGCTGGAGCGGATCAGGCCGCGCACGCTGGTGAGCTTCATCGCGGGCGCGTTCGCCGCGTACTTCCTGCTCTCTCAGCTGACGCACATCAACCCGGCCAAGACCGTGGCGGACGCGCAGTGGGGCTGGGTGGCGGTGGCGCTGGCGTTCTCCGCGCTCAGCTACCTGGCGGCGGCGATGAGCCTGCTGGGCTTCGTGCCCGAGCGGGTGCCGTTCCTGAAGACCGTGCTCGCGCAGGTGGCGGGCTCGTTCGTGAAGCTGGTGGCGCCCGCGGCCGTGGGCGGCGTGGCGCTGAACACGCGCTTCCTCCAGCGCTCCGGCGTACGGCCGGGCCTGGCGGTGGCGAGCGTGGGCGCGTCGCAGCTGTTCGGACTGGGCAGCCACATCCTGCTGCTGCTGGCCTTCGGCTACCTCACCGGCACCGAGAAGACCCCGGAGATGACCCCGTCCCGGACCGTGATCGCCGGCCTGCTGACGGTCGCGGTCCTGGTGCTGGTGGTGACGGCGGTGCCGTTCCTGCGGAAGTTCGTGGTGACGCGGGTGCGGGCGCTGTTCGCGGGCGTGGTCCCGCGCATGCTGGACGTGCTCCAGCGGCCGCAGAAGCTGTTCACCGGCATCGGCGGCATGCTGCTGCTGACCGGCTGCTTCGTGATGTGCCTGGATGCCTCGCTGCGGGCGTTCGGGGGCGCGGAGTCGGTCAGCTACGCGAGCATCGCGGTGGTCTTCCTGGCCGGCAACGCGCTGGGCTCGGCCGCCCCGACCCCGGGCGGCCTGGGCGCGGTGGAGACGACCCTGACCCTCGGCCTGGTCGCGGTGGGCGTGGACAAGGAGATCGCCCTCTCCTCGGTCCTGCTGTTCCGCCTGATGACCTTCTGGCTCCCGGTCCTCCCGGGCTGGCTGTCGTTCAACTACCTCACGCGCAAGGAAGCCCTCTAGCCACCCGGCGGGGCTGTCGAAGGCCGCCGCCTCCCGCACCCCACCTCCCGCCCGCCACTTCCGTGGCTGCCCTGGTGGGTCGGTGGTATGTGGGGAAGGTGCCTGACGCGTCGTGGCAGTACCTCCGCCCGCCACTCCCCCGCACTCCCCTTGGCAGGGCCTGGTGGGTCGTGTGGTGTGTGGGGAAGGTGCTTGAGGCGTCGTGGCAGGCTGGTCCGGAGGCAGGCCCGGGCCTGGGGTGGCCGAAGGCCAGGGCGAAGCCCCAAAGCCCCAGGGGTGGGCCTGCCGCTGGGGGCACCTCCCAGCGGTAGCTGGGGGAGGCCTGCAGGCCACGACGGGTCAAGCACCGAGGGGACCCACACACCACACGACCCACCCCCGAAGCGAGCTCCGGCGGCCTGGCGGGACAGAGCGGCACCCGGAAGCTTCGGCGCACGCTGGTCCCGGCAAGCAGCTGGGGCCACCAAGGAACCCACCCCACTGCGTCCCCCGGCCAGCCACCCCACTGCGTCCCCCGGCCAGCCACCCCACTGCGGGCCCAGGCCACCCGGCCGCGGCGGCCCCCGGCGGACAGCCCCGCCCCCCGCCCCCGCCCGGGCCTTCCCGCCGTAGCCGTCAGAAGACCAGGAGCAGGCTCGCCAGGAGGACGAGGGAGCAGCCCAGTTCCAGGGCGCCGACGACCGGCACCCTGATCCCGCGGCCCGGCAGGGCCGCCGCTCGGGCGAGGTAGAGGGCGAAGGGCAGGGCCAGCCAGGGCGAGAGGCAGGCCGCGGCGGCCACGGCGGCAGCGTGGTAGCCGACCGAGGCGCGGTGGTACGTACGGGAGTTCCGCTCCCGGATCATCGTCTTCACGTACGGCACCGTGCCCGCGAAGTACAGCAGGCAGGCCAGTGCCGCCCGCCACCCGTCGGGCGCCACGGCGCCCCCGCCCAGGCGCAGCGCGACCAGCAGCATCCCGCAGGCCGGCACCACCGCGGCCAGGCCGTTCACCAGTGCCCGCTCGCGGTTCCGCCAGGCGTGGTACGTGTTCACCGCGACGAACGGCGCAGCGGCCAGGGCGGCCGCGAGGAGCCACGGGTACGCCACCGCGAGCGGCAGCGCGCACACCGCGAAGGCTCCGCCGAAGACCAGGCCCGGCAGCGCGTGCCGGCCGGCGGCCCTGGGGTTGCGGGAGTTCCGGCGCAGCCGCAGCCACTGCTGGCCGTGGTACACGGCGACGTATCCCAGCAGCCAGGCGGCGAACAGCGCGAGGTGCGCCGGACCGGGGTCCGGGGAGAGGAACGTACCCACCGCGAAGGGCACGGCGAGCATCGCCCAGGCCCCGTGCTGGTCCGGCAGCCACCGCCGCTTGCCTCCGCCACGCCCCGCCACCACCGCACGACCTTTCCGGTAATCCGCACCCCATGGGCACCCAATCGGCACCCAATCGGCGCCCAACCCGCACCCAATCGGCGCCCAACCCGCACCCACTCGGCACCTATTCGGCATCCAACCGGCGCCGCCCTGCCCCCGCCCTGCACCGAATTGGAATTCCAACGCGTAATTTCCGCGCCCGACCCAAAAGTTGGGCCCAAACCAGCATGCACCCGAGCGGTCCCCCAAAGTCCGGAAAGAGGTCACCCCGCATCGGGACCTTCGTCCCCGGGGCGCCCCGATTTCCCCGGCGTAACGTCGAAAAGGGCCGTTTCCTCGGCCCCACCGGGCACCGCCCGGGCATCGCTGGAGGACCGTGTGTTGCAGGAGAACCAGGGGCATCAGGGCGGGCATCAGGGCGCCGCGGAATCTCTGATCAGGGCGGGCAGTTTCTTCTCCCGCGCCGAGATCTCCGACGACCTCCGCACCGTCCACAAGACGGGCGGCCGGGCCGCCGAGGCCTTCTACCGGGACCGCTGGAGCCACGACAAGGTCGTGTACTCGACGCACGGGGTGAACTGCACGGGGTCCTGCCGGTGGAAGGTCTACGTGAAGGACGGGATCATCACCTGGGAGACCCAGGCCACCGACTACCCCTCCGTGGGCCCGGACCGCCCGGAGTACGAGCCGCGCGGCTGCCCCCGCGGCGCCGCGTTCTCCTGGTACACGTACTCCCCCACCCGCGTGCGCTACCCGTACGTGCGGGGCGTCCTGCTGGAGATGTACCGCGAGGCCAAGGCGCGCCTGAAGGACCCCGTGCTGGCGTGGGCGGACATCCAGGCCGACCCCGGGCGCCGCCGCACGTACCAGCAGGCGCGCGGCAAGGGCGGCCTGGTGCGCGCCACCTGGGAGGAGGCGACCGAGATCGTCGCCGCCGCACACGTCCACACGATCAAGGAGCACGGCCCCGACCGCGTCGCCGGCTTCTCCCCCATCCCGGCCATGTCGATGGCCTCGCACGCCGCCGGCGCCCGCTTCCACTCGCTCATCGGCGCGCCGATGCTGAGCTTCTACGACTGGTACGCGGACCTGCCGGTCGCCTCCCCCCAGGTGTTCGGCGACCAGACCGACGTACCGGAATCCGGCGACTGGTGGGACGCGGCCTACCTGATGATGTGGGGCTCCAACGTCCCCGTCACCCGCACCCCCGACGCCCACTGGATGACCGAGGCCCGCTACCGCGGCCAGAAGGTCGTCACCGTCTCCCCCGACTACGCGGACAACACCAAGTTCGCCGACGAGTGGATGCACCCCCACCCGGGCACGGACGGCGCCCTCGCGATGGCGATGGGGCACGTCATCCTCAAGGAGTTCTTCGTCGACCGGCAGACGCCGTTCTTCACCGACTACGTGCGGAAGTACACCGACCTGCCGTTCCTGGTCTCGCTCAGGGAGACCGAACACGGCCTGGTCCCCGGCAAGTTCGTCACCGCCGCCGACCTCGGGCACGAGACCGGCAACGCGCAGTGGAAGACGGTGCTCGTCGACGACGCCACGGGCGAGCCGGTCGTGCCGAACGGCACCCTCGGCCACCGCTGGGGCGAGAGCGAGGAGCCCGAGTGGAACCTCGACCTCGGCGACACCGTCCCCCGCCTCAGCCTCATCGGCGAGAACGGCACCGCCGAGGTCGTCCTCCCCCGCTTCGAGGACGACGCGGCCGGCACCGTCGTCCGCGGCGTCCCCGTGCGCCGCCTGGCCGGCCGCCTGGTGACCACCGTGTACGACCTGATGCTCGCCCAGTACGGCGTGGCCCGCCCGGGCCTGCCGGGCGACTGGCCGTCCTCGTACGAGGACGCGAGCCGGCCCGGCACCCCCGCCTGGCAGGAGACGCTGACCTCGGTACCGGCGGCCCAGGCGGCCCGGGTGGCCAGGGAGTTCGCGGAGACGGCCGAGAAGTCCCGGGGCCGCTGCATGATCCTGATGGGCGCCGGCACCAACCACTGGTTCCACTCCGAGACCATCTACCGCGCCTTCCTCGCCCTGCTCACCCTGACCGGCTGCCAGGGGCGCAACGGCGGCGGCTGGGGCCACTACGTCGGCCAGGAGAAGTGCCGCCCGGTCACCGGCTGGGCCACGCTGGCCGCCGCCTCCGACTGGTCGCGCCCCCCGCGGCAGATGATCGGCGCCGCCTGGTTCTACCTGCACACCGACCAGTGGCGGTACGACACCCTGCCCGCCGAGGCCCTGGCCTCGCCGCTGGGCGACGGCCGCTTCGCCGGGATGACCGGTGCGGACTGCCTGGCCGCGTCCTCGCGCATGGGCTGGATGCCCTCGTACCCGACCTTCGACCGCAACCCGCTGGAGCTGGGCGCCTCGGCGGACCCCGTGGCCGACGCCGTGCGGGAGCTGGAGGCGGGAACCCTCGGCTTCGCCGGCGAGGACCCGGACGCCCCGCGCAACTGGCCGCGCGTGCTCAACGTGTGGCGGGCCAACCTGCTCGGCTCCAGCTCCAAGGGCAACGAGTACTTCCTCAAGCACCTGCTGGGCACCCACTCCAACCTCCCCGAGGACGGGCCCCGCTGCACGCCCAGGGACGTCACCTGGCACGAGGCGGACGTGGAGGGCAAGCTCGACCTGCTGATGACCATGGACTTCCGGATGACGTCCACGACGCTGCTCTCGGATGTGGTCTTCCCGGCGGCCACCTGGTACGAGAAGCACGACCTGTCCTCCACGGACATGCACCCCTTCCTGCACGCCTTCACGCCGGCCGTGGACCCGCCCTGGCAGGCGCGTTCCGACTACGACGCCTTCCTCGGCCTCGCCCGCCGGTTCGGCGAACTGGCCGCCGGGCACCTGGGCGTACGCAAGGACCTGGTCGCCACCGCCCTCCAGCACGACACCCCGGGCGGCGAGATGGCCCAGCCCGGCGGGGTGGCCCTGGACTGGTCGAAGGGCGAGTGCGTGCCCGTACCCGGCCGGACCATGTACAACCTGACGGTCGTGGAGCGGGACTACGGGGCGGTGGGCGAGAAGTTCGCCGCGCTCGGCCCGCTGGTCGACACCCTCGGCGTCACCACGAAGGCGATCACCTTCGACGTGGCCGAGGAGGTCGGCTACCTGGGCGCGAAGAACGGCACGGTGCGCGGCGGCGTCGCGGACGGCCGGCCGCGCCTGGACACCGCGCAGCGGGCCTGCGAGGCGATCCTCTCCCTCTCGGGCACCAGCAACGGCCGGCTGGCCACGCAGGGCTTCGAGACGCTGGAGAAGAAGGTGGGCACGCACATGGCCCACCTGGCCGCGGAGGCCGAGGGCAAGCGGATCACCTTCGCCGACACCCAGGCCCGCCCGGTCCCGGTGATCACCTCGCCGGAGTGGTCGGGCTCGGAGTCCGGCGGCCGCCGGTACACGGCCTTCACGGTCAACACCGAGCACCTCAAGCCCTGGCACACCCTCACCGGCCGCCAGCACTTCTTCCTCGACCACGACTGGCTGCACGAGGTGGGCGAGTCGCTGCCGGTCTACAAGCCGCCGCTGAACATGCACCGGCTGTACGGCGAGCCGCAGCTCGGGCAGGTCGACGAGAAGACCGTCGCCGTCCGGTACCTGACCCCGCACAACAAGTGGGCCATCCACAGCCAGTACCAGGACAACCTCTACATGATGACCCTGGGCCGCGGCGGCCAGACGGTGTGGATGTCCCCGCAGGACGCGGAGGCCATCGGGGTGCGGGACAACGACTGGATCGAGGCGGTCAACCGCAACGGCGTGGTCACCGCCCGCGCGATCGTCTCCCACAAGATGCCGCCCGGCACGGTCTACATGAACCACGCACAGGAGCGCACGGTCGGCGTCCCGAAGACGGAGAAGACGGGCCGCCGCGGCGGCATCCACAACTCCCTCACCCGCGTGATGCTCAAGCCCACGCACCTCGTGGGCGGTTACGCCCAGCTGACCTGGGCCTTCAACTACCTCGGCCCGACCGGCAACCAGCGCGACGAGGTGACGGTCGTCCGCCGCCGCTCGCAGAAGGTGGAGTTCTGATCCAGATGCGCGTCATGGCACAGATCGCGATGGTCATGAACCTCGACAAGTGCATCGGCTGCCACACCTGCTCGGTCACCTGCAAGCAGGCGTGGACCAACCGCCAGGGCACCGAATACGTCTGGTTCAACAACGTCGAGACCCTCCCCGGCCAGGGCTACCCCCGCCGCTGGGAGGACCAGGAGCGCTGGAAGGGCGGCTGGGAGCGCACCCGTTCGGGCAGGCTGCGGCTGAAGGCGGGCGGCCGCCTCGCCAAGCTGGGCAAGATCTTCGCCAACCCGGACCTGCCGGAGATCGGCGACTACTACCAGCCCTGGACGTACGAGTACAAGAACCTCACCGAGGCCCCGGCCGGCGACGACCTGCCGGTGGCCCGCCCGGTGTCGCAGACCACCGGCGAGCCGCTCGACACCATCGAGTGGGGCCCGAACTGGGACGACAACCTCGGCGGCGGCCCGGAGCACGCCCCGAAGGACCCGGTCGTGGAGAAGCTCCGCGACGAGGTGGGCGAGAAGATCCGCTTCGAGTTCGAGCAGAGCTTCATGTTCTACCTGCCGCGGATCTGCGAGCACTGCCTCAACCCGGCGTGCGTCTCCTCCTGCCCGTCCGGCGCGATGTACAAGCGCGAGGAGGACGGCATCGTCCTGGTCGACCAGGACCGCTGCCGCGGCTGGCGGATGTGCGTCACCGGCTGCCCGTACAAGAAGGTCTACTTCAACCACGCCACCGGCAAGGCCGAGAAGTGCACCTTCTGCTTCCCGCGCATCGAGGTCGGCATGCCGACCGTCTGTTCCGAGACCTGCGTCGGCCGGATGCGCTACCTCGGCGTGATGCTCTACGACGCCGACAAGGTCGCCGGGGCCGCGGCCGTGGAGGACGAGCACGACCTCTACCCGGCCCAGGTCGAGTGCTTCCTCGACCCGCACGACCCCGCCGTGGCCGAGGCCGCCCGGGCCGCCGGACTCACCGAGGAGTGGCTCGACGCCGCCCGCCGCTCGCCCGTCTACGACCTGATCGCGACCTATCAGGTGGCCCTGCCCCTGCACCCGGAGTACCGGACCATGCCGATGGTCTGGTACGTGCCCCCGCTCTCCCCGGTCGTCGAGGCGGTGGCCGCCACCGGCCGCGACGGCGAGGACGCGGGCAACCTCTTCGGCGCGATCGACGCCCTGCGCATCCCCGTCGAGTACCTGGCCGAGGTGCTGACCGCGGGCGACACGTACCCGGTCGAGGCCGTGCTGCGCCGGATGGCCGCGATGCGCGCGTACATGCGGCGGATCAACCTCGGCGAGGAGCGGGACGAGACCGTCGCGAAGGCGGTCGGCCTGACCGGGGCCGAGATGGAGGACATGTTCCGGCTGCTGGCCGTCGCCAAGCAGGAGGACCGGTTCGTGATCCCCACGGCCGCCCGCGCCGACGCCGACGCGCTCGCCGATTCCCACCCCCTGGAGGCCGGGTGTCCCGTCGGGGAGTCCGGCACTCCCCGTGTGATGCTCAACCTCAGCCCCACCCGGAGGCGTTGATGTCCACCCCGCCCGCGGAGACCCTGACCCCCGATGCGCTCGTACGACTCGTCGCCGGCCACTGCCTGCGGTACCCCGACTCCGACCTGTACGGCGCGCTCCCCGCGCTCCGTGCGGCCCTCACCGGGGCGCCCGCCGAACCGGCCCGGCTGATCGGCGCGTTCCTCGACCACGCACGGGCCACCGAGCCGCTGCGGATGTGCGCGGAGTACACCTCGACCTTCGACACCCGCAACCGCCGCTGCCTCTACCTGACCTGGTGGACCGACGGCGACACCCGGCGGCGCGGGCTGTCGCTGGTGCGGATCAAGCGGATCTACCGCGACCACGGGCTGGAGTTCACGGGCGAGGAGCTGCCCGACTTCCTGCCGGTGGCCCTGGAGTTCGCCGCCCGGCACCCGGAGGCGGGCACCGAGCTGCTCCAAGAGCACCGGGCCGGCCTGGAGCTGCTGCGCCTGGCGCTGTCCGCCGCGGACACGCCGTACACCCGGCTGCTCGAAGCGGTCTGCGCCACCCTGCCCGGCCCCTCCCCCGAGACCAGGGCGGAGGCGAAGGCCCTGGCCAGGAACGGGCCGCCGCAGGAGCTGGTGGGCGCGGGAACGCCGCTGGAGCCCTTCGGGCCCGGCATGGAGCCTCCGGTGGACCTGCCCTGGCCCACGTCCGCGCCCGCCGCCCCGGAGAGGACCATCGCATGACCGACCTGCTGCTGTGGGGCGTGCTCCCGTACGTCTCCGTCGCGCTGCTGATCGCGGGTACGGTCTGGCGCGCCCGCTACGACCAGTTCGGCTGGACCACCCGCTCGTCGCAGCTGCACGAGTCCCGGCTGCTGCGGATCGGCTCGCCGCTGTTCCACTTCGGCATGCTGTTCGTGGTGCTCGGGCACGTGGTGGGCCTGCTGATCCCGCGGAGCTGGACGGACGCGGTGGGGCTGAGCGACCACGCGTACCACCTGCTGGCGGTGTCCACCGGCGCGGTCGCGGGGGTGGCCGCCGCCGCGGGCATCGGAATCCTGGTCTTCCGGCGGTTCCGGGTGCCGGCCGTGCGCCGGGCCACCCTGAAGAGCGACCACCTGATGTACACCTTCCTGCTCGGGGCGATGGTGCTGGGCCTGACGGCCACGGTGCTCAACTCCACCGGCGCGACGGACGGGTACAACTACCGGGAGGGCATCTCCCCCTGGTTCCGCGGCCTGTTCACCTTCCAGCCGGACCACCACCTGATGGCGGGCGCCCCGCTGGCCTTCAAGCTGCACATCCTGTTCGGTTTCACCCTGTTCGCGCTGATCCCGTACTCGCGGCTGGTGCACATGTTCAGCGTCCCGGTGAAGTACCTGTTCCGGCCGTACGTGGTCTACCGCTCCCGGAAGCCCGGGCAGCCGGCGAACCGCGAGGACAGGCGGGGCTGGGAGCGGGTCTCGTGACCGGCGGCGCGACGGGCGGACCCGGCGGCCCGTACGGGAACGCGCGGCGGATCGTGCGGCAGCCCCGGCACGCCGTCGCCGAGCGCCCCTTCATCGTGATCTGGGAGGCCACCCGGGCCTGCCCGCTGGCCTGCCTGCACTGCCGGGCCGAGGCGCAGACCCGGCGCGACCCGCGGGAGCTGGACGGGACGGACGCCCGGCGGGTGATGGACCAGGTCGCCGCCTTCGGCCGGCCCGCCCCACTCTTCGTGATCACCGGCGGCGACCCCTTCCAGCGGGCCGACCTGGCCGAGCTGGTCGCGTACGGCACCTCCCTCGGCCTGCGCGTCGCGGTCTCCCCCTCCGGCACGCCCACGCTCACCCGGGAGAACCTGGTGGCCGTGCGCGACGCGGGCGCGGTGGCCCTCTCCCTCTCCCTGGACGGCTCGACGGCCGGGCGGCACGACGCCTTCCGCGGCGTGCCCGGGGTGTACGACTGGACCCTGGACGGCTGGCGCACCGCCCGCGAGCTGGGCCTGAAGGTGCAGGTCAACACCACTCTGACCCGGCGGAGCCTGCCCGACCTGGCCGACATCGCGGCGCTCGTGCGGCGGGAGGGCGCGATGCTCTGGTCCGGCTTCGTGCTGGTCCCCACGGGCCGCGGCGAGCAGCTCTCGGCGCTCTCCGCCGAGGAGGTCGAGGACGCGCTGCACTTCCTGTACGACTGCGGATCCGTGCTGGCCACCAAGACCACCGAGGGCCACCACTTCCGCCGGATCGCGCTCCAGCGTGCTCTCCTCGACCGGCACGGCGAGCGGCCGGCCCTCGGCCCCCTGTACGGGCGGCTGTCCGCCCGCGCCGCGGAGCTGGGGCTGTTCGAGGGCGGGCGGCGGGCCGTGCGGCGCCCGCCGATGGACGTCTCCTCGGGCCGCGGCTTCGTCTTCGTCTCCCACACCGGCGAGGTGCACCCGTCGGGCTTCCTGCCCGTGTCGGCGGGCAACGTGAAGAACCGTCCGCTGACCGAGGTCTACCGCGGGTCGGCGCTGTTCACGAAGCTGCGGGACCCCGCGCTGCTGGGCGGGAGGTGCGGGGCCTGCGAGTTCAGGTCCGTGTGCGGGGGGTCGCGGTCGCGGGCGTACGGGTCCACCCGGGACGTCCTCGCGGAGGACCCGTACTGCGCGTACCGGCCGGGCAGCTTCCCGTACCAGGAGGAACTGGCCGAAAGCATGAGTAATCAGGGCACTCCTCGCCCGTAGGGTCGAAGGGGGAACTCACCAGGAGCAGAGCATGCGTTCAGTGATCGTCGTCGGTGGTGGAATCAGCGGTCTGGCCGCGGCCTGGCAGCTGCGCGGGCAGGCGGACGTGACCGTCCTGGAGAGCGCGGCCCGGGTGGGCGGAAAGCTGCGCACCGGCACGATCGCGGGCATCGCGGTCGACGAGGGCGCCGAGTCCCTGATGGCGCTGCGGCCGGAGGCCGTCGAACTGGCGGCGGCGGTGGGCCTGGGCGACGCCCTGTGCGACCCCGCCCAGGCGCCGACCACGATCTGGACCCACGGCGCGCTGCGCCCGCTGCCCGCCGGGCACGTGATGGGCGTACCGACCGACCCCGAGGCCCTGGCCGCCACCGGGCTGCTCTCCCCGGAGGGCGTGGCCCGGGCCGCGGCCGAGGAGACCCTGCCGGCCGAGCCGCTGACGGAGGACGTCTCGGTCGCCCACCACCTCGCCGCCCGCTTCGGCCGGGAGGTGGTGGACCGGATGGTCGAGCCGCTGCTGGGCGGGGTGTACGCCGGCCGCGCCGACCGGCTCTCGCTGCGGGCCGCCATGCCGCGCGTCGCCGCCCTCGCGGAGCAGGGCGAGGCCCTGGTGCCGGCCCTGCGCCGGATGCGGGCCGCGGGCGCGCCCCGCCCGGCCCCGGTCGCCGTCCAGGGCGTGGCCGGCGGCACCGGCCGCTTCCCGGCGGCGGTCGCGGCGGCCTGCGGGGCGCGGATCCTCACCGGTACGACGGCCCGCTCGCTCGCCCTGACACCGGCGGGGCGGTGGCGCGTCCAGGCCGTCACCGACGACGGCCCGCTGACCATGGAGGCGGACGGGATCGTGCTGGCCCTGCCGGCCTTCGCCGCGGCCGAACTCCTGCGCCCGCACTCGCCCCTGGCGGACGCGGAGCTCTCCGCGATCCCGCACGCCTCGACCGCCGTCATCACCATGGCCTTCTCCCGGGCCCGGGCGCACTTCCTGCCGCAGGGCAACGGCTTCCTGGTGCCGCCCGTGGACGGCCACACCCTCAAGGCCGCCTCGTTCCTCTCCAACAAATGGGCGTGGCTGGCCCGGGCGGCGCCGGACGTGTTCGTGCTGCGCGCTTCCGTCGGCCGGATCGGCGAGGAGGGGCTGCTCGACAGCCCGGACCGGGTGCTGGTGCGGCGGGCCATCGCGGAGCTGCACCGGGCGGTGGGCCCGATGGGCGAGCCGGTGGCCACCCGCGTCACGCGCTGGGACCGGGGCCTGCCCCAGTACGGCGTCGGCCACCGGGAACGCGTGGCCCGCATCCGCGAGACCGCCGGCAAGCTCCCCGCCCTGACCCTCTGCGGCGCCGCGTACGAGGGGGTGGGCGTGGCAGCCTGCGTGGCGACGGGCCGCCAGGCCGCCCGCGACCTCCTGACCGCCGCCTGACCACCGTCCGCTCACGGCCACGCGGCGGGGGCGCCCGCACCGGGGCGCCGGGGCACCGCGCGGCGGCGGGGCACGGCCGGTCGCCGGGGGCCGGGGCACTCGCATGGGTCACTCGTCGGGCGGAGCGGGCGGGGGGCACGCAGGATGTGGCTTATGCCGACTTCCGCCCGCCTTCGCACCGCCGCGATCGCCGCCGCCGCGGCACTCCTGCCACTGGCCGGCTGCTCCGACGACAGTGGCGGCGCCAAGGACCTGAAGTGGGAGAGCTGTCCCGCCCCCTCCCCCGCGGAGGGCGGCGGCGAGGCACCGGGGAAGGACTGGGAGTGTTCGGCGCTCGACGTGCCGCTGGACTACGACGACCCGGACGGCGAGACCATCGAGCTGGCCGTCATCCGCTCCAAGGCGACCGACCCGTCCAAGCGCATCGGCTCGCTGGTCTTCAACTTCGGCGGGCCCGGCGGGTCGGGCGTGGCCGTCCTGCCCAGCGCGGCCAAGGACTTCCAGCGCCTGCGGGAGCGGTACGACCTGGTGAGCTTCGACCCGCGCGGCGTCGGCCGGAGCGCGGCGGTGCGCTGCCAGGACGACCGGCAGCTGGACGCGTACTACGCCTCCGACGCCACGCCGGTGGGACCGGCCGCCGAGAAGGAGTTCGTCGACGGCATCAAGACGTACTCCAACGCCTGCGAGCGCAACTCCGGCAGCGTCCTGCCGCACGTCGGGACCCTCGACGCGGCCCGCGACATGGACCGGCTGCGCGAGGCCCTCGGCGACGACAAGCTGCACTACTTCGGCATCTCGTACGGGACGGAGCTGGGCGGGGTGTACGCCCACCTGTTCCCGGAGAAGGTCGGGCGGGCGGTGTTCGACGCGGTCGTCGACCCGACCAAGGACTCGGAGCAGAGCTCGCTGGGGCAGGCGAAGGGCTTCCAGCTGGCCCTCGACAACTTCGCCCAGGACTGCGTGGACCGGGGTGACGAGTGCCGGCTCCAGGGCAGCACCGCCAAGGAGATCGAGGACAACATCGTCAAGCTCCAGCGGTCCCTGGCCGTCGAGCCCATCCCCGGCATCGGCGACCGGAAGCTGACCGAGACGCAGGCCACCGGCGGCATCGCCCAGGCCCTGTACTCGAAGGAGTACTGGCCGCTGCTCGAACAGGGTCTCGACGAGGCGGAGGGCGGCCAGGGCCAGCTGCTCCTGGCCCTCTCCGACGCGATGAACGGCCGCAGCCAGGACGGCACCTACAGCAACATCGGCGCGGCCAACACGGCCATCAACTGCGTCGACTCCAAGGACCGGTACACGATCGAGCAGACCAGGGCGAAGCTGCCCGAGTTCCACGCGGCCTCCGCCGTGTTCGGCGACTACCTGGGCTGGGCCATGATGGCCTGCAGCTCCTGGCCGGTCGCCGGAACCTGGCAGACGCCCGACGTGAGCGCTCCCGGCGCCGCCCCGATCCTGGTCATCGGCAACACCGGCGACCCGGCGACACCGTACGAGGGGGCCCGGCGGATGGCCCAGGAGCTCGGGCCCGGGGTGGGCGTGGAGCTGACGTACGACGGCGAGGGGCACGGCGCGTACAACAGCGGCGACCGCTGTGTGCAGGGGGCCGTGGACGGCTACCTGCTGGACGGGAAGGTGCCGAAGTCGAACACCACCTGCCCGGCCTGAGGCCGCGGGCCACGACAACACGGGAACGCCGAGGGGCCCGTACCGCTGCGCACAGCGGTACGGGCCCCTCGGCGGGAGTCGCCGTCGCCGGGCCCGGTCAGTGAGCCCGGCCGGCAGACCCGGTCAGTAGATCGGCTTCTCCGGCTCGATCTGGTTGACCCAGCCGATCACGCCGCCGCCGACGTGGACCGCGTCCCCGAAGCCCGCGGACTTCAGCACCGCGAGGACCTCCGCACTGCGGACACCCGTCTTGCAGTGCAGGACGATCTTCCGGTCCTGCGGCAGGTCCTGGAGGGCGTTGCCCATCAGGAACTCGCCCTTGGGGATCAGCTTCGCGCCCGGGATCGAGACGATCTCGTACTCGTTCTGCTCGCGGACGTCGATGATCTCGATCTTCTCGTCCGCGTCGATCCACTCCTTGAGCTGCTTCGGAGTGATCGTGGAGCCGAGCGCCGCCTCCTGGGCCTCCTCGGACACGACGCCGCAGAAGGCCTCGTAGTCGATGAGCTCGGTGACGGTCGCGTTCGGGCCGCAGACCGCGCAGTCGGGGTCCTTGCGGACCTTCACCTGGCGGTACTGCATCTCCAGGGCGTCGTAGATCATCAGGCGGCCGACGAGGGGCTCGCCCGTGCCGGTCAGGACCTTGATCGCCTCGGTGACCTGGATGGAGCCGATGGACGCGCAGAGCACGCCCAGCACGCCGCCCTCGGCGCAGGAGGGGACCATGCCCGGCGGCGGGGGCTCCGGGTAGAGGCAGCGGTAGCAGGGGCCGTGCTCGGACCAGAACACCGAGGCCTGGCCGTCGAAGCGGTAGATGGAGCCCCAGACGTACGGCTTGTTCAGCAGCACGCACGCGTCGTTGACGAGGTAGCGCGTGGCGAAATTGTCCGTGCCGTCGACGATCAGGTCGTACTGGCTGAAGATGTCCATCACGTTCTCGGCCTCGAGCCGCTCTTCGTGAAGGACCACGTTCACGTACGGGTTGATGCCGAGCACCGAGTCCCGCGCCGATTCGGCCTTGGAACGGCCGATGTCCGCCTGGCTGTGGATGATCTGGCGCTGCAGGTTCGACTCGTCGACCTCGTCGAACTCGACGATGCCCAGCGTGCCCACGCCGGCCGCGGCCAGGTACATGAGTGCGGGCGAGCCGAGGCCCCCCGCACCCACGCAGAGCACCTTGGCGTTCTTCAGGCGCTTCTGGCCGTCCATCCCGACGTCCGGGATGATCAGGTGGCGGGAGTACCGACGGACCTCGTCAACGGTGAGCTCAGCAGCTGGCTCGACCAGGGGTGGCAGCGACACGGGGACTCCGTAGATCGGTAAGTCTGAAACGGTTGTTCTCCCCGTAACACTGCCACGCCCTTCTTCATTCCGAGACACCCTGTCCGATACGCGAGACGATTTCGTCCCAGTACGCGGGCATCGCGGCCCAGGGGTCGGCCGTGCCGTGCCGGTCGGAGCGGTCGGTGAACCAGATCGTGCCGGCTCCCTGCCAGCGCGCGATGCGCATGGCCTCCTCCAGGTGGGTCCGGGGGACGCCGTGCACGAGGTGGCAGAACCGCTCGGGCGGGTACTCGGCCGTCCACTCGGCCACCTGTGACCAGCGGTAGTCCGCCCACCGCCCGGAGAACGTGACCAGCTGGTCCGCGGCCTCGGCGTACCCGGCGTACGGGTGGGTGCCGTGCCCGAAGACGATCCGGAGCCCCTCGCCCAGCGTACGGAGGGTCTCCGCGACCCGGCGCACGGCGGGCAGCTCGGCCCGGCCGGCGGGGGTCCGCCCGAGGTAGAACCCGTCGACCTGGTACCAGTCCCGGAAGGCGTGGGCATCGGAGACCAGCTCCCCGAAGGAGCGTGTCCCGTCCCGCATCGCGAGATGGCCGATCACGGTGCCGCCCGCGTCCCTGAGGCGGGCCACGGCCTCCAGGCAGTGCGGGTCGGGCCGGCTGCCGGGCCCGTCCGAGACGTTGAGGACGGCCCAGTGCAGGGGCGTGCCGGGCCGGCTGAGCTCGGCCCACTCCACGGGGGCGACGAGCGGGTGCGCGTACCCGGGGATGCCGAATCCGAGCCGGCCCGCCCCGGTGGCGGCGAGGCGGGCGCCCGGGGTCGTCAGATGCGACACGCGGCCTCCATCCAGATGTCGGCCAGCGACTCCTCCAGGTTGATCCGGGGACGCCAGCCGAGGCGGTCGCGGGCGGTGCGCACGTCGGCCTGCTGCCAGGCGCCGCAGCCGTCCGGGTAGGGGAACGAGCCGCTGGGCGGTCCGGCGGACAGCTGCTCCGCGGAGGACTCCGAGCGCTGGGCGCCGATGGTGGCCAGGCCCATGGGGCGGCCGTGCGGGGGCCCGTCGATCTCGTGCAGCGCGCCGCCGTACCCGGCGACCCGGGCGAGCACGGCCGCCGCGTCGCGGAGCCGGACGGCACGGCCGGTGCCGATGTTGACGACCCCCTGCGCGGCGGAGAGGGAGGCGGCATGGACGGCGCGGGCCACGTCGCGCACGTCGACGAAGTCGCGCTGGACCCCGAGGCCCCCGAGCTTCAGCTCGCCGTCGCCGGACTGCATGGCCCGGCGCATGGCCTCGGCGAGGCGGCCCAGGGGCGACCCGGCGGGCGTGCCGGGCCCGACGGGCGAGAACACGCGGAGCACGACGGCGTCGAGCCCGGAGCCGAGGACGAGCTCGGTGGCGGCGAGTTTGCTGACCCCGTAGGGGCCGCCGGGTCTGGGGACGGCGTCCTCGGCGGTGGAGGAGCCGGGCTGGCTGGGCCCGTACTCGGCGGCGCAGCCGAGCTGGACGAGCCGGGCGCCGCAGCCGCTGCGGCGCAGCGACTCGCAGATGGTGGCGACGGCCACGGTGTTGTGGCGGGTCAGCTCGCGGGCGCCGCCGCGCGTGGTGCCGGCGCAGTTGATCACGACGCCGGGGTGGACGGCGTCGAGGAACCGGGTGAGCGCGCCGGGGCTGCCCGTGGCGAGGTCGAACCGCACGTCGGCGTCGTCTCCGCGGCCGAGCGCGGTGAGCTGGACGGCCGGGTCGGCGAGCAGCCGGTCGGCCACGTAGCGGCCGAGGTATCCGTTGGCTCCGATCAGCAGCACCCTCATCGCGCGCCTCCTGCGTGCCGACGGGGCGTGGCGGGTGATTGGGGGGTCATCTCTCGTTCTCCTTCGGGGGTGTTGCGGTGGATTCGTGCGGGGTGGAGCGGCGGCGTCGGCTCCGCCGCTCCCTGCGGGGCGATCCGTCGGCCGCGCCCCCCGAGGGGTGCCGTGCCGCCGCTGCCGCCCCGTGGGACGTCTGCGCGTACCGCGCGGCCGGGACCGGCGGGGTGGTGCGGGCCCGTTCCGTCTCTCGGCCGTGGCGGGCGGCCGGCAGGGGCGGGCCGGTGCGGTGCCGTACGCGGCTGCTCGCCCGCGGGCGGTACGGGTGCCCGGCGCCCGGCGTCCCGCTGCCCGGGGAGCCGGTACGTACGTCGGGCCCCCGGGGCGGGGCGGTCCGCGCGCCCGGCGCTCCGGCTCGGAGGGGCGCGGTGGCCGGGGCGGGGGACGGAGGTCGCGGCGGACACCGGCGGCCCCTAGCGGAGGGCGTGCGCCGAGGCGCGGGAGAGGGCGGCGGCCACGTGGCCCAGCAGGGCGAGCAGCGCGGCGCCCAGCAGGCCGGTCGTGGCGGCGTACGGAACCGGCTGGCCGAGGGCCGCGGCACCCAGCAGTACCGCCTCCGCGGCGCACACGGCACCGAGGGCGTTGCGCGCGGCGGCCGGAGACCCGTGCACGGCGAGCAGCCGGGCCAGGAACAGCAGCACCCCGAGGGCCGTGCCGGCGGCGAGCGCACCTCCGGTGAGGGCCAGCAGTCCGGCGAGGGCCGCGGCGAACACGGCGCACACCCCGAGCAGCAGCGGGCGCACCCCGGCGGCGAACTCCTCCAGCAGCCGGCTGGCGGCGAGTCTGCGCCGGGCCCGGGTCGCGAACAGCCCGGCGCACCAGGTCGCCGGTGCGGCGGCGAGCGCGAGGGCGGTCAGCGTCCCGGCGGCGGCACCGGGGGGCGCGCCTTCCGTACCCACCGCGTCGGCACAGGCCACCCCGGCCGTGAGTGCGGCGGCCCAGAGCCAGGCGGTGGCTCCGGTCCGGCCGGTGACGCGCAGCGGCCCGGCCCGCAGGCAGCACACCAGGGCGACCAGGGCGAGGGCCCCGCCGGCCACGACGGCCGCGGTGCCCCGGGCCTGCACCCAGGTGCCGACCGCCAGGGCGCCCGGGAGGAGGGAGAGCCCGTACCCGATGGCCCGGCGCCCGGCGGTCCGCGCGGCCGGGTCCCCGGCCGCCGGGCCCGCGTCGGCGGCCGACGGCCCGTCGTGGCCCCGCGCCTCCTGCCCCGGGGCGGTCCCCCCGGTGCCCGGGCGGCCCTGCCCGGCCCCGCGCGGCACCCGCGCGTACAGCTCTTCGGCCAGCGAGAACACGTCCCGGTGCCGGAAGCGCGCCGCGGTGCGGTCGGTGACCCCGTGGGCCTCCAGGCCCGCGGCGATCTCCAGCGGGTCGACCGCCCGCTCGCACAGCTCCCGGTGGCGGTGCAGCAGCACCTTGACGGGGTCGGCCCCGCCGCGCCGCCGCACCGCGGTGCCGGCGCCACGGCCCGTGGCGCCCGGCCCCGCCGCGCCGCCCTCGCCCCCGGCGGCCGCACGGGCCACGGGCACCGGGACGGTCACCGGCTCGGCCGGCGGCGCCGGGACGACGAGCGTCACCGGCTCGGGGACCGGCACCGCGACCGTCACCGGCTCGGGGACCGGCACCGCGACCGTCACCGGCTCGGCCTGCGGGACCGGCACGGCCATCGGCACCGTCCGGGAGGACCCGCCCACCGGCCCGGCCCCCGCGTGCGCCCCCGCGCCCGTCCCCGTCCCCGTCCCCGTCCCCGGGTTGACGCTGCCGTTGACCAGCCCGTTGACGCCCTGCGCACCGTCCTGCACGGGAATTCCGGGCCGGGTGTCGCGCCCCGCCGCCAGGATCTCCTCGGCCCTCGTCGGGTAGGCCTCCGGCCGCTGCCCGCTCATGCCGTCGCCTCCGGGGTGCGGGTGCGGCCGGCCGCGCCGGCGGCCCACCGGCCCGGTACGCACGCCTCCGCCGGCAGCCCGAACGGCACTTCCCCGTCGTCCGGGCGGGCCGGTGCGTGCGAGATCAGTTCCAGGTACAGGGCGCGGAAGGCGGCCACGTTCTGCTCCACCGTGAAGAGTTCGAGCGCGCGGGCACGGGCGGCGGCGCCCAGCCGCGCGGCCCGCTCGGGGTCCCGCAGCAGCGCCAGACAGGCGTCGGCGAGGGCGCGCGGGTTGCGGGGCGGCACCACGAGCCCGGTGCCTCCGATGACCTCGCAGACGGCCCCGGCATCGGTGGACACGGTGGCCCGCCCGCAGAACATCGCCTCGACCAGGCTGATCGGGAAGCCCTCGACCACCGAGGACAGCACCACCACCCGCCCCGAGGCGTAGGCGTCGGCCGGCTGCGGCGCGGCCGGTCCGCCGATCTCCTCGAAGCTGACCGGGTTCTCGCCCACGGTCACCGCGTCCGCGGCCTCGTCGGGGAAGAGCTGGGCGGCCAGCGCGCGGCAGTGCGCGAGGTACGAGACCGCCTCGGGTGTGCGCGAGGGGGCCGCGAACAGCCGCAACCGTGCTTCGGGTTCGGCTTTCCGCACCTCTCCGAAGGCGTGCAGCAGCGCGATCACGTCCTTGGCCGGCTCGACCCGGCCGACCCACACCAGCGTGAGCGGGTCGCCCTGGTCGGCGGCCTCGCCGACGGCGGCGAATCGGTCCGCCTCCATCCCCGGGTACACGGTGCGCACGCGGGCGCGGTCGGCGCCGCACCGCTCCTGCCAGCGCCTGGCGTGCGTGTTGCCGGGGGTGAGCAGGTCGCTGGTCCGGTAGACCTCGGCGGCCAGCCGTCCGTGGAAGGCGGCGAGGAGCGCGCGCACGGCGGCGGTCAGCGGCGCCCCGGCGCGGTCGAGGTAGTGCGCGCGCAGCGGGACGCCGTACTCGGTGACCAGCAGCGGGATGCCGAAGAAGCGTTTGGCCAGGAGCCCGGACAGGGCGGCGACGCCGCCGGCCGCCGCGTGGCACACGTCGACGCCGCCGAGGTCCTCGTACCAGTCGAGGGACAGCGGGCGCAGCGCCCGCTCCAGCTCGTCGGTGAAGTCGAGGAGGTCGGGCACCTGGGCGGTCTGGAGGGTGCGGTTCGCGCCGGGGGCCCGGCAGGCGGACTCCAGGGCGCGGACGGCCGTCTCGGAGCGCAGCGCCGCGTACAGGCCGCCCTCCTCGCGGGCGAGTTCGGCCAGCCCGTACAGGCCCTGGGCGAAGGGTTCCGGGCGTCCGGCGCACACGCCGGCCACGAGGTCCCTGAAGTGCCCGGCGAACCTGCGGCGTTCGCGGCGGCCGTGGCTGCGGCCGTCGTCGTCGGGGGCCCACAGCGGGGCGGTGCGTACGTGGGTGACGTGCGGCGGCAGCGGGACGCGTCCCGCGCGCTCCTGCTCGGCGCTGCGGCTCAGCGCGTAGATCTCGAACTCGTGCTGCGGGAGTCCGCGTACGAGCCGGTCGCACCAGAGTCTCGACTCACCCGTCGCATACGGATAACCACCCTCCGTGAGCAGTCCGATCCGCACGAGTGCACCCCCGATCTCCCGTATGAGGCGGCCGCCTTGGGTCGGGCGACCCGCCGCGGGATGAACTCAAGCGGATGCACCGGTGGCGGGGGGGGGGGGGGGGTGAGGGCGTCCCAGGCTCGCGACGCGAGAGTGTATAGTGAATTGAAGCAGACCGCCCCCCACGTCGCACTCAGGAGGGCACCGCCCAGCACCC
>NZ_JBIVZG010000001.1:0-39341 GCF_044759445.1 Streptomyces sp. NPDC101118 | reverse complement strand
CCGCCGCCCCCCCCCCCGCCCCGCCCGGCGCGGCGGGCGGGGGGGGGGCGCGCCCCCGGGGGGGCGGGGGCCCCCCCGGGCGGGGGGGGGGGGGCGGGGGGGGGCCCCCCCCCCCCCGCCACCGGAAGGGGTGAAGTGTCGTAACTTTCGCGCGCGCACCGCGTTCCGGCGCGGTAGAAAGGCCCGCCGGGCCTCCGTTACGCGGGTACGGGCACCCGGCGGGCGGTGCGCCGCTCGGCGGCGAGCGCGGGGTCGAGGGCGGGCACGGCGGCCAGCAGCTGCCGGGTGTAGGCGTGGGCCGGGGCCCCGTACACCTCCTCGGCAGGGCCCTCCTCCACGACGAGGCCGCCGCGCATCACGGCGACGCGGTCGCTGACCTGCCGGACCACGGCGAGGTCGTGGGCGATGAAGACCAGTGCCAGGCCCAGCTCCCGCTGGAGCTCCGCGAGCAGGGCGGTGACCTGGGCCTGCGTGGTGACGTCGAGCGCCGAGACGGGTTCGTCGCAGACGATCAGCCGGGGCCGGGGGGCGAGGGCGCGGGCGATGCCGACGCGCTGGCGCTGGCCGCCGCTGAACTCGTGCGGGTACCGGTCGTAGTGGGCGGGGTCGAGGCCGACGCGCTCCAGCAGCCCGGTCACCCGGGCGCGGATCGCCGTCTCGTCCCGCTCCCCCGCCGCCCGCAGCGGGTCGGCGATGGATTCGCCGATGCTGCGGCGGGGGTTGAGGGAGGAGGTGGGGTCCTGGAAGACCATCTGGGCGCCGGGGGCGATGCCGGGGACGGCGAGGCCGTCGTGGCGTACGGTGCCGGCGGTGGGCTCCAGCAGCCCGACCAGCATCCGGCCCAGGGTGCTCTTGCCGCTGCCGGACTCGCCGACGACGCCGAGGGTCTCCCCGGCGCGCAGGGCGAGCGACACCCCGCCGACCGCGGTGACCCGCCCGCGCCCCCGTCCGAACTCCCGCCGCAGCCCCACGGCTTCGACGACGGGCACGCCGGCCGCGTCCACCGGACCCTCGGCCGCGTCCGCGGGACCGCCGGCCGCGGAGCCCGGGGACGCGCCGTCCGCGGACCCGCCGTTGCGTGCCGACGGGACCGGTACCGCAGCCGCCGGCCTCTGCCGCGGCGCGTCCAGCCGCGGTACGGCGCCGAGCAGCTCCCTCGTGTACGCGTGCTCCGGCGCGGCCAGCACGTCCGCGACCGGCCCCCGCTCCACGGCGGCGCCGGACCGCATCACCAGCAGCTCGTCCACGCTCTCTGCGGCGACGCCCACATCGTGCGTGACCAGCAGCAGCGCCAGCCCGCGCTCCTCCCGCAGCCCGTGCAGCAGGTCCAGGATCTGGGCCTGGACGGTGACGTCGAGGGCGGTGGTGGGCTCGTCGGCGACCAGCAGCCGCGGCTCGCAGGCGAGGGCCATGGCGATCAGGGCGCGCTGGCGCATGCCGCCGCTGAACTCGTGCGGACGGGACCGTGAGCGGCGGACGGCGTCGGGGATGCCGACCCGGTCGAGCACCTCGACGGCCCGGGCCCGGGCGGCCCGGCGCGGGACGTCGTGGTGGACCCGGTACACCTCGGCGATCTGGTCGCCGACGGCGTAGTACGGGTCCAGGGAGCTGAGCGGGTCCTGGAAGACCATGGCGGCGGTGGCGCCGCGCAGGGCGCGCAGCTCCGCGGGGCCTGCGGCGGCCACGTCGGTGCCGCCGACCCGGACGGTGCCGGTGAGCCGGGCGCCGGTGTCGCGGTGCAGGCCCAGCAGGGCGGCGGCCACGGTGGACTTGCCGCTGCCGGACTCGCCGACGATGCCGAGGGCGCGGCCCGGGGCGAGGGTGAAGGAGAGGCCGTCGACGGCCCGTACGTACGAGCCGGGCGCCCCGACCGGGAATTCGACGGTGAGGTCCGCGACCTCGACGAGGGGCTCCGTGCGGTGCTCGGTCATGCCAGGGCCACCCTTCGGTCGGCGGCGGCGTAGAGGAGGTCGGCGAGCGCGCCCGCGACGACGACGGCGGTCCCGATGACCAGGACGACGCCCACGACCACGGGCAGGTCCACGACCCGCACGGCGTCGATCAGCGTCTTGCCGAGGCCGGGGATGCCGAACAGGGACTCCGTCAGCACGGCGCCGCCCATCATGGTGCCGAGGTCGATGGCGCTGAGGGCGATGACCGGCGGCACGGCGCCGCGCAGGGCGTGCCGGGCGACGACCGCCCGCTCTCCCACGCCGTAGGCGCGGAAGGTGCGGATGTGGTCCTCGGCGAGGGTCTCCAGGGTGGAGCTGCGGGTGAGCCGGGCGTACTTGGCGCTCTCGAAGAAGCCGAGGGTGACCCAGGGCAGCAGGAGGTTCCAGGCCCACTGCTCGGTGTCCTCGGAGAAGGGCACGTAGGTCGGGAAGGGCAGCCACTGCAGGTACGCGCAGACCAGCATGAGCAGCAGCAGGCCGAGGATGAACACGGGCGTGCCGGTGCCGGCCAGGGTGATCAGCGTGAGGACGCGCTCGGTGGGGCCGCCGCGGCGCAGGGCGGACAGCAGTCCGGTGCCGACGCCGACGACCAGCCAGATGACGAGCGCGCCGAGGGCGAGGGAGAGGGTGGCGGGCAGCCGCTCCAGCAGGAGTCCGGTGACCTGCTGGTCGTTCTGGTACGAGAAGCCCAGGCAGGGCGCGTCGCAGTGCAGCACGCCGGTGCCGGCGGAGTAGTCGCGACCGGCGACCAGGCCCTGGAGGAAGTGCAGGTACTGGGCGACGACGGACTCGTCCAGGCCGAGCTGTTCGCGCACCTGGGCGATCTGCTGCGGGTTGCAGCGCTCCCCGCAGGCGAGCCGGGCGGGGTCGCCGGGTGCGAGGTAGAAGAGGAAGTACACGGCGACGGAGAGCACGAGCAGCACCAGCACGGCGCCGGCGGCGCGCTTGAGGACGAAGCGGGTCACTTCGCGCCTCCCTTCTTCGTGCCCACCCGCAGCCGGCCGGCCTCGCGCGGGTCGAGCGCGGTGCGCACGGCGTCGCCGAGGACGGTGAAGGCGAGCACGGTGACGAACAGCAGACCGGCCGGGAGCAGCACGTAGGCCGGGTCGGCGAGGAACCAGGTCTGGGCGGTGGAGAGCATCTGCCCCCAGGAGGGGGTGGGCGGTTTGACGCCGACCCCGAGGAAGGACAGCGAGGCCTCGGCGACGATGTTCACGGGCAGCAGGATCGCCGCGTACGTGATCACGGGCGCGGCCAGCGAGGGCAGCAGCTCCCGGCGGGCCACCCGGAGTGCGCCGTTGCCCGACAGCCGGGCGGCGGCGACGAAGTCCAGCTCGCGCAGGCTGAGGGTCTGGGCCCGTACGATCCGCGCGGTGCCGCCCCAGCCGAGGAGTCCGATGAGGAGGACCAGCAGCAGCGGGCGCGGGAAGCCGGGCGGCACGACGGCGGTCAGGGCGATGCCGAGGACCAGCGTCGGCAGGGCGATCATCACGTCGGTGGCCCAGCTGATGGCGCTGTCGAGGAAGCGGTTGCCGAGCGCGGCGGCGAGGCCGGCGAGGACGCCGACGCCGATGTTGACGAAAGTGGCCCCGGCGGCGACGAGCAGGGAGACGCGGGCGCCGTAGGCGAGCCGGGTGAACAGGTCGCGTCCGGTGCCCGGTTCGACGCCGAGCCAGTGGTCGGCGCTGATGCCGCCGAAGGAGCCGGCGGGGACGCCGCCGCGGGCCGAGTCCACGAGGTCGTCGTGGTAGGCGTTGGGGTCCTGGCCCGCGAGGTGTGCGAGCAGGGGCGCCGCGATCGCGACGAGGACGAGCAGGGCCAGGACGGCGGCGGCCGCGAGCGCCGCGGGGCGGCGGCGCAGCCGGCGCCAGACCTGGCGGGCGGCGCCCGCGCCGGGGGTGGTGACCCCCGGCGCGGGCGCCAGTGCCTGGTGTACGGAGGTCACTTGACGGCTACCTGGGAGATGTCGAGGACGCCGGTCCAGTCGCTGATCACGACGTTCTTGACGGACTTGCCGACCAGCCGCTTGTAGACCGGGTGGAAGAGCGGGACGTCGAGCGCCTGCTCGCCGATCTTCTTGTCCAGGGCGCCCCAGCGCAGGGCGGCCGCGTCGAGGTCGGTCAGCTTGTTGATCTCGTCGATCTCCTTGTTGACCGCCGGGTCGTTCAGCTGCGCGTGGTTGTAGTTGGAGCCGTTGGTGACGATCTGCCGGCCGTCGAAGATCGGCGCCAGGAACGGGCCGCCGGACGGCCAGTCGGCACCCCAGCGGGAGAGGAAGAAGCCGGGCGTGTTCTTCGCGTCCCAGCGGCGCTCGTTGAACGCGTTGTTCTCCAGGCCCTCCAGCTTGACCGTGATCCCGGCGGCGGCCAGTGCCTGCTGGACGGCGGTGGCCACCTCGGGGCTGGTCTGGCGGTTCTGCGCGGTGGAGTGCGTCAGGGTGACGGTCAGGCCGTTGGCGAAGCCGGCCTCCTTGAGCAGCTGCTTCGCCTTGGCCGGGTCGCCGGTCCCGCCGGCCGGGAAGTGGTCGTACGGGGTGAACCCGAAGGACTTCTGCTCCGGCAGGAAGGTGGTGGCCGCCTCGGCGAGGGCGGAGCCGCCGGCGGCGTTGACGACGCTGGTGCGGTTGACGGCGTAGGAGATCGCCTGGCGCACCTTGGGGTTGTCGAAGGGCTTCACCTTCGGGTTGAAGGCGAGGTAGTTGGTGTAGCCGAAGTGGCCGGTGCCGACGCGGCCGGCGAGCTCCTTGTTCCCGGTGATCTGGGCGAGTTCGGCCGGGCCGAGGTTGGTGTCGGTGGTGACGGCCGCGGAGTCGGCGCCCGAGCTGGTGGACAGGCGCTGGTTGATGACGGCGGAGTCGAGGCCGGAGCGGACGTCGATGGTGTCCGGGTAGGCCTTGCGCTCGGCGTCGGTGGCCTCGGACCAGTGCGGGTTGCGCTCCAGGAGCAGCCGCTCGCCGTCGTTCTCGTTCTTCACGACCTTGTACGGGCCCGAGGAGACCGGGTGCTCCTCGTACTTGGCGCCGGTGTCCTTGGCCTTGGGCACGGGGGCGAACTGCGTCTGGGTGGCGACGAAGGGGAACTCGCCCTCGGGCTTGCGGAGCTTGAAGACGATCGTCCTGTCGTCCGGGGTGACGATCGAGTCCAGGCCCTTCTTGTCCTTGTAGGGGCCCTGGTACTTCTCGCCGCCGACCAGCCAGTCGCGCAGGTAGGGGGCGCCGCCCGACAGCTCGGCGGCGAAGGACCGCTCGATGCCGTACTTGATGTCGGCGCTGGTGATCGGGGTGCCGTCCTCGTACTTCAGCCCGTCCTTGAGCGTGTACGTCCACTCGGTGGCGTCCGCGTTGGGGCGGCCGGTGTCGGTGGCGAGGTCGGGGACGACCTTGGTGCCCTCGGCGCCGTTCTCGCGGTTGCGGGTGGTGAGGGTGCGGAAGACCAGCGACGGGACGTTGCCGCCACCCGAGGTGTAGAGGCGGGCGGGGTCGAAGTCGTTCTGCGGCTCGGCGTTGAGGACGGTCAGCGTGCCGCCCTTGCGGGGCGCGCCGGCGGCACCGGGCTCCGCGCCGTTCTTCTCCGTACCGTCCTGGGGCCCCGCGCACGCGGCGGCGCCCCCGGCCAGTACGAGGCTGACGGCGGCCGCGGCCACGCGGCGCGATGTGGCGGACTGGAAACGCATCGGAAAAGGGACCTCTCGGCGTGAAGGAATCGGGGAATTCGGGACGCCACGCGAGAGCGACTTGAGCGGAATGGGGGAAACGCCGAGCCGCGCCCACGGGCGTGCGGGGCCCGGGCGCGGCGGAAACGGGAAGCCGTCGGAGGACGGGAGGGGTGTCGACGCGCGCGCTCAGGCTGCGGTCAGCTACAGAAGATGTCGGCCACGCTGTGCGCGGTCACGCCGAGCAGCGCCAGCTCAATGGCGGCGCTCGCGGAGGCGGCGTGGAAGGACGACATGCCGAGAACAATTACCGATCAGCTGATCGATGTCAACGCGATTGTCCGACGATACGTCAGAAATCCAGCGGTCCTCTTCTCAACTCCCTGGATAAACCCAGGGATTGGGCTGGCACTTCACGCCGTCGATATCCAGGGATTTCGTCTGCTGCTGCATGATCGGCGCGAGCGAGCCGGGCGTGCGGCAGCTCACGTGACCGTGTCCGAGCCGGTGGCCGACCTCGTGGTTGATCAGCATCTGGCGGTACGCGAACATCCGCTCCGGCCCGTAGGTGACGGAGCCCTGCGCCCAGCGGAACGCGTTGATCATGACGCGTTCGGTGGACGCGGAGTCGCAGGACACGTTGTCGATGGTGGTGTCCAGGCCGGACTTGGCGCACCAGGTTCCGGTGGTGCCGGGGCTCGCGAGGGTGATGACGAACTCCGCCTCGCCGGACGGGACGCGCTCGAAGGTCATCTCGCCGCCGTGGGCCCAGCTGCGCTTGTCGTTGAGCGTGCGCTGGACGGCCTCGGCGAACAGCTGCGCGTCCAGGTCGAGGCCCTTCTCGACGTCGACGCGGTAGCGCACGAGGCGCCCCTTGCCGGGGGCCTTCGCGACGCCGGGCACGGTCTCGAACTCGCCCGAGCCCTTGAGCTTGGGGTCGATGGGGTACGGGGCCGCCATCTTCTGCTCGTACGTCGGCTCGGCGGCAGGCGCGGAGGGCTGCTGCTTCGGGGTGGGCCGCTCCTCGGAGCGCGAGGCGGCCGACGCGGCGCCGCCGCGCTGCCCGGTCTCGTCGTCGGCCGAGAGCACGCCGGTGGTGCGGGTCTGGTCGCCGGTGACCTGCCCGGCGACGATCACGGCGAGCAGCACGGTGACCGCGGCCGCGGCGATGCCGGTGTACGTCCGGCCGCGCCCGCCCTTGCGCTCGGCGGGTACGGCGGTCCTGCGGTGCGAGCCGGTCGCCGCGACGGCGTCGTCCTCGCGCCGTGGCCGCGGTATGGCGAGCCCGCCGGCCTCCGCGACGCGGGCCTGCGGGCCGGTGCCGGTGCCGGGCAGCCCGCCGGTCACGGTGACGCGGGGTACGGCCCCGCTGTCCCGCACGGCGTCGAAGCCGCCGGTGTCCTGACCGGGGCCGCCGGCGCGCGGGATCGCGCCGGTGTCCGTGACGCGGGGCAGCGCGCCGGTGTCCGCGAGGCGCTGGTACACGCCGGGCCGGGCGAGGCGCGGGATCGCGCCGGTGCCGGTGACCCGGGGGTGCGCGCCGGTGTCGTGGGGGCCGGGGAAGGCGCCGGTGTCGTGGGGTCGCGCGTAGCCGCCGGTGTCCTGGGGCCGCGCGTAGCCGCCGGTGTCCTGGGTGCCGGCGTGGCCGCCGGAGTACGCGCTGTGCGGGTGCGCCCCCGTGTCGTGGGGCAGCGCGAAGCCCCCCGTGTCGTACAGCGCGTCGTACCCGCCGGTCTCGTGCACCACCGGGTACTCGCCGGTGTCGGCGGTCCGCGGGAAGGCCCCGGTGTCCCCGCCGCCCGGATGGCCCCCCGGCCGCGGTACGCGCGGGAAGCCCCCGGTGTCCGCGACGCGCGGGTACGCCCGCGTGTCGTGGGCCGGGGCGAACCCGGCGTCCTGGGGCAGCGCGAAGCCCGACGTGTCGTACAGCGCGTCGTAGCCGCCCGTGCCGTACCCGCCGGGGTACGCCCCCGTGGGCTCGACGCGCGGGAACGCGCCCGTGTCCTGTACGTACGGGAAGGCGCCGGTGTCGTGCACCGGGCCGTGCCCCCCGGCTGCCCGGGGTGCGGCGTGACCGCCGTGGTCCGGCGCCTGCGGGAAACCACCCGAATCGGCGACGCGCGGTACGCCGTGCCAGTCGCCGTACACCGTGCCGGGCGCGGCTTCGGCCGTCCACGCCCCGGAGCCGGCCGCGCCTGCCGCGCCGCCGGCGCCCGTACTGCCGGAGCCCGCGTCCCCCTGGGAGGGAGCGGGAGCGGCCGGGCCCTTCCTGCTATGTCGTCCCACCGGAACCCTCAGCCCCCGCCCGCTTCGGCGGCGGCACGCGTGTCCCGCAGCAGGTCACGGAAGGCCGTGGCGACGACCTCCGGGTACTCCATCATCGCGACGTGCCCCGCGTCCGGCAGCGTCAGCAGCCGGGAGCCGCGGAAGGCGGCGGCCGCCCTGCGGGCCATCCGGTACGAGACGAGCTGGTCGCGCCCGCCGTACACCAGCAGCGTCGGCGCGAGCACCCGCTCCGCCTGCCGCCACAGCCCGTGCTGGCCGCCCAGCGTGTAGGCGTCGACGATCCCGCGCGAGGACCGCGTCATCGCGTCCCAGAAGTACGGCAGCCTCATGCGCCGCTCCATCTCCTCCACCGCGTTGCGGAACCCCTCGGGGGTGACCCGTGACGGGTCGCCGTAGCACAGGGCGAGGATGCCACGGGTACGCTCCTCCGCGCTCATCCCCTGCGTGAGACGGGAGAAGAGCGAGGCGACTCCCGGCACCGCGAGCAGCGCGGTCGGCACCGCCGAGCGCTGCACGCGCAGCTCCGGCATCGCCGGCGAGATCAGGGTGAGGGTGCGCACCAGGTCCGGGCGCGCCGCGGCCACCCTCGTGGTGACGGCGCCGCCCAGGGAGTTGCCGAAGAGGTGTACGGGACCGCGCCCGGCGGCGTCCAGGTGCCGGATGACCGCGCGGGCCAGGCCGGTGACCGAGTAGTTGCCGTCGTCCGGTGGCGGGGAGTCCCCGAAGCCCGGGAGGTCGACGGCCTCGCCGTCCACCACGTCCTCCAGCAGCGGCATCAGTGCCGACCAGTTCTGCGAGGACCCGCCGAGCCCGTGGACGTACAGGGCGGGCGGCAGGTCGGGGCGGGCCGGCGGCCGGAACCGCACGTTCAGCGTCAGCCCGGGGAGCGTCACCCTCCGCAGCTGCTCTCCTTCGGCCACCCGCACGGCGCTCACCTGGGGAGACACCGCGGCGGGGGTGCGGACACCCGGCAGCTCGGTCGAAGACATGGGCCAATGTTACGAGACGATCACGCCGGGACCCGTGTGTTCGCGCTCACAGATCCGCGTAGCGGTGCACCTCCGACTCTCCTAGGCTCGTACTGACAAGGAAAAGAGGGGAGCCACATGACTGCCGACCCCACCGAGCCGGACACCTTCCGGAACCAGCTTGGGGAGACGCTGGACGCGGAGGCCCCTGAGGCGGACGCTGCCGAACAGCACACCGAGCTGACCCCCAGCGAGGACGAGCCCCTCACCGGGCGCGACAAGGGCGAGGCGGCGGACGGGGACGCCGCGGAGCAGGCCCGGGTCGTGGCCCTCGACGAGGACGACTACCGCTGACCGCCGCCGAGGTGACCGATTTCGCTCCTGTCCGAGCGCATTCGCACAGGTCCGCACGGTGTCGGTGGCTGTCCGAAGACCGAGAAAACTCGGCCTCGACCCCCCAGATTCGGTTACCGAAAAGTACGATGGCGGGCGCGGCGCACAGCGCACTGTGTACAGAGAGAAAGTGGGAGGCGGCGTGACAGCCATCGAGCAGACCGAGGCGGCGCGCCCGCGGGGCACACGCCTGCCGCGCCGAGCCCGACGCAACCAGCTCCTGGGCGCGGCCCAGGAGGTTTTCGTCGCGCAGGGGTACCACGCGGCCGCGATGGACGACATCGCCGAGCGCGCGGGCGTCAGCAAGCCGGTGCTGTACCAGCACTTCCCCGGCAAGCTGGACCTGTACCTGGCGCTGCTGGACCAGCACTGCGAGGCGCTGCTGCAGGCGGTGCGCGGGGCGCTCGCCTCGACGACCGACAACAAGCTCCGGGTCGCGGCGACGATGGACGCCTACTTCGCGTACGTCGAGGACGAGGGCGGCGCGTTCCGCCTCGTCTTCGAGTCGGACCTGACGAACGAGCCCGCGGTGCGCGAGCGCGTGGACCGGGTCTCCCTGGAGTGCGCCGAGGCGATCTCCGACGTGATCGCCGAGGACACCGGGCTGTCCAAGGACGAGTCGATGCTGCTGGCCGTGGGGCTGGGCGGCGTCTCCCAGGTCGTGGCCCGCTACTGGCTCTCCAGCGAGAGCCCGGTCGAGCGGAACAAGGCGGTGCAGCTGCTGACCTCGCTCGCGTGGCGCGGCATCGCCGGCTTCCCGCTGCACGGGACCGAGCAGCAGCCGCACTGACACCCTCACGGGTGCCGGCCGTGACGGCCGGGGACGACGCAGGGGCCCCACGGGGCCCCTGTTCGCTTCCAGCGTGGCTGCGACGGGCGGTTCCCGTCCCCTCTCCGGGCTAATGTGTCCGGGTACGGCGCGGTGATCGCGCGACTCGGACCGTCGGAGGGACATAGCCGTGGAGGTCAAGATCGGCGTGCAGCACGCACCCCGGGAGATCGTGCTGGAGAGCGGACTGAGCGCCGAGGAGCTCGAGGCGGTCGTGACGGACGCGCTGACGGGCAAGTCGCAGCTGCTCAGCCTGACGGACATCAAGGGCCGCAAGGTCCTGGTGCCGACCGACCGGCTGTCGTACGTCGACATCGGCGAGCCGACGTCCCGCAAGGTCGGGTTCGGCCCCGCGTAAGGCGCGCGTCACCCACAACTGAGAGAAACGGCCCGGTGGTTGCTCCCACCGGGCCGTTTCCGTGCCCGCAGGGGCGGTTGAGGGTTGTGTTCCGCCCGCTCCGGGTAGGACCGCCTACGACCCGATTTGCCCATGGCTGTGCGGGAGGGACTCATGCTCGTGGAAGCGTTCGGCTCGGCCGTTCTGGGCCTCGCCCTTTCCTGGGTGGCCGTCAGAAGACTGCCCGGCCGGCTGCCGTCCGCCCGCGTGGTCCTCACCACGGGCGCGCTCGGGGCGTTGTTCGGCGCGTACTTGACGCACTACGCGCTGGGCCCGGGGCACCGTACGCTGACCGCGTCCCTCGTGGGCGCCGTCCTGGTGGCCGCGGCCGGGCTGTCGCTGCTGCTGCGGACGAGGACGCCGTTTCCGGTCGCCTCCCGGGGATGACCACGGGCCTCGGGGTGACGTACCCCCGGGGCCCGTGACGTAGCCGCTGTGCCGCTGCCGCAGGTGCGGCGTCGTGGCCGCCGGCACCGTACCGCTGCGGTGGTCCGTCAGGCCGCGAGGCCGAGGGCCGCCATCCGCTTGGTGTGCGCCTTGGTGATGCGGGTGAACATCTCGCCGACGGCGGCCAGGTCGAACCCGGCGGCCATGCCGTCCACCCCGCCGACCAGCATCGTGGAGAGCGCGTCGCGCTCGGCCACCACGCGCTGCGCCTGGGAGAGGGCCTCGCCCATCAGGCGGCGCGCCCACAGGGCGAGCCGGCCGCCGACGCGCGGGTCGGCCTCGATGGCGGCGCGGACCTTCTCGACGGCGAAGTTGCCGTGGCCCGTGTCGTCCAGCACGCCGAGCACGAGGGCCCGGGTGTCGGCGTCGAGGTGGGTGGCGACCTCGCGGTAGAAGTCGCTGGCGATCGAGTCGCCGACGTACGCCTTGACCAGGCCCTCCAGCCAGTCGGACGGAGCGGTCTGGCGGTGGAAGTCGTCCAGGGCCTTCGCGAAGGGCTCCATGGCGGCGGTCGGCTCGGCGTCGACCGCGGCCAGCCGGTCGCGCAGCCGCTCGAAGTGGTGGAACTCTGCGGAGGCCATCTTCGCGAGCTCCGCCTTGTCCGCCAGGGTCGGGGCGAGCTTCGCGTCCTCGGCGAGCCGCTCGAAGGCCGCGAGCTCGCCGTACGCGAGGGCACCCAGCAGGTCGATCACGGCGGCGCGGTACTGCGGCGAGGCGGAGGCCGTCGCCCAGTCCTGGGCGGCGATCCCGGTGGGCTCTTCCTCCGCGGGGGCGGACGAGTTCTCGGCGTGCTCGGCGTTTTCAGCGGTCTCCATGCAGCGCACAATAGCCCGCCCGGGGAGTGGGGGAAGTGCCTGGTCAGTCACGCAGAACACGCCGCCCCGGTGAATTCGCCCGACACACCTGCGCGATTCCGGGGTACAGTGGTAATGCGCCTGCCGAATACTCGGCGGGCCATCCGAATGAGGATGCCCGGTCGGTGGCCCGATCGGCTCCAACCGACCGCCCTCGGTGTGGCGCGTGCGTTTCCGCGTGCCGCCGCCCATGAGGGGCCCCCTCAGCGGCACGAGCGCTTGAGCGAAGGCAGTGGTCCCGCGCCATCCGGCGATGCGGCTCTTTTCGAGCTGCGGCCGGAGGCACCTCCGGCAACACCGGAGGAGCACGGAACGGCACGGTAAGACCCCCCTCGCCGCCTCGCGCCGCGTCTCACAGAAGAGGCAGCACCCTGACTACGTTCCGAGAGCTCGGGATCTTTCCCGAGACCGCCGAGGCCCTTGAGGCCGTCGGCATCGTGTCCCCCTTCCCCATCCAGGAGATGACCCTCCCCGTCGCCCTCTCGGGCACGGACGTCATCGGCCAGGCGAAGACCGGAACCGGCAAGACGCTCGGTTTCGGCCTTCCGCTGCTGGAGCGCGTCGTCGTCCCCGCGGACGTCGAGGCGGGCCGCGCGACCCCCGAGCAGCTGACCGACGCCCCGCAGGCGCTGATCGTCGTACCGACCCGCGAGCTGTGCACGCAGGTCACGAACGACCTGCTGACCGCCGGAAAGGTGCGTAACGTCCGCGTCCTGGCCATATACGGCGGCCGCGCGTACGAGCCCCAGGTCGAGGCGCTCAAGAAGGGCGTCGACGTGATCGTCGGCACCCCGGGCCGCCTGCTGGACCTGGCCGGGCAGAAGAAGCTCGACCTGTCCAAGGTCAAGGCCCTGGTGCTGGACGAGGCCGACGAGATGCTCGACCTGGGCTTCCTGCCCGACGTCGAGAAGATCATCAACCTGCTTCCGCCGAAGCGCCAGACCATGCTGTTCTCGGCGACCATGCCGGGCGCCGTCATCGGCCTGGCCCGCCGCTACATGTCGCAGCCGACGCACATCCGCGCCACCTCGCCGGACGACGAGGGCGCGACCGTCGCGAACATCACGCAGCACGTGTTCCGTGCGCACTCGATGGACAAGCCGGAGATGGTCTCCCGCATCCTGCAGGCCGAGGGCCGCGGGCTGGCGATGATCTTCTGCCGCACCAAGCGCACGGCGGCCGACATCGCCGAGCAGCTGGAGCGCCGCGGCTTCGCCTCGGGCGCCGTCCACGGCGACCTGGGCCAGGGTGCGCGCGAGCAGGCCCTGCGCGCGTTCCGCAACGGCAAGGTCGACGTGCTGGTCTGCACCGACGTCGCCGCCCGCGGCATCGACGTCGAGGGCGTGACGCACGTCATCAACTACCAGTCCCCCGAGGACGAGAAGACCTTCCTGCACCGGGTCGGCCGCACCGGCCGCGCGGGCGCGAAGGGCACCGCCGTCACCCTGGTCGACTGGGACGACATCCCGCGCTGGCAGCTGATCAACAAGGCGCTGGAGCTGGACTTCCACGAGCCGGAGGAGACGTACTCGACCTCCCCGCACCTCTACGAGCTGCTGAACATCCCGGCCGGGACCAAGGGCGTCCTGCCGCGTGCCGAGCGCACGCGGGCCGGCCTGGCGGCCGAGGAGCTGGAGGACCTGGGCGAGCCGGGAGGCCGCCGCAAGGCCGCCGCGACCGCCGTCACCGAGCGTCCGGCCCGTACGCGTACGCCGCGCCAGCGGCGCCGTACCCGGGGCGGCGCGGAGGTCACCGCGGACGCCACGGCGGCTCCGGCCGCCGAGGTGGCCGAGGGCACCGAGGCTCCGGCGGAGCCGAAGCGCCCGCGCCGCCGTCGCACGCGGGGTGCTGCCGCTGCCACCGCCGTGGCGGAGGCCGCGGTCGTGGAGGCCGTCCCCGCCGCCGAGGCGGAGGAGACCCCGGCCAAGCCGCGCCGCCGCCGCACCCGCTCGTCCACGACGGCGGTCGCGGAGGCCGCGGTCGTCGAGACCCCGGTCGCGCAGGCCCCGGCCACCGAGGCCCCCGAGGCCGAGGCCAAGCCGGCGACCCGCCGCCGCACCCGCAAGCCGGCCGCCGCGGTGGCCGAGGCCGCCGTGGTGGAGGCCCCGGTCGCCGAGTCCGCCGTCGTCGCGGAGGAGGCCCCGGCCAAGCCGGCCCGCCGCCGCGCGCCCCGCAAGGCCGCGGAAGCGGAAGCCGCCCCGGCGGAGCCCGCGACCACGGAGGAGGCTCCGGCGAAGCCGGTGCGCCGCCGCACGCGCAAGACCGCGGAGGCCGCTCCGGCCGAGGCCGTGAGCACGGAGGAGGCCCCGGCCAAGCCGGTCCGCCGCCGCACGCGCAAGACCGCGGAACCGACGCCGGAGGCGTAACGCCACCGCGCAGAGGCCCGGCCCCCCACACGGGGGGCCGGGCCTCTGCCGTTCCCGCTCCGGCGAGGGTCACCGGGGCGGGCGGGTGTGGGCCCGGGGCGGGGCAGAGCCCTCGGGGTCCGGGGAGTGCCCCGGTGAGCGGGGCGGGTGCCCCCGAGCGGCCCGGGGAGGGCGGCTGGGGACACTTGCGACTGGCCAGTAACGTAGGGGCATGAGCAAGCCGCCGCGGCTCAGTCTGCCGCCCCGCGCCGTCGCCCGCCGTCTCGTCACCGCGCGCGGCGAGTTCGCCGTGCACGAGGCCCTCCCGGCCGGGGAGCCGCGCGGGACCGCGCTGCTGGTGCCCGGGTTCACCGGCAGCAAGGAGGACTTCATCGGGCTGCTGGAGCCCCTCTCGGCGGCCGGGTACCGCGTCGTCGCCGTCGACGGCCGCGGCCAGCACGAGAGCCCCGGCCCGGCCGACGAGGCCGCGTACGCGCAGGACCGGCTGGCCGCGGACGTCCTCGCGCAGGCCGACGCCGTCCAGGACGGCCCCGTACACCTCCTCGGACACTCCCTCGGGGGCCTGATCTCCCGCGCCGCGGTGCTCCGCGCCCCGGACCGCTTCCGCACCCTCACCCTGATGAGCAGCGGCCCGGCAGCGATCGACGAGGCGCAGCAGGAGCGTACGAAGCTGCTCGTGGCCGCCCTGGAGATGCTGGGCGACGACATGGAGGCCGTCTGGCAGGCCATGCGCGCCCAGGACCCCGAGGGCACCCCGCAGGACTCGCCCGAGCTCCAGGAGTTCCTGCACCGGCGCTGGCTGGGCACCGTCCCGCAGCAGCTCATCGCCACCGGCCGGCAGCTGATCGGCGAGCCGGACCGGGTGGCGGAGCTGCTCGCGGCCGCTCCCGGGCTGCCCAAGCACGTGCTGTCCGGGTCGGTGGACTACGCCTGGCCGGTCCCGCTGATGGACGACATGGCGCAGCGGCTCGGCGCCCACCGCACGGTCATCGCCGGCACCGAGCACTCCCCCAACGCCGAGGACCCGGCTGCCACGGCCGCGGCACTGGCCGCGTTCTGGGACGCGCACTGACCCCGGCCGGCCGGCCCCGGCGCGCGGCGGCACCCCGCCGGCTGACCCCGCGTCAGAACTGGCTCTGCAGATGGTTCCAGAAGCCGTCGCGCAGGGCCCGCCGCAGGTCGGCCTGGCCGCGCAGCGAGTAGTGCAGCAGGGCCTCCGCCTCGGTCAGCAGCTCCTGGTCCACCGCACCGGGCAGGTACGGGTGCCCCGGCAGCAGCCCCGCGAGCTGCTCCGGGCCCCGCGTCGCCAGCCAGGTGGCCGCGATGCGCGCCCCGACGAAGCGGACGTCCTCGCGGCCGGGCCGGGGCACGCCCTCGTTGTCCGGCTCGACCACCAGCGCCCGCCGGGTCACGTAGGGCTTGCAGAACTCCAGGTCGAACACGCGCTGGCTGTCGACCTCCCAGAGCAGCGGCTCGGCCTGGTTGCGCCCGCCGAGGGCCTCGATCCCCCACAGGTGCACCCGCGCCCCGTACCCCTGCGCGGCCTCGACGGCCGGTACGAGGTCCTCGTCGCCGCCGACGAGCGCGGCGTCGCTGATGGCGCGGTGCCTGGCGAGGGATTCCAGGTCGGTCCTGATGAGGGAGTCGACGCCCTTCTGCTGGTTGTTGGCGTTGAGGTTGCCCAGGCGGACCTTGACATCGGGAAGTTCCGCGACTGCCTGCTGTTCCGCGGTGTGGATGCGGCGCCGGGCGCCGTCGTACCAGTAGACGCGGAGCAGCCTGCTGTCGGCGAAGATCGTGCGGGCCGTGTCGATGAAGGCCTCGATCAGGCCCTCGGCGTCGAGGTCGAAGGAGCGGCGGTCCTCGGTGCCGGCGACGAGCCGTCCGACGGCGGCGTAGACGTAGCCGGCGTCGACGAAGATCGCGTGGGTCGACGGGGTCTTCGCCACCTCGGCGAGCATCCGCCGGAGCAGCTCGTTTGTCTCGTCCAGTCGGGCGGCGAGGCCCTCGTCGGCCGGCTCCGCCGGGCCCGCCCGGCCCCGGTCCGCTGCTCGGCCCTGCGCGTGGTCCTGGTCCATGGGCTCCTCCAGATAGCCCCATCATTGTGACCGGTGCCACACTGGAGGTCGCCCGGTGCGATAGTATTTAGCCAGTGAAAAAATTTCCTTAGCGTAGGGAATGTTTGCCCCCTACACTTCGTTGTGCCCTGTGCAAACAGCGAACGGACGAAGGGAGAAGCCATGCGCTTCGAGATCTTGCGCCTGGACGACGTCGACGGCACCCCCGTGGACCGCACCGTCGTGGACGCCGCCTCCGTCAACGGGATCGTGCAGCGGGCCGCCGCCATTGGCCAGCGCATCTGGATCCGGCCGGCCGAGTCGACGGCCTCGTAACGCGCACCCGGCGCCACGGCGCCCACCGGGCCCGTACCGCGCACCGCGCACACACGTGACGGCGCCCCCGCACCGGATCCCGGTACGGGGGCGCTTCGCGTTCGCGGACGGCACGCACCGCCGCCCGCACAGGGGGTCAGGCTCCCCGGACCACCTGGAGCACGCCGTTGATGATCTGCTGGACGGCGATGGCGGAGAGCATCATGCCCGCCAGCCGGGTCACCAGGACCAC
Source organism: Streptomyces sp. NPDC101118 (assembly GCF_044759445.1). Classification (NCBI taxonomy): domain Bacteria; kingdom Bacillati; phylum Actinomycetota; class Actinomycetes; order Kitasatosporales; family Streptomycetaceae; genus Streptomyces; species Streptomyces sp. NPDC101118. Next base: position 22,573 of record NZ_JBIVZG010000001.1, on the reverse strand, counting down.
GCCGCCGTCCTTGATGATCCGGATGATCACGAGCGAGTAGCGCATCGTGAGCCAGAGCACGACGTGCATGGCGATGATCGCGGTCCAGACCGACACCTGCGCGGCGGCCCCGTCCGCCTTCTGCACGGCGAGGATGACGGACACGATCGCACCGGGACCCGCCAGCAGCGGCATGCCCAGCGGCACCAGCGCGACGTTCACGTCCTTGGTCTGCTTGGGCTCGTCCGTCTTGCCGGTGAGCAGGTCGAGCGCGATCAGGAGCAGCAGCAGACCGCCGGCGATCATCAGCGCCGGCACCGAGACGTGCAGGTAGTCGAGGATCTGCTGGCCGCAGATGCCGAAGACGGCGATGACGCCGAAGGCGACGCAGACGGCCTGGAAGGCCATGCGGCGCTGGACCTTGACGGGGCGGCCCGAGGTGAGCGCGAGGAAGATCGGCGTGATCCCCGGGGGGTCCATAATCACAAAAAGGGTGAGAAAGAGGGATCCGAAAACGGCAAAGTCGAACACAGTGATGGCCTTGCAGGAAGAGTCGTACGAAAAGGGGATGCCGGGGGAGCGCTCAGAGGGAGCGCGCGGGCACGGAGGTACGCGTACGCGCGCTCAGGCGCCGGTACGTCCGCCCGCGCCCGGCACCGGGAAGGCGCCCGTCGCGCGGCGGGTGATCTCGCCGTAGATCTCGGGGTCGGTCGTGTACTCCCCGAGGCGACAGGTCTTGCGGCTGCCGTGGTAGTCGCTGGAGCCCGTGGTGAGCAGGCCGAGGTCGGCCGCGAGGCCCCGCAGCCGGTCGCGGGTCGCCGCGTCGTGGTCCATGTGGTCGACCTCGATGCCGTCCAGGCCCGCTGCCGCCAGCTCGGCTATCGCGCTCTCCGGCACGCACTGGCCGCGCTTCACGGCGGCCGGGTGGGCGAAGACGGTGACCCCGCCGGCCGCCTTGACCAGGCGGACGGCCTCGAACGGGTCCAGTTCGTGCTTCTCGGCGTACGCGCGGCCGCCGTCGGCGAGCCACTCGGGGGTGAAGGCGTCGGAGACGCTCCCCACCACGCCCAGCTCGACGAGCGCGGTCGCGATGTGCGGCCGCCCGACCGAGCCGTCGCCGGCGATCCGGGCCACCTGCTCCCAGGTCACCGGCACGCCGAGGGCCTGGAGCTTGCCGACCATGGTGCGGGCGCGCGGCACGCGGTCGTCGCGCACCAGCTCCCGCTCCCGGGCCAGCTCGGGCTCGGCGGGGTCGAAGAGGTACGCGAGCATGTGCAGCCCGATGCCGTCGAGACGGCAGGAGAGCTCGGCGCCGGTGACGAGTGTGAACCCCTCGGGAAGCGCCCGGACGGCCGCGAGGGCCTCGGCGTACCCGCCCACGGTGTCGTGGTCGGTCAGCGCCACGACGTCCAGCCCGGCGGCGGCCGCGTTGCGGACCAGCTCGGCGGGCGTGTCCGTACCGTCGGACGCCGTGGAGTGGGCGTGCAGGTCGATGCGCACGGCGCGGGCTCCAGGGGGCGGGACGGACGGGGGGACACTCCAGCATAACCGGGGTGTACAGGCCCTCAGGACGTCCCCCCGGGTGACGGAGGCCCGGAGGACCGCCTAGTCCAGGATGCGCGGGCTCAGCGCGCCGCAGGGGAGCAGGTCGAGTTCGGCGCCGGCCTCGCGCAGGTCGGTCAGCACGAGTTCGTCGTACATCAGCAGTCCGGAGTGCTCCGGCCAGACCACCGCCCACAGCCACATCCCGCGCGCCTCGCCCGCGAAGACCGCCCGGTCCTCCGGGGTGCCGGCGAGGTGCCAGAGGGGGGTGGGGCGGCCCGCGGCGACCACCTTGGCGTGCGGGGGCATGGAGACGTTGATGTACGGGCCCGGGTCGGGGCCCTCGATGCCCGCGTACCTCGCGCCCAGGCCGACGCCCAGTTCCTCCGCGACCAGCAGGAGTTCACCGACGCCGCCCAGCGGGGCGGGGCCCGAGCAGGCGACCACGGTGGCCCGCCCGCCGCTGCGGTCGTCGCCGGCCGCGGCGACACCGGTGAACAGCCAGCCGAGCGGGAGCGGCCAGGGCATCCACACGGGCACCTGGGCCCGGTTCACGACGACGGCGAGGCCTTCGACGCTGGGCGGGATGACCGGCTGCAGGGGCTGGACGGCACCGTGCACGGCACACTGCCAGGAGTCCGCGAAAAGACCGGGCGCCCTGACCCGGCCACCGCACTTCGGGCAACTCGGTTCGCCCCTCATAGGGCTCCACGCTCCTCCCCGGCCGCCGCCTCGTCAAGGGACGATCACCCGTCCGGATCCGATGCGTACCCCCTGTGGCCGGTCCCAGTCACATACCCGGGGACTAGTCCAGCAGTACGGCGGAACGGAGGGGGTCCCTGAGGTCCGTCCCGCGGGCCAGCCAGCGCTCCTGGAGTGCGGCCGCGCCGTGCACCCGCTTCCACGCCGCCTCGTTCGGCGTCATGGGCAGCAGCGGCAGGAACCGCACCGGCTCCATCGGCTCGTCCAGCTCCAGGTCCTCGACGAGCCCGCCCGGCTCGGCGACCAGTACGGAGGTGAACGGCGCCCCGGGCCAGAGGGGTTCGCCCGTGTCCAGGGATGCGCCGGGGGCCACGACCAGACCCTCCACCTGCGGCGAGGCGGCCAGCACCGCGAGCGGGCGGAGCACCTTGTCGGTGTCGGCGAGGCCGGCGCGCACGGAGACGACCAGCTCGGCGCGCGGGCCGCGCAGCGGGTCCGCCACGACGGCCGTCGGGTCGGTCATGGGGCGCTCGGACATGCCGAGCGTGGCGTACCGGACGACGTCCCCCTCGGTGAACCGGAGCACCTCGATCCGGTCCGTGCCGAGGAACGTGATCGAGGCGCGCGCGTCGGGTTCGCCGAGGGCGCTGCGCAGCCGGGCTTCCACAAGAGCCAGAACTTCTGCCATGCGGTGAGCATAGAACGGCTATTGGGAGGGTAAAGGCGCGCATCTGAGGGACAGTCGGCTGATACTGTTGACCGCTGGTCGGGGCAGCGTGCAGAAGCTCGCTCTCAGCCCCGCCTGACGTCATCCCCCACGGGGGACCGGCCGGAGGAGGTGGGGCTGCGGTGGACCGAAGTCGATCGTGCAGTACCAACCGCTCTTCCGCCGTGTTCTGCCACCCGGCTGGTCTTCAGGTCTGACCGGCCTTCTCCCACGCCTGTCCCAGGGGGACGTACGGGCGGGGACGCACGCGTTTTCGCATCCCGGGCACACCCAGGCACGGCCCGCCATCCCGTACGACGGCCTCCGGCTCCCGGTGGTCACCCGTACGGCCGCACGCGCGACGGAAGAGCGACGGAACACCCTCCCGACCGCCCAGCCTTCCGCCCGCCGCCCGCACGCCGGGGCGGGAGGTCTCCCGTCAGCGGTGTGATGCCGCGCGAAGGAGCCTGCCATGTCGATGATCCGTGACCTGCGCGCGGCGGTGCGCCCGGTCCTGCGCAAGAACAGCCCGGCCTACAGCGCGTACGACCCGACCCGCGACCCCTCGGCGAGCAGCGCCGTCGTGGACTGCGGGCTGTACCGCGACGGCCGGCGGGTCCAGGCGGACGCCCGTCTGACGCCGCGTGAGGCCATCCGCCGGGTGCGCGAGGACGGCGGCTTCGCCTGGATCGGACTGCACGAGCCCACCGAGGCGGAGTTCTCCGGCATCGCGGCCGAGTTCGGGCTGCACCCGCTCGCCGTGGAGGACGCGGTCCACGCCCACCAGCGGCCCAAGCTGGAGCGGTACGACGAGACCCTCTTCACCGTCTTCAAGACCATCCACTACGTCGAGCACGCCGAACTGACCGCGACCAGCGAGGTCGTGGAGACCGGCGAGGTGATGTGCTTCACCGGCCGGGACTTCGTCATCACCGTCCGGCACGGCGGCCAGGGCTCCCTCAAGGGCCTGCGCCACCGGCTCCAGGACGACCCCGAGCTGCTGTCCAAGGGGCCCTCGGCGGTGCTGCACTCCATCGCCGACCACGTCGTCGACGGGTACATCGCGGTGGCGGCGGCCGTGCAGGACGACATCGACGAGGTGGAGAACGCGGTCTTCGCGGCGCCCGCCAAGGGTTCCCCGCGCGGCACCGACGCCGGCCGGATCTACCAGCTCAAGCGCGAGGTGCTGGAGTTCAAGCGGGCGGTCTCGCCGCTGCTGCGGCCGATGCAGCTGCTCAGCGAGCGGCCGATGCGGCTGGTCGACCCGGACATCCAGAAGTACTTCCGGGACGTGGCGGACCACCTGGAGCGGGTGCACGAGCAGGTGGTCGGCTTCGACGAGCTGCTGAACTCCATCCTCCAGGCCAACCTGGCGCAGGCCACGGTCGCCCAGAACGAGGACATGCGCAAGATCACCGCCTGGGCGGCCATCATCGCCGTGCCCACGATGATCTGCGGGGTCTACGGGATGAACTTCGACCACATGCCCGAGCTGCACTGGCGGTACGGCTACCCGATGGTGATGGGCACGATCGTCGGCATCTGCGTCACCATCCACCGGGCCCTGCGGCGCAACGGCTGGCTGTAGCGCGGGACATGGCCGGCCGCGCCCGGCACCTCCGGCCCGGGGCCATCGTTGCGCCGTTGGCTGGTTCGCCCCGCTGACAGGGCGTACCGGAACCCGGACCCTGTGCATGGCGTCCGGCGGCAACCGCCGTCACGTCGGTCCAGGTCGACGGGCGCCCACCGGCGCCGGACGGTGGGGGTGGCCCGCAGTGTCAGCCGAGCAGTCCTTGTCCGCGTGCCCGCCGGCGTCCTCCGCATCACCGGAAGCGGAGGCCGCCGGGGGGTACGCGCCCAAGTACCTGGTCCTCGGGCCGCTGGAGCTGCGCCGCGGCGGACTGCCGTGCACACCGACCCCGCTCAAGCACCGGGCCCTGCTGGCCCTGCTCCTGCTGCACGCCAACCGGCCCGCGTCCGTGCACGCCCTCGTCGACGGGCTGTGGGGCGGCCGGCCGCCCCGGGCGGCCGTGGCCACCCTCCAGATGTACGTGTCCGCGCTGCGCCGGATCCTCGACCCGGCCCACCGCCTCGGCGGCGGCGACGCCCGGCGCCACCCGGTGCTGCGCACCTCCGGCGCCGGCTACCTGATGGCCGTGGCGCCCGGGGAGCTCGACCTCGACCTGTTCCGGACCCGCGCGGCCCTGGGCCGGGAGCTGCTGGCCGGCGGGGACTGTGCGGCCGCCGGTGCGGTGTTCCGCTCGGCGCTGGCGCTGTGGCGCGGGCTGCCGCTGGGCGACCTGGGCCAGGCCTGCCTGCCGCCCCACTACGCAGTCCGGCTGTCGGAGGAGCGGCTGGCCGTGCTGTACGACCGGATCGGCGCCGACCTCTGCGCGGGGCGTGCCCGCGAGGTGGCCGGGGAGCTCCGGGAGCTGTGCGCGCGGCACCCGTCGTACGAGGGCTTCCGCGAGCAGCTGGTCCTGGCGCTGGCCGGCACCGGGCACCGGGCGGATGTGCTGCCGGGCGGGCCGCACCCGGCCCCGCCCGGGCACGAGCGGTGCCGTGACGCGCCCGTCCGCCGGACGGCGGTGCCCGGCTGAGCCGGCGTCAGCCCGCCCGCGCTCCGGGCCGACCCTCCCGGCCGGAACGCAGAGCGCCCCCGCACCGGATCCGGTGCGGGGGCGCGGCGGCTCCGGTCAGCCGCGCTTCTTCTTGCGCTTCAGCAGCAGCTTCGGCAGCGCGGCCGGGATGGGCCGGCGCGTGGTGGCCGGGGTCGGGCGGGGCTCCTCGGCGAGCGAGCCGGCCGGTGCCTCGGCGTGGACGGTGACGGGCTCCAGGCGCAGCAGCCGGCACTCGCGCGCCCAGCGGGCGGTCATCTGCTCGGAGTCGGGGGCGTTCAGGCGCTTGCCCTTCAGCTCGGCCACCGCGGCCTCCCAGGCCTCGCTGCCGGCCGGCACCTCGGTCACCTGCGCCGTCCAGCCGACCAGGCGGCCGCCCTTGTCCTTGCTGCGCACGGTGACCTCGGCGGTCGCGCCGTCGGCCAGACCGGGGAAGGGCTGCTCGCCGGGGCCGTCGCCCAGGACGTGCGCGGCGCCGTCCACCCAGGCGTGCCACAGGCCCCGGGCGGGAGAGGTCCCCTCGACCCAGATGAGGCCGGACTTCTTGGTGGCCTCCTCGACGAGGGCCTGATCGAGCAACGTCAGCGTCATGGGGGTCAGCGTAGGCGGTCGCGGCCGGGGGTCCCGTACCGGTCCGCCGGGCGGACGCCCCGGGTGACGGTCCGGCCGGTGGCGGGGCAGGCCGGCCGGGCCGCCGCCGTCACTCCTCGGGCAGCCGGGCGCCGTAGTCGACGGTCTCCTCCTTGGCCGGCTCGGTCAGCGTGAAGGACTCGTCCCAGTCCTTCAGCTCGACCACGCCGGCCCCGCCGGCGCGCTCCAGGCGCAGCGGGTACGGGGTGCCGATCAGCGAGACGTCGAGCTTGCCGCCCTCGCCCTTGTCGCCGGTGACCTGGATGGTGCGGGTGCCGCCGACCTTCGTGTAGGCGCCCTTCTCCAGCTTCCCGTGCAGGCCCAGCAGCCCCAGCAGCACGTCCATGTCGGTGAACCCGCGGAACTGCTTGTACGTCGCGTCGCCCTCGGGCACCTTCACGTACTTGTCGCCGAGCTTGTCCGCCGCGGCGGTGGCGTCGGCCGACGGGGCCTCGTCCCCGGACTTCTCGCGCCGGCTCCAGAAGGCCGCGTCCGCCTTGAGGAACAGCCTCTCGCCGACGCGCAGCAGCTGGAAGGTGGTCTCCTTGGACTTCACCTCGCCGCTCGCGCCGTCGGCCTTGAGCCGCATGTCGATGGTGAACGTGCGGCCCGAGCTGACGACCGTGCCCGACAGCCGTACCGAGTCGGCGTCCGCGGCCGCCTGACGGGCCTTGCCCTCGATCTTCTCGGCCGACAGCTTGCCGACCCCGTTGGTGCCCTCGTCGGGGTCGGCACCACAGCCGGTGGCGCCGGCGACGGTCAGCCCGGCGCACAGCGCGCCGAGGAGAGCGGCGCGGCGGAGCCGTACGGCCGGGGGGAACACGGTCACGGGCGGGCTGCCTCTCGTCTGTCAGAACTGCAGCAGGCAGCGTACCGGGGCACCGCCGGGCGGCCACGCCGGTGGGGCCCTCCCGGTGGTCCCCACCAGGGCGTCCGGCCCTGCCACGGGCTAGCCTGAAGGCCGACAGGGACCCCACACCGCAGAAACGGTTCGCAAGGAGGCGCACGGATGGCAGGAGGCGCCCCCCGGGTCTTCGTCTCGCACCTCTCGGGCGTTCCCGTCTTCGACCCCAACGGGGACCAGGTGGGCCGGGTCCGCGACCTGGTCGCGATGCTGCGCGTCGGCGGGCGCCCGCCCCGGCTGCTCGGCCTGGTCGTCGAGGTGGTGAGCCGGCGCCGGATCTTCCTGCCGATGACCCGGGTGACCGGCGTCGAGTCCGGCCAGGTGATCACCACCGGGGTCGTGAACATGCGCCGCTTCGAGCAGCGCCCCACCGAGCGGCTGGTCCTCGGCGAGCTGCTCGACCGCCGGGTCACCCTGGTGGCCACCAGCGAGGAGGTCACCGTCCTCGACGTGGCCATCCAGCAGCTGCCGGCCCGCCGCGACTGGGAGATCGACCGGATCTTCGTACGCAAGGGCAAGGCCGGGCCGCTGCGGCGGCGCGGCGAGACCCTGACCGTCGAGTGGTCCGCCGTCACCGGCTTCTCGCTGGAGGAGCACGGCCAGGGCGCCGAGAACCTCCTCGCCACCTTCGAGCAGATGCGCGCCGCCGACCTGGCCAACGTCCTGCACCACCTGCCGCCCAAGCGCCGGGCCGAGGTGGCCAGCGCCCTCGACGACGACCGGCTCGCGGACGTCCTGGAGGAGCTGCCCGAGGACGACCAGATCGAGATCATCGGCAAGCTGAAGGAGGAGCGGGCCGCCGACGTCCTGGAGGCGATGGACCCCGACGACGCGGCCGACCTGCTCTCCGAGCTGCCCGCCGACGACCAGGAGCGGTTCCTGACGCTGATGCAGCCGGACGACGCGGCGGACGTGCGCCGGCTGCTGTCGTACGAGGAGCGCACCGCGGGCGGTCTGATGACCACCGAGCCGATCGTGCTGCGCCCCGACGCCACGGTCGCCGACGCCCTGGCGCGGGTCCGCCAGCAGGACCTCTCCCCCGCGCTGGCCGCGCAGGTGTACGTGTGCCGGCCGCCGGACGAGACCCCCACGGGCAAGTACCTGGGCACGGTGCACTTCCAGCGGCTGCTGCGCGACCCGCCGTTCACGCTGGTGAGCTCCATCGTGGACACCGACCTGCCGCCGCTGCGGCCGGACACCTCGCTGCCCGCCGTCACCAGCTACCTCGCCGCGTACAACATGGTCGCGGCCCCGGTGGTCGACGTGAGCGGCTCGCTGCTCGGGGCCGTGACCGTGGACGACGTGCTGGACCACCTGCTGCCGGAGGACTGGCGGGAGACCGACTTCCACTCCGAGGAGAACGTACGTGGGCACTGACCGCGGCAGGGAGTCCGTGCCCGACCGCCCGGACCGCCCCGAGAAGCAGGGCGGCACCTCCTCGCGCCCGCGCGTGCGCCTCGACCTGCCGAAGGCGCCGCGCCTGTCGCTGCTGCCCGAGTACGACCCGGAGGCCTTCGGCCGCTTCTCCGAGAAGATCGCCCGCTTCCTCGGCACCGGCCGGTTCATCGTCTGGATGACCCTGGTCATCATCGTCTGGGTGCTGTGGAACATCTTCGCCCCGGCGCACCTGCGCTTCGACCGGTATCCCTTCATCTTCCTGACGCTCATGCTGTCGCTCCAGGCCTCGTACGCGGCCCCGCTGATCCTCCTCGCGCAGAACCGCCAGGACGACCGCGACCGGGTCAACCTGGAGCAGGACCGCAAGCAGAACGAGCGGTCCATCGCCGACACCGAGTACCTGACCCGGGAGATCGCCGCGCTGCGGATGGGCCTCGGAGAGGTCGCCACCCGCGACTGGATCCGCTCCGAGTTCCAGGACCTGATCAAGGAGATGGACGAACGCCGTCTATTCCCGCTCGAGAGTGACGAAGGCGACCGCTGATCGCCTTTCCTCGGGCGTGCTACTCGGCCGTACCATCGGGGGCATGGCTACCGACACCCCTTCCGCCGCCGTGCCGGACCAGGACGCGATCCTGGACGCGCTGGCGACGGTCAACGACCCTGAGATCCACCGGCCGATCACCGAGCTCGGCATGGTCAAATCGGTGGAGATCGGCGACGGCGGGTCGGTCGCCATCACCGTGTACCTCACGGTCTCCGGCTGTCCCATGCGGGACACCATCACGCAGAACGTCCGCGAGGCCGCGCTGAAGGTCGCCGGCGTCACCTCCGTCGAGGTGTCGCTCGAGGTCATGAGCGACGCCCAGCGCAAGGAGCTGGCCGCCACCCTGCGCGGCGGCACCGCCGAGCGCGAGGTGCCCTTCGCCAAGCCCGGCTCGCTGACCCGCGTGTACGCCGTCGCGTCCGGCAAGGGCGGCGTCGGCAAGTCCTCCGTGACGGTCAACCTCGCCGCCGCCATGGCCGCCGACGGCCTGAAGGTCGGCGTGGTCGACGCCGACATCTACGGCCACAGCGTGCCCCGCATGCTCGGCGTGGACGGCAAGCCCACCCAGGTCGAGAACATGATCATGCCGCCGTCCGCGAACGGCGTGAAGGTCATCTCCATCGGCATGTTCACCCCGGGCAACGCGCCGGTCGTCTGGCGCGGCCCGATGCTCCACCGCGCCCTCCAGCAGTTCCTGGCGGACGTGTTCTGGGGCGACCTGGACGTGCTCCTGCTCGACCTGCCCCCGGGCACCGGCGACATCGCGATCTCCGTGGCCCAGCTGGTGCCCAACGCCGAGATCCTGGTCGTGACCACCCCGCAGCAGGCCGCCGCCGAGGTGGCGGAGCGGGCCGGCTCCATCGCCGTACAGACCCACCAGAAGATCGTGGGCGTCGTCGAGAACATGTCCGGGCTGCCCTGCCCGCACTGCGACGAGATGGTCGACGTCTTCGGCACGGGCGGCGGCCAGCTGGTCGCCGAGGGCCTGACCAAGACCACCGGCGCCACGGTGCCGGTGCTGGGCCAGATCCCGATCGACGTGCGCCTGCGCGAGGGCGGCGACAACGGCAAGCCGGTCGTCCTGGCCGACCCGGACTCCCCCGCCGGAGCGGCGCTGCGCGCCATCGCCGGCAAGCTGGGCGGCCGTCAGCGCGGCCTGTCGGGCCTGTCACTGGGCATCACCCCGCGCAACAAGTTCTGAGCACCGGACCGAAGGGCGCCGCTCCCCGAGCGGCGCCCTTCGGCGTACCCGGCTACTGGTACGCGGTGATGTCCCCGACCGCCGAGAAGGCCAGCCCGTACGCGCTCATCCCGCGCCCGTACGCGCCCAGGTGGACGCCCGCTCCGGTGGAGCCCGCCAGCACCCAGCCGAACTCGGACTCGCGGTAGTGGAAGACCGTCGGCACGCCGTCCACCGGCAGCGACAGCGTCGACCAGTCCGGCCCTTCGAGGTCGTCGGCCAGCTCCCAGGCGGTCTCGGTCTGCTGGTCCAGCCAGTCGCTGCGCAGGGAGTGGTCCATCTGGCCGGGCCAGGTGAAGGCGAGCAGCCCGGAGCCGGCGAGCCAGGCGGCGGAGGAGACCGAGGTGGCCTCCAGGACGCCCGTGCCGTCGCCGCTGCGCCGCAGCGGGTTGCTGGCGACGGTGACGACGACCGCGAAGCGCTCCTTCTCGCCGGTGCCGATCTCGCCGCGGACCGACGGCTCGTCCCCGTGGCCCACGGACCCGTGCTCGACGGTGCCGTCCGCGCCGGTGCCGACCTGCATCAGCCAGCGCGGGCCCGTGAAGGCCTCGTCCAGGCCGTACCAGGGGAAGCCCGCGCGCAGGAAGCCCTCGGCATTGCGGCGGGCGGCCGGGACGGCCGCGGCCTCCTGCGCCCTGGGCTCGGTGGTATTTCGTTCGGGGGCCTCGGGCCCCGGGGCCTCCTGGGGCGGGGGCTCGCCCTCCGTACGCGCCTGGTCTGCCGTACGCACCTGGTCAAGGGTGTCGGCCTGGTCCGCCGTACGCACCGGCTGCTCCGCCGGTTGAACCCCTACCCGACTCGTGGTCTCCATCAGGGCCGCCTCTCGTTCCGTGGTGTCCGGAGCGGCCCGCCCCCCTCGGGCGTCCTGGATCCGGACAGATGGAGGATAGCCATCCGAGTCCGGCACGCCGGGCAGGAGCGGAATCAGGTGGCGTCGATGTCGAACCGCGCGCGCTGGTCGCCGGCCGGATCCGCGGGCTTCTTCACCAGGTCGGGACCGGCGCCGCCGGACGGCGCGGCGGTCTCGGTCTCGTGGCCGTTGACCGAGTCGGCGACGTCGTTGATCTCCTTGCGGAGGTCGAGGCTGCTGCGGATCTCCCTGAGGTCCTCGTTCTCCGTCAGCTGCTTCTTGATGAAGGTCTTGGGGTTCAGGTCCTCGAACTCGAAGTCCTTGAACTCCGGCCCGAGTTCGGATCGGATGTCCTGCTTGGCGCTGTCCGAGAACTCGCGGATCTTCCGGATGAACCGGGAGACGTCCTGAATGACCTTGGGGAGCTTGTCGGGGCCGAAGATGAGCACGGCGAGGACCACGAGCGTCACCAGCTCGAGTGCGCCTATGTCAGTGAACACCTTGCCGCTCCTCGGTTCTCTTCCTGCGGGCCCGCACAACGGTACCCGGCGCCGCTCGGCGCCCGGTACTCCGTGTGATGCTTCACCCCATCGTCACGACCCGTTGGCCGAGCCGAGCACCACCCGTACCGTCTGCTCGCGGCCCCCGCGGACCAGGGTCAGGGTCAGCGGGTCGCCGGGCCGGTGGGCGCGGATCTTGATGATCAGCTCCTCGCCGTTGTGCACCCGGGTGCCGTCCACCTTGGTGATCACGTCGCCGGGGCGGATGCCCGCCGTGGCGCCGGGTCCGCCCGGGGTGACGGGCGACTTGCCGTCGCGCTCCTTGGTGCCGACGCGGGCCCCGTCGCCGGTGTACTGCATGTCGAGGGTGACGCCGATCACCGGGTGGGTGGCGGTGCCCTTGGCGATCAGCTCCTCCGCGACGCGCTTGCCCTGGTTGACGGGGATGGCGAAGCCCAGGCCGATGCTGCCGGACTGGTGCTGTTTGCCGTCCTCCCCCTCGCCGGAGTCGCCGGCGGCGCGGATCGCGCTGTTGATGCCGATGACGCGGCCGCTGGAGTCGAGCAGCGGGCCGCCGGAGTTGCCGGGGTTGATCGGGGCGTCCGTCTGGAGGGCGTCGACGTACGAGACGTCGCTGCCGTCGGCCTTGTCGCCGCCCGCGGTGATGGGGCGCTCCTTGGCGCTGATGATGCCCGCGGTGACGGTGTTGGACAGGTCGAAGGGGGCGCCGATGGCGACGACGGGGTCGCCGACGCGGACGTTCTCGGAGTTGCCGAGGGGGAGCGGCTTGAGGCCGCGTACGCCGTTCACCTTGACGACGGCCAGGTCGTAGCCGGCGTCGCGGCCCACGATGGTCGCGGCGGCGGTCTCGCCGCCGCTGAAGGTGACCGTTATGCGGCCGCTGCCGGCCGCCGCGTCGACCACGTGGTTGTTGGTCAGGATGTGGCCCCGGCCGTCGATCACGAAGCCGGTGCCGGTGCCGGCCTGGCCGCCGCCCTGGACGTGCAGGGTGACCACGCCCGGCAGGGCGCGGGCGGCGATGCCGGCCACGCTGTCCGGGGCTCGGTCGGACCGCTCCGGGGCGGCCTGCGGGAGTTCGATGCTGGTGGTGGCGCTGCGCTCGGCCCAGACACCGATGCCGCCGCCGAGACCGCCGGCCAGCAGGGCGATCAGCACGGCGCCGGCGGCCGCCCGGCCGGGGCGGCCCTTGCGGGCGGGGGCGGCGCCGCCGTCGGCGACCTGGAGCGGGGAGGCCCAGGGGTCGTACCGGGGACCGGCCGGGGCCGCGGGCGCGGGGGCCGCGTACGGGCCGGCGTACCGGTCGGCGTACGGGTCGGCGTGGGGCGCGGCGTACGGCGAGGGGACGGCCGGGGGTGCGGCGTACGGGTCGGCCGGGGGTGCGGCGGCGTCGGCTGCTGCGGCGGGCGCGGGCGGGGCGTACGCGACCTCGGCTCCGGCGGGCGGGGCCTCCACGGCCGCGGCGGGGTCGGCCGGCTGTGCGGGTACGGGCTGTCCGGCGACCGGAGCCGTCGGCGCGTCCGCGGCGTCGGCGGAGGTCCGCGGGGGCGGGAGCGTCTCGCGGGGCGGCGGCGTGGGCGACCCCGGCCGGCTCCACCACCGCGGCTGCGGCACGGGATCCGAGTGGGTCGGACGGCCGTCGTTCATGCGCTGCTCCCCGCGGGATCCGGACCGCACACCCGGTCGAGCGTGCCCGACCAGGATTCAACCAGGTCCGGGCCCCCGGGTCCCGCCGCGGGGGCTGTTCCTGGCCGCGCACGAACCGAAATCCTCACCCCCGCACCCACCCCGGCCGGCTCCCCGAGGTGCCCCCGGGAACTGCGCCCCGGACGCTGAGGTGCCGGCGTACCGGATACCGGGGCCGGTCTCCGGCCGGCCCTCCCCGGCGACCGGAACGACCCCGCGGGCCCGGCCGCTCAGCGCGTCAGCGAAACCGGCTTCGGCGCGGGCGTGACCACCGGGGGCAGCTGCGCCGGGTACGAGGCCGCCGGTGTGAGCAGCGGGGCCCGCACCGGGCGGTCCGCCCGCTCGCGCAGCCGCTCGTCGGCGACGGACAGCATCCCCGAGCGCGCCGGGGTGACCCCGTCGCCCCGCTGCGCGGGCTCCGCGACCGGGTCCATGGGCATGGCTCCGCCCAGGGCGATCGCGGCGACCGACACCGCACCGGCCGCGGCGAAGGCGAACCGTCGCCGCCCCCGGGCGGCGGGGGCGTGGTACTCCGCGGCGAACGGCACCCTGCGGCCCGCGTCGGCGGGCGGGCGCGGCGCCGCCGCGGCCGTGGGGAAACCACCGTCCGCCGGCGTGAGGTACCCGCCGTCACCGCCGCCGGGCAGTCCGCCGCCGGGGAGTCCCTGGAGGCGGGCCAGCAGCCCTTCGGACGGCAAGGGCACCGCGGTCTCGGTGAAGAGGCTCTTCACCCGCCGCTGCGCGTCGGCCTCGGCCTTGCAGCGCGGGCAGGTGGCCAGATGGGCGAGGACGCGCTCGCGCGCGTCGTGGTTCAGCTCCCCGTCCACGAGGGCGGCGAGCCGGTCGCCCAGGTGGTGTTCGGCAGGAGAGGGACTGACTCCGCTCACTCGTTTCCGCCCTCTCCTCCCACTGCCGCGAGCGCGCGCTGCTCCGCCCGGACCTCCGGGGACCGGTGCTTGAGCGCCTTGCGCAGGTGCGAACGGCCCCGGTGGATGCGGCTGCGCACGGTGCCGAGCTTCACGCCGAGCGTGGCGGCGATCTCCTCGTACGACAGCCCCTCGATGTCACAGAGCACGACGGCCGCGCGGAACTCCGGCGCCAGGGTGTCCAGCGCCTGCTGGACGTCGGCGTCGAAGTGGGTGTCGTGCAGCACCTGCTGCGGGGAGGGCTCGCGGCTGGGCAGCCGCTCGGCGGCGTCGTCGGCGAGCGCGTCGAACCTGATCCGCTGCTTGCGGCGGACCATGTCGAGGAAGAGGTTGGTGGTGATCCGGTGCAGCCAGCCCTCGAAGGTGCCCGGCGTGTACGTGGACAGCGACCGGAAGACGCGGACGAAGACCTCCTGCGTGAGGTCCTCGGCGTCGTGCTGGTTGCCCGTGAGGCGGTAGGCCAGCCGGTAGACGCGCGCGCTGTGGGTGCTGACGATCTCCTCCCACGAGGGCGGAGTCCACACCTGCGTGCCCGCATCTGCGGCGAAGGTCGCGGTGGTTGCGGTCGGAGCGGAGTGGAAACGGTCAGCGATGTCAGTCACGGATTTCGGCTCACCTGCCGACCTGAAGAGGCGTCTGATCACGCCCCCACGATCCACAGGCGCAGCCGCACCTCCCCTGTCGGCTCTGGTGGTGTCCAGTGGAGCCCCTACCATAGCCACCCCGTCCGTCAGCTCCGGATAAGTGTTTTTACGCGAACTTTGCACGGGTGCCGCGGGCCGGTCGGACCGCCGCTCCCCGTCCTCTCAACGGCCGGTCCCATCTGCGGGTTCCCATGGCCAACGGATACAGTCACCGTTGCGCCAACTACGGGGACAGGAGAGGGTCATTAGCGGCAACCGGCAGACGAGCTGGGCGTTCGCCGACGCGTTTGTCGCCGAGGACGACGCGCTGCGGTGGGCCCGCGACCGGGCGAGGGAGGCGGGCCTGCGTTCCGTCACCCCCGGCACCGGCGCCGCGCTGCGCCTGCTCGCCGCCACCGCGGACGCCAAGGCGGTGGCGGAGATCGGTACCGGTACGGGTGTCTCCGGCATCCACCTGCTGCACGGGATGCGCCCCGACGGCGTGCTGACCACGGTGGACCCCGAGCCCGACCGGCAGGCCTTCGCCCGCCAGGCCTTCCGTGCCGCGGGCTTCGCCGGCAACCGGGCCCGCTTCATCCCCGGCCGCGCCCTGGACGTCCTGCCCCGCCTCGCGGACGGCGGGTACGACCTCGTCTTCTGCGACGGCGATCCCGCGGAGTCGCTGGACTACCTCGCTGAATCGTTGCGGCTGCTGCGACCTGGAGGCCTGGTGTGCTTCGAGGGCGTCTTCGCGGACGGCCGGACGATCGACTCCGCCACGGCGACGGTCGAGGTGCTGCGGGTGCGCGAGCTGCTGCGGGCGGTCCGGGAGAGCCCGGCGCTCCAGGCGGCGGTGCTGCCGGTGGGCGACGGCCTGCTCTGCGCGGTACGCCGCTGACGCCCGTCGGGGCGCGAGCGGTACGGGACGGACACCCCTGAGCGGTACGGGACGGCACTCCTGAGCGGAGGGGTCCGGGAACGACGCTGCCCCGGCCGTGCGGGGCACGACCGGGGCAGCGGAAGATCAGAAGGGCCGACGCGTCAGCCGACGACCTGCTTCAGGGCGTCACCGAGGGCCTCGGCCTCGTCCGGGGTCAGCTCGACGACAAGCCGACCGCCGCCTTCGAGCGGAACGCGCATGACGATGCCCCGCCCCTCCTTGGTCACCTCGAGCGGGCCGTCACCCGTCCGCGGCTTCATGGCCGCCATGCTCGTTCCCCTTCCTGAAACCAGCTCATCGTCAGCCGACGGCCCCATTCAGGCGCCTAGTACCCGGCATCGAACACATTGCTTCCCGGCCATTATCCCGCATGTCAGGACCCGATGACCAACATCGGCGGGGAACGCTTGCGCAACGCGCTTGGCCAAAACCACTCATTTCGGGGATCCAGCTGCGATACTTCGCCGCCGCGTGTCCGGGACGTGACCCACGGCGCGACCGGATTCTTTGACGCACATCACATGCCCGCCTCCGGGGATCTCCGCCATGCTGGCCCTTGTACCGGCCAGTACCGATCCGCTGGCCGGGTCCGCGACGGAGGGGACACCACCTGCCATGGCAGACACCGTGCTGTACGACGTGACCGACGGGCTCGCGACGATCACGCTGAACCGACCGGAAGCGATGAACTCGCTCAACACGGAGCTGAAGGTCGCGCTGCGGGACACCCTGCTGGCCGCCGGCGCCGACCCGGACGTCCGCGCGGTCCTGCTGACCGCCACCGGCCGGGCCTTCTGCGTGGGCCAGGACCTGAAGGAGCACATCGGGGCCCTGGCGGCGACCCGCGAGTCGGGCTCCGGCAACGCGCTGAGCACGGTGCGCGAGCACTACAACCCGATCGTCCGGGCGATCACCGAGATGCCGAAGCCGGTCGTCGCCGGGGTCAACGGCGTCGCGGCGGGCGCCGGCTTCGGCTTCGCGCTGGCCGCCGACTACCGGGTGGTGGCCGACAGCGCCAGCTTCACCACCGCCTTCGCCGGGGTCGGCCTGTCCTCCGACTCGGGCCTCTCCTGGACCCTGCCCCGGTTCATCGGTGCCGGCCGGGCCGCCGACCTGCTGCTCTTCCCGCGGTCGATCTCCGCGCAGGAGGCCGACGAGCTGGGCCTGGTGAACCGTCTCGTGCCCGCCGAGGAGCTCGCCGCCACGGCCGCCGAGGTGGCCCGCCGCCTCGCGGACGGGCCGACCGTCGCGTACGCCTCCATCAAGGAGGCCCTGGCGTTCGGGGCCGGCGCCCCGCTGGCCGACGCGCTGGAGAAGGAGGACGAGCTCCAGACCCGGGCCGGCGCCTCCGAGGACCACACGATCGCGGTGCAGGCGTTCGTCGCCAAGGAGCGGCCGAAGTTCCTGGGCCGCTGAGCCGGCCAGGCCCCGCGAGCCCGGCCTGGTCCGGAAGACACGGCCCGGGGGGTGCGGGCTCCTCGCCCCCACCCCCGCCCGCGCCTTCCGTCGGTGCGCCGCGTCAGCGCGCCGAGCAGTCGGCCAGGTGGTCGTTGACCAGGCCGCACGCCTGCATCAGCGCGTACGCCGTGGTCGGCCCGACGAAGCGGATGCCGGCCTTCTTGAGCGCCTTCGACAGAGCGGTGGACTCCGGGGTGACCGCGGGGACGTCCGCCAGGGACAGCGGGGCCGGCCCGGCCGGGTCCGGAGCGTGCGACCAGATCAGCTCGTCCAGTTCCCCCGGCTCCCAGCCGGCCAGCACCCGCGCGTTGGCCAGGGTCGCCTCGATCTTCGCGCGGTTGCGGATGATGCCCGGGTCCGCGAGCAGCCGGGCCGCGTCCGTCTCGTCGTACTCCGCGACCGCCGCGATGCTGAAGCCGGCGAAGGCCGTCCGGAAGCCCTCGCGGCGGCGCAGGATCGTGATCCACGAGAGCCCGGACTGGAAGGCCTCCAGGCACAGCCGCTCGTACAGGGCGTCGTCGCCGTGGACCGGCCTGCCCCACTCCTCGTCGTGGTACGCGACGTAGTCCTCGGCCGACAGGCCCCAGGGACACCGCAGCAGGCCGTCGGTGCCCGCGACCGCCCCGCTCATCGCCGCTCCCCCTCGTCGCCCTCGGCGCGGTCCCGCTTGAAGAGGTCGGGGCCGCCCACCGCCGTGGCCTGCGCTCCGGCCAGCGCCGCCTCCAGGCCCGCGATCCGGGCGTCCCGCTCGGCGAGCTCGGCACCCAGCCGGGAGAGGACGTCGTCCACCTCGGCCATGCGGTAGCCGCGGGCACCCACCGGCAGCCGCAGCGCGTCTATGTCCGCCCTGGTCACCGGCCGGGTCTCGGGCAGCGCGTCCGCCACGACCTCCCGCTCCGCCTCGGGGAGCACGGCCTGCTCGCCCCCGCCCACGACGGCGAGCGTGACCCCGGCGACGACCACGACCAACGCGATCAGCAAGAACCAGAACACGATCAACTCCCCAGTGCCGGACTGTCCGGTCACGATCGTGCCATGAGCCACTGACCGTTAAGGTCGAGGGCAGGGACACGAGGAGGAAAATCAGGGTGCTGCGACTGGGCAGGCGCGAGTTCGCCACGCACGAGCCGGTGGTCATGGCCATCGTGAACCGGACCCCGGACTCCTTCTACGACCAGGGCGCGACCTTCCGCGACGCGCCGGCCCTGGACCGGGTGGAGCAGGCCGTGGCCGAGGGTGCCGCGATCATCGACATCGGCGGGGTCAAGGCGGGCCCCGGCGAGCACGTCGACGCCGCCGAGGAGGTCCGGCGTACGGTCGGCTTCGTGGCCGAGGTGCGCCGCCGCCACCCCGACGTGGTGATCAGCGTGGACACCTGGCGGCACGAGGTCGGCGAGGCGGTCTGCGAGGCCGGGGCGGACGTGCTCAACGACGCGTGGGGCGGGGTCGACCCGAAGCTGGCCGAGGTGGCCGCCCGGTACGACGTGGGCCTGGTCTGCACGCACGCGGGCGGCGCGGAGCCGCGTACCCGCCCGCACCGGGTGGAGTACGAGGACGTGATGGCGGACGTCCTGCGGGTGACCGTGGGGCTGGCCGAGCGGGCCGCGGCCCTCGGCGTGCGCCGGGACGCGATCATGATCGACCCGGGCCACGACTTCGGGAAGAACACCCGGCACTCGCTGGAGGCCACCCGCCGGCTGGGCGAGATGACGGCCACCGGCTGGCCGGTGCTGGTGTCGCTGTCGAACAAGGACTTCGTCGGCGAGACCCTCGACAAGCCGGTCAAGGAGCGGCTGCTCGGCACCCTGGCGACCACGGCCGTCTCGGCCTGGCTGGGCGCGCAGGTCTACCGGGTCCACGAGGTGGCCGAGACCCGGCAGATCCTCGACATGGTGGCCTCGATCCAGGGCCACCGGCCCCCGGCGGCGACCCGCCGGGGACTGGCCTGAGGCACGCCGGGCCGGGACCAGCCCGGCGGGCGCCGGCGCCACCTGCGCCGGCGCGCGGTGCCTCGGCGCTACTTGCCGACCTCCTTGGTGACCAGGGCGATCGCCTCGTCCACGTCGTCCGTGACGTGGAACAGCAGCAGGTCCCGCACCGAGGCCTTGCCCTGGGCCACGACGGTGTCCCGCAGCCAGTCGATCAGGCCGCTCCAGTACGCGGACCCGAACAGCACGATCGGGAAGCGCGTGACCTTCTGCGTCTGCACGAGGGTGAGCGCCTCGAACAGCTCGTCCAGCGTGCCGAGTCCGCCCGGCAGGACGACGAACCCCTGTGCGTACTTCACGAACATCGTCTTGCGGACGAAGAAGTAGCGGAAGTTCAGGCCGAGGTCGACGTGCGGGTTGAGGCCCTGCTCGAAGGGCAGCTCGATGCCGAGGCCGACCGAGATGCCGTTGCCCTCGCGGGCACCCTTGTTGGCCGCCTCCATCGCGCCGGGGCCGCCACCGGTGATCACCGCGAAGCCCGCGTCGACGAGCGCGCGGCCGATGCGGACGCCCGCCTCGTACTCCGGCGACCCCGCCGGAGTACGGGCCGAGCCGAACACGCTGATCGCGGGCGGCAGCTCGGCCAGGGTGCCGAAGCCCTCGATGAACTCCGACTGGATCCGCAGCACCCGCCACGGATCGGTGTGCACCCACTCGGTCGGTCCGGCCGAGTCCAGCAGCCGCTGGTCGGTGGTGCTGCCCGCCTGGACCTGGTTCCGCCGTCGCAGCACCGGGCCGAGCTGCTGCTCCTCCGGCTTGCGCCGGGTGCCCTCCGGGTTGCCCATTGCGTGCTCCCTCCTGCTGATCGTTCGGATCGTTCAGAGTAGGCACACAAGGGTGGCCGGGAGCGGAATTCAGGCGGTCAGCCAGGCGCGGAGTCGTTCCTCGCAGTACAGGATGGCCTTGGTCTCGACACGCTCGTCGACCTTGTGGGCGAGCAGCGCGTCCCCCGGGCCGTAGTTCACGGCCGGAACGCCGAGGGCGCTGAAGCGCGACACGTCCGTCCAGCCGAACTTGGGCATGGGCAGACCGCCCACGGCTTCCATGAAGGCCACGGCCGCCGGGTGCGAGAGGCCCGGGAGGGCGCCGCCGCTGTGGTCGTCGACGACGAACTCGTCGACGTCGCAGTCGGCGAAGACCTCGCGGACGTGGGCGAGGGCCTCCTCCTGGGTGCGGTCGGGGGCGTAGCGGAAGTTCACGGTGACCGTGCACGCGTCGGGGATCACGTTGGTGGCCACGCCGCCCTCGATCCGTACGGCGTTGAGGCCCTCGTGGTACTCCAGGCCGTCGATCAGCGGCCTGCGCGGCTCGTACGCGGCGAGCTTGGCCAGGATCGGGCCGGCCGCGTGGATGGCGTTGGAGCCCATCCAGCTGCGGGCGGAGTGGGCCCGCTCGCCCCGGGTCTTGAGCAGCACCCGCAGGGTGCCCTGGCAGCCGCCCTCGACCTGGGCGTTGGAGGGCTCCAGGAGTACGGCGAAGTCGCCGGCCAGCCAGTCCGGGTGCGCCTCGGCGACGTGGCCCAGGCCGTTGAGGTGGGCGGCGACCTCCTCGTTGTCGTAGAAGACGAAGGTGAGGTCGCGGTTGGGCTCCGGCACGGTGGCGGCGATGCGCAGCTGGATGGCGACGCCGGACTTCATGTCGGTGGTGCCGCAGCCCCAGAGGACGCCGTTCTCGTCGAGCCGGGAGGGCACGTTGTCGGCGATCGGCACGGTGTCGAGGTGCCCGGCGAGCACGACGCGCTCGGCGCGGCCGAGGTCGGTCCTGGCCACCACGTTGTTGCCGTACCGGTCCACGGTCAGGTGCGGCAGGGCGCGCAGCGCGTGTTCGACGGCGTCGGCGAGGACCTTCTCGGTGCCGCTGACGGACGGGATGTCGACGAGCCGTGCGGTGAGTTCGGCTGCGTCCAGACTGAGGTCGAGCGCGGTATCTGGCATGTCTCCGACCCTAGCGCCCCGCCGGTCGGGGGACCGGTGCCGTCCGGCCGGTGGACGCTCGGTGCGGCGGGGGCGGGCGGGGCGGCCGGTGCCCCCGGGGTGCCTGTCCAGAGGCCCCTCCAGGTCGGGCGGGACCGCTGGGCAGGGGCGTTTTGGTGGCCGCGGGCGACTACCGGGGTACGAGGAAGCCTCAAGTACGGTGGGCGACGTGCCCGAATCCAGCCTGTCGCCCGACCGCCGGCGCCGCCGACGCCGACGCCGTCCGCTGCGCGTCGCCGCGGCCGTCTGCGTGCTGTTCGGCCTGGCCGGGTACTTCGCCGTCCAGTACGCGTCGAACGGCGGCGGCGGGGCCCCGCGGTGCACGGTGCGGGCCGCGGGCGGCGGGAGCGGCGAGGGCGCCACGTACGAGATGAGCCCGGAGCAGGCGGCGAACGCGGCGACGATCGCGGCGGTCGGCACGCGCAAGGCGCTGCCGGAGCGTGCGGTCACGATCGCGCTGGCGACGGCGATGCAGGAGTCCGGGCTGCGGAACCTGGACCACGGCGACCGGGACTCGCTGGGCCTCTTCCAGCAGCGGCCCTCGCAGGGCTGGGGCACCCCGGAGCAGATCATGGACCCGGTGTACTCGGCCGGGATCTTCTACGACCGGCTGGTGAAGGTGCGCGGCTACTCGCGGCTGCCGCTGACGGTGGCCGCGCAGAAGGTGCAGCTCAGCGGGTTCCCGCAGGCGTACGCGAAGCACGAGCCGGACGCGCAGCTGCTGGCCGGCGCGCTGACCGGGCGGGAGCCGGCGACGCTGGGCTGCGGCGGTCCCGCGGGGCAGGAGCAGGGGTCGGCGGGCAAGGTGCGGGCCGAGCTGGTGCGGGACTTCGGGCCCGGGGTGCTGCCGGGCGGCGCGAAGGGCGCGTCCGCGCCGGGCGCTCCGCTGGCCGTCACGGTGCCGTCGGAGCGGCGGGGCTGGGCGGTGGCGCACTGGGCGGTGGCCCGGGCGGCGGAGCTGCGTCTGGACCGGGTGGAGTTCGACGGCAAGGTGTGGACGGCGGGCCGCCACGGCGGCGCGTGGCGGGCCGGCATGGCGCCGCGCGACGAGATCCTCCTGACGGTCACCCCCCGCCGCTAGCCTCCGGCGGTCCCCTTCCCCCCTGGCCCGGCCCCCGCGCGGGTCCCGTGCCGGGTGCGGGTCCCGTGCCGGGTGCCGTGCCGTGCCGGGTGCCGTGCCGTTTCCGGGTGCGTGCCGTTTCCGGGTGCGGATCGTTGCCGGGTGCGGGTCGTTGCCCTGCGGGGCCGGTTCCCCTACCCGCCCTTCCTCCGTTCCCCGGGCTTCGCCCGGACCCTTTCGGGGGCTCCGCCCCCGGACCCCCGCTCCTCAAACGCCGGAGGGGCT